>NZ_JBWZCJ010000025.1:0-63484 GCF_059383535.1 Pseudarthrobacter sp. HLT1-3 | reverse complement strand
GGCCCTCGCAGCCGGAATCTGGCACAACTGGCTGACCGGAACGCCCCGAAAACGTTCGCTGATCGCATACGACCACTGAATCCAATAGGAATTAATCATCTAGTTGCACGCCGGCCGCGGGGGCACAATATGGCCCATGACGGGACTGATTCAGGTGCTGGGCGTCATTTTCGGGGGTCTGCTGATCCTCGTCGGAATCCTTGAGTCCTTCTTCTTCCGGGACCAGCGCCTCCACCGGCTGTTCCTGATCAAGCCTGAGGAAACGGACGCCGTGCGGCTGTGGACCTTTAACCTGGGGTTCTACAACATGATCTGGGGAGTGGGCGCGATCATCGGCGCGGTCATGCTGGCAGGTCCGGAGCCCGCCGCCGGGCGGACGCTGTTGCTCTTCACCTGTCTGGGCCACGTGCTCCTCGGCATTATTTTGGTGCTGTCCGAGCGGCGGCTGTGGGCGAGCGCCATCGCCGAGGCACTCCTGCCGGCGGTTATTGCCGCCCTGCTGCTCGTATGACTGCTGTTCGTGTGACTGTTGCTCGTGCGAGCGCCGCTTCGTGTAAGAGCCGCTTCGGTGGGAAGATGGAACTGTGATTCCGGATGACCCCCGCGCCATGGTGCGCAGCACAGAGCTGACCCGCTTCAGGCTTGCCCCCAACCCGGGGCCGATGAGCCTGCACGGGACCAACTCCTACGTGATTGCGGCCCCCGGGGCGGCCGGCACCGTCGTGGTCGATCCCGGCCCGCTGGATGAGCCACACCTGGAGGAACTGGCCCGGGCCGGCGCCGTCGAACTCATCCTGATCACCCACCGGCACGCCGACCACACCGCCGCCGCCGCCCGGTTCGCCGAACTGACCGGCGCACCCGTGCGCGCCAAGGATCCCGCCCACTGCCACGGCGGAAGCCCCCTCGTCGACGGCGAAGTCATCCACGCCGCCGGGGCAGAGATCAGGGTGCTGGCGACGCCGGGGCACACCTCGGATTCGGTCTGCTTCCACCTGCCGCACGACGGCGACCGCGGCTCGGTCCTCACCGGCGACACAATCCTCGGCTTCGGGACCACGGTCCTGGACTACCCCGACGGCACCCTGGGCGACTATCTGGCGTCGCTGGACCGGCTGGAAAGCCTGGGCCCCGCCACGGTCCTCCCGGCCCACGGGCCGATGCTGCCGGCCCTGGACACGATCGTCCGCGCGTACCGGGACCACCGCGAGGACCGCCTCGGGCAAATCCGTTCAGCCCTGAAGGACCTGGGATCCGGAGCCGCAGTGGCCGACGTGGCCGACGCGGTGTACGCCGCCGTCGATCCTGCCGTGCGGCCCGCGGCGGAACTGTCCGTGGCCGCGCAGCTGCACTACCTGCGCCTGGACACCGGCACCGCCTGACTCCCAACTGGCCGCAGTTGAGGACGTTTTCACCCTCCAGAACGGCCCCTGCTGCGAGCCGGTCGGGTGCGGGAGCGCCCCGCCCGGCCGCCCCTGCAGTCCGGCACGCCCCGCGCGAGACGGTACGCTTGGAGCCATGCGTATCGCCCGGTTTGTAGTCGATTCTGATCCCCTCTACGGCATTGTTGAAGGTGAGCCCGGCAGTGAGGAAGTCACTGTCATCAACGGCGACCCGTTCTTCCACGGCGTGGAACGAACCGCCGTGCGGCACAAGCTGGAGGACGTGCGCCTGCTGGCCCCGATCATTCCGCGCAGCAAGGTCATCGGCGTCGGCCGCAACTTCGTCGAACACGCCGAGGAACTCGGCAACGAGATCCCGAAGCACCCGCTGCTCTTCCTGAAGCCCAACACGTCCGTGATCGGACCCAACGACCCGATCGTCCTGCCGGAGTTCTCCGAGGAGGTCTCCTTCGAGGCCGAGCTCTGCGTGGTGATCGGGCGGATCTGCAAAGACGTTCCCGAGGAGCGCGTCGACGAGGTCATCTTCGGCTACACCTGCGGCAACGACCTCACCGCCCGCGACGTCCAGAAAACCGACCTGCAGTGGGCCCGTGCGAAGGGCTTCGACACCTCCGCCCCGCTGGGGCCGTGGATCGAGACTGAGCTGAACACCGAGGACCTGCAGATCCAGGGCCGGCTCAACGGTGAACTGCGCCAGGACGGAAGCACCAGCCAGATGATCCGCGGCGTCCGCGAGCTCGTCTCCATCGTCTCGCAGGCCTTTACGCTGCTCCCCGGAGATGTCATCATGACCGGCACCCCGGCCGGCGTTGGACTTGTCCAGGCCGGCGACCGCTTCGAGGTCGAGATCGAGGGGATCGGCCGGCTCTCCAATCCGGTGGTCCGCCGCTAGGCAGTTCGCCGGGGTAGAAAAAGCTCCGATTTCGGACAGCACACCGTGGATCCACGGTGCGCTGTCCGTTTTCGCAGCGGAAACCCCCGGGCGCCCGCCAAGGACCGGGGTTGGTAATGTTGGTACCACTATGACTATTCCCTCCGCGCCCGGCGCCGTCTCCAGCTCCGCCCCCACCGTGACCAGCGAAGTTACCGCCGACACCCCGGTCCGCGTCCGCTTCTGCCCGTCACCCACCGGCACCCCACACGTCGGCCTGATCCGCACGGCCCTGTTCAACTGGGCACACGCCCGCCACACCAAGGGCACCTTCGTGTTCCGCATCGAGGACACGGATGCGGCGCGCGACTCGGAGGAGAGCTACCAGCAGCTGCTCGAGGCCCTGAAATGGCTCGGCATCACCTGGGAGGAAGGCGTCGAGGTCGGCGGACCGCACGAGCCGTACCGCCAGTCCCAGCGCCTGGACCTGTACAAGGACGTCGTCGCCAAGCTGATCGAGGCCGGCTACGCCTATGAGTGCTACTCCTCCCCGGAGGAGGTTGAGGCCCGCCACCGCGCCGCCGGCCGCGACCCCAAACTCGGCTATGACAACTTCGACCGCGAGCTCTCCGCAGAGCAGCTGGCGGCGTTCCAGGCCGAGGGCCGCAAGCCTGTTCTGCGGGTGCGGATGCCGGCTGAGGACGTCACCTTCACCGACATGGTCCGCGGCGACATCACGTTCAAGGCCGGCAGCATCCCGGACTACGTGATCGTCCGCGCCGACGGATCCCCGCTCTACACCCTGGTCAACCCGGTGGACGATGCCCTGATGGGCATCACCCACGTGCTCCGCGGCGAGGACCTCCTCTCCTCCACGCCCCGGCAGGTGGTGCTGATCCGCGCGCTGATGGACATCGGCGTCGCCAGCTACCTGCCGGTCTTCGGGCACCTGCCGTACGTCATGGGCGAGGGGAACAAGAAGCTCTCCAAGCGTGACCCGGAGTCCAACCTGTTCCTGCTCCGGGACCGCGGCTTCATCCCGGAGGGCCTTCTCAACTACCTTTCGCTGCTCGGCTGGAGCCTCTCCGCCGATGAGGACATCTTCACGGTGGACCAGCTGATCGAGCACTTCGACGTCAACGACGTGCTCGCCAACCCGGCCCGCTTCGACATCAAGAAGGCCGAGGCCATCAACGGCACGCACATCCGGATGCTCGACGCCGGGGACTTCCGCGGCCGTCTCGTCCCGTACCTGCGCACCGCCGGGTTCGTCGGCGACACCCTGACCGCGCGCCAGGAGGAGATCCTCACCGAGGCGGCTCCACTGATCCAGGAACGGATCTCGTTGTTGGGCGAGGCCCCCGAACTGCTCGCTTTCCTGTTCAAGAACGACGACGGGATCGACGTCGCCGCCGACGCCCGCAAGGGGCTGCCGGAGAACCTCACCGAGGTCCTCGACGCTGCCCTGGCCGCACTGGAACCGCTGGGCAACTGGACCGCGGAGAACATCCAGGCCGCGCTCAAGGAAGCACTCGTCGAGGGCCTGGGCGTCAAGCCGCGGCTGGCCTTCGGCCCGGTCCGCACGGCGGTCTCCGGCCGCCGGATCTCCCCGCCGCTGTTCGAATCCATGGTGATCCTGGGCAAGGACTCGTCCCTGGCCCGGCTGCGCGCCTTCCGCGGCTGATGACGGCCGTGCAGTCCGGATTACCGTCCGGCGAGAGGCCAGCGGCCCGCGCAGGCGCCCTAACCAGCGCCCTGGCGGCGGGTCTCGGCGGTATCCGCGGTGTGCTGTTCGACATCGACGACACCCTGGTGGATCTCGAGTTCGCCATGACGGCAGCCCTGCGGGACGTCAGCGAACACCTCCTGCCCGGCCTGGACGAGGCCGGGTGGGAGAAGTTCGGGCGGATCTTCACCCGCGAGACGACGCATTTCTACGACCGGTACCTGGCCGGGGAGCTGAGCTTCAATGAGCAGCGCCTGCTGCGGGGCCGGGCCGCCCTGGGGCACTTCGGCGTGCAGCTGGAGGAGGGCGAGCAGGCCCACCACTGGGTCAGTTCCTACGCCAGCCTGCAGCACGGCTACATCCGCGCCTTCGACGACGTCACCCCGATCCTGGATGCGCTGGATGCCGCCGGCATCCGCTACGGCGCAGTGAGCAACAACGTCCACGACTACCAGCGGGTCAAGCTGGACGCCGCCGGGCTGGAACGCATCACCGTGCTGGTCGGCACGGACACCGTTGGGGCGGCGAAGCCGGATCCCGCCATCTACCTTGAGGGCGTCCGCCGCCTCGGCATTGGTGCCGGCGAAACGCTTTATGTGGGGGACAACCGCCTCCTGGATGCGGACGGCTCGACGGCGGCAGGCCTGCTGGGCATCTGGCTGAACCGCGGCGGGGAACCGGCCCCGGGCTTTGCCGGCCGCGAGATCGGTTCCCTGCTGGAGCTGCTGGCCTAACCGCCCGCCGAGGCCTAACCGCCCGCCGAGGCCTAACCGCCCGCCGTGGCCGCGCCGGCACGTGCCCGGCGGCTCCGCAGCACCAGGAATGCCCCGACCGCGCCGAGACCCAGCACACCCACGATCCCGAGCGCGAGGGCCGCGTCGGACTGGCCCACCATGGTCGACGGCGAGACCGCCGCGGCACTCGAGTACAGGGTGCCAGTGCCCTCGGCGATCCGGGCGTTCCCGTCGGCGAGCTTGTCCGCGCCGGCGGAAAGCTCCGAAGAGCCGGCCGCCAGTTTGGTGTTGCCTTCCGAGAGCTCGGTGGCGCCGGAGGCCAGGGACAGGGATCCGCCGAGCAGCCCCGGATTTGCCGGATCCCCCGGATCGCCCTTGATGCCCGCGTTGAGCGCAACTGTGCCGTCCGCGAGCTGTGAACTGCCTTCAGTCATTTTTGCTGCGGCTTTGATCAGGCCCGGGCGCGCCGGGTCGCCCGGCACGCCGTCCATGCCTGTCCTGATCTTAGACGTCCCGTCGGCCAGCAGTTCGGTGCCCAGGACCACGCCGGGATTCTTAGGGTCCCGGCTGTTGAGCTTGTCGGCCAGGGTCGCGAAACCGCCCGTCAGCTTCTCCGTGCCCTCGTGCAACTGGCCTGCGCCCGTCTGGAGTTTGGACGCGCCGGTGTGGAGCTGGGATGCCCCGGTGTGGAGCTGGGACGCCCCTGCCTGGAGCTGGGAGGCCCCGGCATCCAGCTTGTGGGCGCCAGCCAGAATCTGCCCAATTTTGTCCTTGACCACGGCCAGCGGGACAAGCCCCTGGGCGGGATCGTTGGCCGCGGCCTGCAATTGCTCAAGGGCCTGCGCGAGCGCCGCGGTTCCGGTCCCGGCTGCAGGGTCATTGTTCTCCCCGCGGTAGCCCTTGAGCTGGATGGTGCCGGCCTTCAGCTGGGTGGTTCCGGCCTCCAGTTGCCCGGTGCCGGCCTCCAGCGCGGTGGTGCCTGCCTCCAGCTGGGTGGCGCCCGTATTCAGCTGCGTGGCGCCGTCGGCCAGGTTGTTCTTTGCATTGCCGGCGGCAGTGGGGGTCAGGGCGGCGGAAAGTTGCGCGGCTCCGGCGGCCAGTTTCCGTGCGCCGTCGTCGACCTTGTAGATGCCGGGGGCGAGCTTGTTGTTGACGTCGGTTTCGATCTTGATGGCACCCGCGGCCAACTGGCCGGCGCCGGCGTGGAGCTTCTCGACTCCGGGGGCCAACTGCTGGCTGATTCCGTCCCGGACCTTGTCGGCGCCGGCCGAGAGCTTTCCGGCGCCGGTGTCCGCAGCGCCGGCACCGGTGGCGAGCCTGCCGGCACCATCCTTCAGGTGTTCGGCGCCCGTGGAGGCCAGCCCGGCGCCCTCCTGGAGGCGGGCTGAACCATCTACAATCCGGCCGGTGACGAGGGTGTAGAACCCCAGCAGGGCGATCAGCAGCAGGGCGAGGAGTGCGATGGCGATCTGCTGGGCACGGCTGCGGGTCTTGTTGGTGGCGGCACGACTCTGTGTCACAGATGGTTCCTCTCGATGGCGGTGCCGGCAGCGGCAATGCTGCCGGCCCCCGAAGTGTGATGCAGCTAACATCCGGAAACACCCGTGAAGCTGCCCTCAGCGACGTGGGGGAGATTGGTTACTCGTTAGTAACTTACCGAGCGTAAACTTGTGGATGCCGGATTGGCAAGGGTTTTGCGGTGGCAAGGAGAGCCGCCGGTGGTCCCGGCGCCGTCCGGGCAGTGCCGGGACGCCCGATTTGTGCGGAGGAAAACTCTCGGGTAAAGTAATTACTCGTGCTGAGGCGCCGGGAGCGCGGGTTTAGACCCGGGAATCCGGCCCGAAAGTTCCATTGGGATATGGTGTAATTGGCAACACTACGGTTTCTGGTACCGTCATTCTAGGTTCGAGTCCTGGTATCCCAGCTCTGAAAAATCCGCGGATTTCCGCGGCTGATCAGGGGTTTTGGATCGGTCTGCCGATTTGAAACGCTTGCTGAGTGTATGAAACAATCGCTTAGCGCGAATGGCAGAAATGCCGTTCTGGAGAGTACGCGGCCCCATCGTATAGCGGCCTAGTACGCTGCCCTCTCACGGCGGTAACGCGGGTTCGAATCCCGCTGGGGTCACAACTGAAACGGCCCCGGGCATCAGCCCGGGGCCGTTTTTCTATATCCCCCGATCCCGTGGCGCTGAACCGGCATCGGCCTGAACTGGCATGATAAAGCCGTGAGTGAAGAATCCCACGGCCACGCCGTTGAACTGCTGGAAGCCGTCCATCGCGACCTGGCTGCCGCCGAGCTGCCGCTGGCGCTGCCCGGGGCGGACGAGGCCCGCCGGGACATCCGCAACGCCCTCGCCCAGCTCGACGATTACATCCTGCCGCGCTACCGCAGCCTGGACGCGCCCCTGCTGGCCGTCGTGGGCGGTTCCACCGGCGCAGGGAAATCGACCCTCGTCAACGGGCTCGTCGGCCACGCTGTGACGCGTTCCGGTGCAATCCGGCCCACCACGCGCCAGCCCATCCTGCTGCACCACCCCGCCGACGGGCATTGGTTCGAGGACCAGCGGGTCCTTCCGAGCCTGAGCCGGATCCGCGGCACGGTGAATCCGAATCCGCTGCCCGCCAGCCAGGCCGGTCCCACCCCGGACGCGGGAGCGATCACCTCGCTCGTGCTGGTCTCCGATACCGCGGTGCCGCAGGGAATCGCGTTGCTGGACGCACCCGACGTCGACTCCATTTCCGCGGACAACCGCAGGCTCGCCGGGCAGCTGCTCGCGGCCGCCGACCTTTGGGTCTTTGTCACCACGGCCAACCGCTACGCCGACGCCGTCCCGTGGCGCCTGCTGCTCGACGCGGCCTCCCGCGACATCATGGTCGCCGTCGTGCTGGACCGGGTGCCGGCCGCTGCCGAAGCCGAGGTCAGCGCCGATCTGCAGTCCATGCTCAGCAGGGAAGGCCTGGGCGGGGCCCGCCTCTTCGTCATCCCGGAGGCGGCCCTGGACCCCCTGGGAATGCTCCCGCCGTCCGTGGTGGAGCCGTTGCGGCGCTGGCTGCAGGAGCTCGCTGCGGACGCCGCCGGCCGGGCTGCTATTGCCCGCCGGACCCTTACGGGGACCGTCAAGGCCCTGGGCAGCCGCGTGGAGGCGGTGGCGGAGGCCGCCGTCGCGCAGGAACACGCCGCCGACGTCCTCGCCGGGGACGCCCGGGACGCCTACCAGGACGCCGTAGCCAGGATCCTGGAGGCCACCCGGGACGGCGCGCTCCTGCGCGGCGAGGTGCTGGCCCGCTGGCAGGACTTCGTGGGCACCGGCGAGTTTTTCCGCGCCATGGAGCAGAACATCGGCCGCTTCCGCGACCGGGCCGGAGCCTTCTTCCGCGGTGAACCGGCACCGGCGGTGCGGGTGGAAACCGCGATCGAAAGCGGCCTGCAGGCGGTCATTCTCGATGAGGCCGCCAACGCGGCCGAAGCCACGGACGGACGCTGGCGCTCCGATCCTGCCGGCCGCCAGTTGCTCGGCGGCGACGACCTGTCGGGAACCTCGGAAGGCTTCGCAGACCAGGCAGCCGCCGAGATCCGGGCGTGGCAGGGGAGCCTCATGGAACTGATCAAGACCGAAGGCCAAGGCAAACGCACTCAGGCCCGCTGGTTGTCCTTTGGGATCAACGGCCTCGGCGCCGCCCTGATGATCGTGGTGTTCTCGATGACAGCGGGGCTCACCGGGCTGGAGATCGGCGTCGCGGGCGGCACCGCCGTCGTCGGACAGCGGCTGCTGGAAGCAGTGTTCGGCGAGGATGCCGTCCGCCGGCTGGCCAAGACGGCCCGCGAGGATCTCCACGCCCGGTGCCAGCGACTGCTCCAGGCTGAACAGCAGCGGTTCCTGGCCCGGCTGGAGATCTCCGGCGGGGTCCCTCCTGCAGTGCTCGCCGGCCATGCCGCGGCGCTCCGCCGGCTGGCGGCCTCCGCGTGAGCCGCCACGGCATCGCCGCCGAGGCCTCCCGGCTGGACCGCCGGCTTGACGCCCTGAACGAGGCCCGCGAGCTCGCCGCCGGCGCGCTCCCGGAGGACGTCCTGGCCGGCGTCCTCCAGGTGCTGGACCGGGCAAGCTCCCGGCGTTCCCTCTCGGCGGACCACACCGTCGTCGGGTTCTTCGGGGCCACCGGCAGCGGAAAGTCCTCGCTCTTCAACGCCGTCAGCGGGGCGGAAATCGCGACGGCGGCCGCGCGGCGGCCCACGACCTCGGAGCCGCTGGCCGGTATCTGGGGAGCCGAGGGCAGCGACGAGCTGCTGGACTGGCTCGAGGTCCGGAACCGGCACCACGCCACCCCGGTACCGGGTTTCGCCGATGAAGGCACCGGCCTGATCCTGCTCGACCTGCCCGACTTTGACTCCACCCGCGCCGCGAACCGCGAGATCGTGGAGCGGATGGTCGGACTCGTGGATGTCCTCGTCTGGGTGCTTGATCCGCAGAAGTACGCCGACGCCGCCGTGCACAATGATTTCCTC
Organism: Pseudarthrobacter sp. HLT1-3; assembly: GCF_059383535.1. Classification (NCBI taxonomy): domain Bacteria; kingdom Bacillati; phylum Actinomycetota; class Actinomycetes; order Micrococcales; family Micrococcaceae; genus Pseudarthrobacter; species Pseudarthrobacter sp. HLT1-3. The sequence goes on along the minus strand of NZ_JBWZCJ010000025.1, from coordinate 54,244 downwards.
ACGCCGCTTGCCTCCCACGGCGCCGTCACCCTGGTGGTGCTCAACCAGATCGACCGGCTTCCGGCGCACGAGGTCGGACCGGTGCTGGAGTCACTTAAGAGCATTTTGGCGCGCGACGGGCTGGGCAAAGTGCAGGTCATCGGCGCCTCCGCGGTGGTGGGAACCGGGGTGGACAAAGTCCGGGCCGCCATCCGCCAGGTGGCCTCGCAGCGGCAGGCGCAGTCACAGCGCCTCGGCGCCGACGTTACCCGGGCCGCGGACCGGCTCGCCGAGGCCTCGGGTCCGGGCGGGGCGCCCGGGGTCAAAGCCTCGTCAAAGGCCCGTCTGGCCGAGGAACTGGCCGTCGCGGCCAACGTCCCGGTGGTGGTGGACGCCGTGGTCCGGTCCTACCAGCTGGAGTCGACCCGCCGCACCGGCTGGCCCGTCACCCGTTGGCTGGTCCGCTTCCGGCCCGACCCGCTGCGGCGGCTGAACCTGCGGCGGGAGGGTGCCCGGCCGGACCTCAACCGCACCTCGCTGCCGCCGGCCGGCGCCCCGGAACGTGCCCGAACGGATGCCGCGGTCCGGGAATTTGCCGACGCCGCCTCCGCGGGCGCCCCAGGCCCCTGGCGCTCCGTGATCCGGGGAGCCGCCCGGGAGGGCCGGGAGCAGCTGCCCGACGCCCTGGACCAGGCGATTGCCTCGACTGAGCTGAAGGCCGGATCCACCGCCTGGTGGTGGTCCCCGTTCAACGTGGTGCAATGGCTGGCACTGCTGGCGGCCCTCGGCGGATTTGGCTGGCTCGGGGTCCTTGCCGGGCTGGCCTACCTGCAGTTTCCCGTCCCGGAGGTGCCGCTGGTGGAGGGCTGGCCGCTGCCGACCGTGATGATCGCCGGGGGAGCGCTGCTGGGAATTGTCCTGGCCATCCTCGCCAGGTTCATCGCGGGCGCCGCCGCCCGGGCGCGGGGCGCGGCGGCCCGGAAACGGCTCAGGGCCTCGGTCGCGGCCGTGGCGGAAGACCTGGTGGTGGAGCCCGTGGCGCTGGAGGTCAGCAGGCTGGCGTCCTTCACCAAGGCCCTCCAGGCGGCGGCACGCTGACCGGCCTTTGACGCCGCAGCCGTGCCGCAGCCGTGCCGCGTCAAAGACTGTGAAGTGGTGCGCTAGGCCCGGGCCGCGGCGTCGCGGACCTTGATCATGGTACGCAGGTTGCGGGTGGTGGTGGAGGCCTTGTACTTCGGCTTCGAGGACAGCTTGCTGAACGGGCTGTCCAGGGTGCCGCCGGCGGGTGCCAGCCATGCCAGGGCTTCGGGGCCGAGCCGGGTCAGCTCGGCCCCGTCCAGGGCGGTGCCGGCCTCATGCAGCCCGGCAAGGACATCGGCGTCGGAACCGAGGGTCAGGTAGGTGTGCGTGGACGTGTCGTCCGCGGGGTAGGGACAGGCCGCCACCAGTTCGGCGACCCGTTCCGCGGCCAGGACCACCACCCAGGCGTCATAGCCGAAGGCTTCCCGGAGGCAGGCCTCGAATTCCTGCTTGACACCGGCGGCGGACAGCTCACTGGTGAGCACCACATTTCCGCTGGCCAGGAGCGTTTTCACCGCCGAAAACGGACGGGACTTCAGGGCTTCCTTCAGTTCGGCCATCCTGATGGTGATGCCGCCGACATTAACCCCGCGCAGGAACACCGCATAGCTGCTCATGCGGACAGCCTATGCCGTCAGTCGCTGGTCTTGCGCAGGGCCTCGGTCAGCACGCGGGCGGCGTTGCACACCACTTCGGCGTGCAGCCGGCCCGGCTGGCGGGTCAGGCGTTCAATCGGGCCGGAGATCGACACCGCGGCGATCACGCGGCCGGACGGGCCGCGGACGGGGGCCGACACCGAGGCGACCCCGGGCTCGCGTTCGCCGAGGCTCTGGCCCCAGCCCCGCCGTCGTACCCCGGCCAGGACGGTGGGCGTAAAGCGGGCGGCCTGCAGGCCCTCCAGGAGCCGGTCGTGGTCCTCCCAGGCGAGCAGCACCTGGGCGGCGGAGCCGGCCTTCATGGACAACTGGGTGCCCACCGGAATGGTGTCGCGCAGGCCGATCGGGCGCTCGGCGGAGGCGACGCAGACGCGCCACTCGCCCTGCCGGCGGAAGATCTGGGCACTCTCACCGGTGGCATCGCGCAACTGCATCAGGACCGGTCCGGCGGAGGCGATCAGGCGGTCCTCGCCGGCAGCGGAGGCAAGCTCCACGAGGCGGCTGCCGAGCACAAAACGGCCCTGGATGTCACGGCTGACCAGCCGGTGATGGACCAGCGCCAGAGCGAGCCGATGCACGGTGGGCCGCGCCAGCCCGGTGGCAGCGACAAGCTGCGCCAGGGTGGTGGGCCCGGCCTCAAGTGCGTCAAGCACATGGGCCGCTTTATCGATGACACCGACGCCACTAGAATTGTCCATGTAATGATATTGCCGTCTCAATATCTGAGATGCAAGTCAACCCGCTGGCGCAGGAAGCGGGCGGGCTGGTTCAGTAAGAGACAACAAGCCGGCAAGTACGAACACCGCAGTGAAGGGAGAAGGCCGTGGCAAAGACACTGGCCGAGAAAGTCTGGGACGCGCACGTGGTGCGCAAAGGCGACGGCGAGGGAGCCAACGCCCAGCCAGACCTTCTTTTCATCGACCTCCACCTGGTGCACGAGGTGACCTCGCCGCAGGCCTTTGAGGGCCTCCGGCTGGCCGGGCGCCCGCTGCGCCGGCCGGACCTCACCATCGCCACCGAGGACCACAACACTCCCACGCTGGACATCGACAAACCAATCGCCGACCTCACCAGCCGCACGCAGATCCAGACGCTGCGCAACAACTGCCAGGAATTCGGTGTCCGGCTGCACTCCCTCGGCGACGCCGAGCAGGGCATCGTCCACGTCGTCGGCCCGCAGCTCGGCCTCACCCAGCCCGGCATGACCGTGGTCTGCGGCGACTCGCACACCTCCACGCACGGGGCCTTCGGCGCCCTCGCGATGGGCATCGGCACCTCCGAGGTCGAGCACGTCATGGCCACCCAGACGCTGTCGCTGAAGCCCTTCAAGACCATGGCCATCAACGTCGACGGCACCCTGCGGCCCGGCGTTTCCGCCAAGGACATCATCCTGGCAGTGATCGCCAAGATCGGCACCGGCGGGGGACAGGGGTACGTGCTCGAATACCGCGGCTCCGCGATCCGCGCGCTGTCCATGGAAGCCCGGATGACCATCTGCAACATGTCCATCGAGGCCGGCGCCCGTGCCGGACTCGTCGCGCCGGACCAGACCACCTACGACTACATGTTCGGCCGCCCGCACGCGCCGCAGGGCGCCGAGTGGGATGCCGCCGTCGAGTACTGGAACACCCTGCGCACCGAGGACAACGCCGCCTTCGACGTCGAGGTGGACCTCGACGCCGACACGCTCGAGCCGTTCGTGACCTGGGGAACCAACCCCGGCCAGGGCGTCTCGCTGTCCGCGAAGGTGCCCTCGCCGGAGGACTTCGGCGACGAGAACGCCAAGGCCGCCGCGGAACGTGCGCTGCAGTACATGGGGCTGGAAGCCGGCACCCCGATGAAGGACATCCGGGTGGACACGGTCTTCCTGGGCTCCTGCACCAACTCCCGGATGGAAGACCTCCGCGCCGCCGCGGACATCATCCGCGGCCGCACCAAGGACCCCAACATCCGGATGCTCGTGGTCCCCGGCTCCGCCCGCGTCCGGCTCGAGGCCGAGGCCGAGGGCCTGGACACGGTCTTCAAGGACTTCGGTGCCGAATGGCGCTTCGCCGGCTGCTCCATGTGCCTGGGCATGAACCCGGACCAGCTGGAACCGGGGGAGCGCTGCGCCTCCACCTCGAACCGCAACTTCGAGGGCCGCCAGGGCAAGGGCGGACGCACCCACCTGGTTTCCCCGGTCGTGGCCGCCGCCACGGCGGTGCGCGGCACGCTGAGCGCGCCGTCGGACCTGGACCCCGTACCCGGGTCCGCCGCGGTCCGTTCCGACGCCGCCTAACGGGCCTGCCCGAATCCACACAGCTCAGAGCCACACTGCTCAGATCCACACAGCCAAGAAGGATCCGCCATGGAAAAGTTCACCACCCACACCGGCATCGGCGTTCCGCTGCGCCAGAGCAACGTCGATACGGACCAGATCATCCCGGCCGTCTACCTCAAGCGCATCACCCGCACCGGCTTCGAGGACGCACTGTTCGCGGCCTGGCGCAAGGACCCTGCGTTCATCCTGAACCAGGAACCCTTCAACGCCGGCTCCGTGCTCGTAGCCGGCCCTGACTTCGGCACCGGATCCTCCCGGGAGCACGCCGTCTGGGCGCTGAAGGACTACGGCTTCAAGACCGTGCTGTCCGCACGCTTCGCCGACATCTTCCGCGGCAACTCCGGCAAGCAGGGCCTGCTCGCCGCCGAACTGGCCCAGGATGACATCGAACTCATCTGGAAGGAGCTGGAGAACGCCCCCGGCACCGCGGTGACCGTGGACCTGGTCTCCAAGACCGTCCAGTGCGGCAACATCGTGGCGCCGTTCGAGATCGACGACTACACCCGCTGGCGCCTCCTCGAGGGCCTGGACGACATCGGACTGACCCTCAAGCACGAGGAAGACATCACCGCCTTCGAGGCCACCCGGCCTTCGTTTATGCCCAAAACCCTGCCGGCCAAGCTTTCCTGACGCGCCGCGCGCCCACACCAACGCGGGGTCATTTACGGCCGGTCCCGGCCCCCGGGACCGGCCGTAAATGACCCCGCGTTGCTTGGTTTTCGACGGCGGCCGCTGGGGCGGCGGGGACATCCCGGCGCGCGCCGTATTTCAGATCGGTAACGCTAGCTCCTATGCTTAGCTGGTGCCTTTGTAAGGATTTGGGGGCGAGTAGTCGTGAGGAAACCGGTATATGAGTAGTGTTCTGACAATCCGCGGAGGCGTCCCGCTTACTGGCCGCGTCACCGTGCGGGGGGCCAAGAATCTTGTCCCCAAAGCCATGGTGGCTGCCCTGCTGGGCAATGAGCCGTCCGAGTTGCGCAACGTTCCTGAAATCAAGGACGTCGAGGTTGTCACCAGCCTGCTCCAGCTCCACGGGGTCACCGTCGAGAAGGACCCGGTCACCGGGGACCTGACCCTCGACCCGACGAACGCCAAGACCGCCTCCCACACGGCGATCGACGCGCACGCCGGTGATTCCCGGATCCCGATCCTGCTGTGCGGGCCCCTGATCCACGCGATCGGCGAGGCCTTCATCCCGGACCTGGGCGGCTGCAAGATCGGTGACCGCCCGATCGACTACCACCTGAACGTGCTGCGCCAGTTCGGCGCCGTGGTGGAGAAGCGTCCCGGCGGCATCCACATCTCCGCGCCCGGCGGTCTCAAGGGCGCCAAGATTTCGCTGCCGTACCCGTCCGTCGGGGCCACCGAGCAGGTGCTGCTGAGCGCCACGAGGGCCGAGGGCATCACCGAGCTCTCCGGTGCGGCCACCGAGCCGGAGATTGTCGACCTCATCGCCGTGCTGCAGAAGATGGGCGCGATCATCAGCGTCCAGACGGACCGCACCATCCGGATCGAGGGCGTGCCGGACCTGGGCGGCTACAACCACCGCGCCCTCTCGGACCGCAACGAGTCGGCGTCCTGGGCGTCCGCGGCGCTGGTTACCCGCGGCGACATCTTCGTCGAGGGCGCCACCCAGCGCGACATGATGACCTTCCTCAACACCTACCGCAAGGTCGGCGGCGGGATGGACATCGGCGACGACGGCATCCGCTTCTATCACAAGGGCGGCAAGCTCAACCCGCTGGTCCTCGAGACGGACGTGCACCCCGGTTTCATGACCGACTGGCAGCAGCCGCTCATTGTCGCCTTGACCCAGGCCGAGGGCGTGTCGATCGTCCACGAAACCGTGTACGAGAACCGCTTCGGCTTCACCGAGGCCCTGATCCGGATGGGGGCGAACATCCAGGTCCACCGCGAATGCCTCGGCAGCGTCCCGTGCCGCTTCGGCCAGCGCAACTTCCTGCATTCAGCCGTAATTTCCGGCCCCACCCAGCTGACCGGCACCGACATTGACGTGCCGGACCTGCGGGGCGGCTTCAGCCACCTCATCGCGGCGCTGGCCGCCAACGGCACGTCTCGGGTCACCGGAATCGACATCATCAACCGCGGCTACGAGCGTTTCACCGAAAAGCTCGCGGGCCTGGGCGCCGACTTCGACATCACCACGGCCGAGTAGCGGGCAGGACGTGAAGGAAACGGCCAGGAGCCGAATCACTTTTGTCGTCGTTGCCGGGATTGTCCGGCCGACCATGAACTTCCTGATGCGGAAGGAATGGATCGATCTGGAGAAGCTCCCCGCCGGCGGCTTCATCGCAGCACCCAACCACTGCACCGAAATCGATCCGCTGGTGGTGGCGCACATGCTCTACAACCAGAAGCGGATGCCGCACTTCCTCGCCAAGGCCGGGCTCTTCAAGGTCCCCGTCCTGGGATTCGTGCTGCGCGCCACCAAACAGATCCCGGTGGAACGGTCCTCGGCGGGTGCCAACCGCTCGCTGCAGATAGCCAAGGAAGTGGTGGATGAGGGCGGGGCCATCATCATCTACCCCGAGGGCACGCTGACCCGGGACCCGGCGCTGTGGCCGATGAAGGGCCACACCGGAGCCGCACGCATGGCGCTCGAAAGCGGTATTCCCGTGGTGCCGATGGCGCACTGGGGGGCCCACGAGGTGCTTCCGCGCTATGCCAAACGGATCCACCTCCTGCCGCGGAAGACCTCCCGCCTGATCGTGGGCGACCCCGTGGACCTCAGCGCCTTCGCCGGACGGCCGCTGGACAAAGCCACCCTCACCGAGGCCACCAACGTGATCATGGATGCCATCACGGAACTCCTGGCCACCCTCCGCGGCGGACAGCCCCCGCTGGTCCGGTGGGACCCTGCTGCCCACAAACAGTCCACGCACGGCCGCTTCACCGACCCGGAGGACTCAACCGGCGGCACGCGCAGCGGCTCTGCCAGCGGTGCTTCAGGCAACGCGTCCGACGCCGGGAATGTCACCGACGCGGACGGCGCCACATGACAGGCGACTTCGGCGGAGCATCCTCCGCAGCCACGGTGGCCGTGCTCGGCGCCGGCTCCTGGGGAACAACCTTCGCCAAGATCCTCGCCGACGCGGCCGACGCCTCCGGCGTGGACCGCGAGATCCGGCTCTGGGGCCGGCGCGCGGAAGTTGTCGACCAGATCAACCTGAAACACCGGAACGAGCAGTACCTCAGGGACATCGCCCTTCCGCCCAGCATCACCGCTTCCACTGACGTTGCCGAGGTCCTCGCCGGGGCTGAGCTGGTGGTCCTGGCCGTGCCGGCCCAGACCCTGCGGCTCCAACTTCGCCAGTGGAAGGACCTGCTGGCGCCCGGCGCCGTGGTGGTGTCGCTCATGAAGGGACTCGAGCTGCACTCCGACGCCCGGATGAGCGAAGTCATCTCAGAGGAACTCGGCATTCCCGCGGGCCGGATCGCGGTCGTCTCCGGACCCAACCTGGCCATGGAAATCGCCCGCGAAGAACCCACCGCCTCCGTCGTGGCCTGCTCCGACCCGGCCGCGGCCGGCTGGATCGCCCGCAGCTGCACCGCGCCGTACTTCCGCCCCTACACCACGGGCGACGTTGTCGGCGTCGAAATCGGCGGAATCGTCAAGAACATCATCGCCCTCGCGGTCGGCATCTGCGAAGGCAAACAAATGGGCGACAACACGAAGGCCTCGGTGATAACCCGCGGCCTCGCAGAGACCTCCCGGCTGTCTCTGGCCCTCGGCGGGGAGGCCCGGACGATGGCCGGGCTGGCCGGCCTCGGCGACCTCGTGGCAACCTGTTCCTCGCCGCTGTCGAGGAACCACACCGCCGGGCGGCTGCTGGGCAAGGGACTGACCCTCGATGAAGTGGCTGCCGAAATGACGCAGACGGCCGAGGGGATCAAATCCGCCCAGGCCGTGCATGAACTTGCCGGCAAACTGGGTGTCGAGATGCCCATCACCGCGGCCGTCGTTGCCGTGCTGTCCGGAAAACTGTCCGTTGACGAACTGGGGCCGCTGCTGCTGTCCCGGGACCTGAAACCTGAAGGCGATAACTGAACGTGTCTGAAGTAAACGGAAGCACAGACGGCCCACCCGTCCCGGCACGGCCCCGCGTGGCTGTGCTGTTCGGCGGCCGTTCCAGCGAACATGCAGTCAGCTGCGTGACGGCGGCCGGTGTCCTGGGTGCCATCGACCAAACGAAATACGAGGTCATCCCGATCGGGATCGCCAAGTCCGGCCAGTGGGTACTGGCGTCCGGCGATACCCACGACTGGTCCCTCTCGGCCTCATCCCTGCCCGAGGTTGCCGCCTCGGGCAGGACGGTCACGCTGGCCGAAATCGGCGGCGAACACCAGCTGATTGTGGCCTCCCCGAACGAAATCCCGCAGGAACTGGGCGCCGTGGATGTTGTGTTCCCGCTGCTGCATGGCCCGTTCGGTGAGGACGGCACCATCCAGGGCTTCCTGGAACTGTCCGACACCCGCTACGTGGGCGCCGGCGTGCTGGCGTCCGCCGTCGGCATGGACAAACACTTCATGAAGGTGGTGTTCGAATCCGCCGGACTCCGGGTGGGTCCGTACATTGCCGTCACGGACCGTCAGTGGCGTAGGGATCCCGAGACCGTCCGCAAGCGCGTGGACCAGCTCGGCTTCCCGGTCTTCGTCAAGCCCGCGCGGGCCGGCTCCTCCATGGGCATCTCCAAGGTGGACTCGATCGACGGCCTGGATGCGGCGATCGAGGCCGCCCGCCTGCATGACCCGAAACTCGTCATCGAGGCCGGCATTGTGGGCCGCGAGATCGAATGCGCGGTGCTGGAGGGCCGGGGGACCGACGCTCCCCGGACGTCCATGCCCGGAGAGATTTCCGTGGCCGGCGGCGGGCACGAGTTCTATGACTTCAACGCGAAATATGTGGACGACGCCGCGGCCCTGAGCTGCCCCGCCGACCTCCCTGACGAAGCCATCGCCCGGGTCCGCGAGCTGGCCGCCGTCGCGTTCGACGCCGTCGGAGCCGAGGGACTGAGCAGGGTCGATTTCTTCTACACGGCCGAGGGTGACCTGATCATCAACGAGATCAACACCATGCCCGGCTTCACGCCGAAGAGCATGTACCCGCAGATGTGGAAGGCCTCCGGGCTCAGCTACGCGGAACTGATCGACGAACTGATCTTCCTGGCGCTGCACCGCAAGACCGGGCTGCGGTAGCGGGCAGCCCGGCCCGCTACCGCAGCGGCTGACGGCCGGGCTGCGGCAGGCTACTGGCCCGTCGGGAGGTTCTGCAGGTCCGCCTGGCCCACGCAGTTACGCGAAGCCGGCACCTTCGCGGCCGCGGCCGCTAGCTCGGCGGTAACTGTGGCGGAGCTGATCTTATCCGGGTCCAGCAGGATCTCGGTGGCCGGTTCGCGCCCGAAGGTGGTCAGGGTCCACACCGGGTCGCCCTCCTTGATGACCCAGTCGACGCCGTTCACACTCATGCAGGGGTCCGTCGTCGGCCCCGGCACGTTGACCCCGCAGCGCAGGATTACGAGGGACGGATCGCCCCAGGCGGCGGTGGCCTGGCTGTTGGTCTTGCGCAGCTTCGCCTCGCCGATCGCATCCGGCAGCGCCACCATCATCGGGGCGCAGGCGGCGTTCGCGGCGTCCTTGGCGGGAGCGACGTCGACCACCGGAGAGCAGCCGCTCAGCAGGACGCCTGCGGCAGCCGCCGCGGCAAGAATTCGGAGCGGACGTGCGGAAGCCGGGAAACGTAAGCGCTGCATTCTTTAAGCCTATCCCGGTGCGCGCGGACGGCCGTACGGCCCGGCAGCAGCAGAAAATCAGCAAACATGAAGAGACCACAGACCGCCGCTGTCACCGGCTCGCGGTAGCGTTGGGCTGTGCCTGAACACGAGACTGCCCCACGCTCCGAAACGACCCAGCCCGAAGCAGCCCCGCCGGAAGTGGCCCCGCCGGAAGTGGCCCAGCCCGGAGTGGCCCTGCCGCACGCGGCCGGGAGCACGCCGCCGCTGACCGTGGCGGAGCTCTCCGAATCCCAACTTCTGGGACGCATCTTCCCGCGCCTGCACTACGGCCAGGAACACAACCCGTCGCTGATCCTGGGCCCGGGCGACGACGCCGCAATTGTGGCTGCACCGGACGGCCGGGCAGTCCTCAGCATCGACACCCAGGTGGCCGACCAGGACTTCCGGCTGGAGTGGAACAACGGCTACCGGACCACCGGTTACGACGTCGGCTGGAAGGCCGCCGCGCAAAACCTCAGCGACATCAACGCGATGGGGGCCCGGGCCACGTCCCTCGTGGTCAGCCTCACCATGCCGCCGGAAACCAGGGTGGCCTGGGTTGAGGACTTCGCCGACGGTCTCAGTGCCGGCATCCGGGAACTCGGCGCCCCGGACTGCGCCGTGGCCGGCGGTGACCTTGGCCGGGGCCGGGAGCTCGCGGTCAGCGTGGCGATTCTCGGCACGCTCGACGGCCAGGCAGCCGTGCTGCGCTCCGGCGCCCGTCCGGGAGACACGCTCGCTCTGGCCGGCACCGTGGGCCGCGCTGCCGCCGGTCTCGCGCTGCTGGAATCGGCAATCCCGGTCGGCGGCCTAAACCGGGAACAGCGGACCCTGATGAACACCCAGTGCCGGCCGGTTCCCCCGCTCGGAGCGGGCCCGCTGGCCAGGGAATCCGGAGCCACGGCCATGATGGACATTTCCGACGGACTGGTCCGCGACGGTGACCGGATGGCGTCCGCCAGCCACGCTGTCCTGAACCTGGACGCGTCGGTCCTGGAGCAACTGGCGCTTCCTTTGCTGCCTGCCGCCGAACTCCTCGGCCTGGATCCGATGGGATGGGTGCTCGGCGGCGGCGAGGACCACGGGCTGCTGGCCACCTTCCCGCCGGGCGTTCAGCTGCCTTCCGGTTTCACTGCGATAGGCTCGGTGGAAGCCCCTGCACCAACCGGCGGCGCGGGCGTAACGATAGCGGGCAGGCCCGCTGACACTGTGGGATGGGATCACTTTGCAGACTAAGATTGCCGCGAACGCGCAAGCGATGAAGCGGTGGTTGAGCAAGGCAGAAACAACCCTTGGTAACCACAGTGACCGCCTGAACGCCATCAACATCTTCCCCGTCGCGGACGGCGATACCGGCACCAACCTCTACCTGACGGTGCGCGCCGCCGCCCAGGCACTTCACTGCCTGGACACTGCCGCGATTCCCCTGGTCAGCGCTGACCCACCACCCCGCACTGTCGGTCCGCCGGATCCGGCCCAGAACGACGTCGGCGCCATCCTTGCCCGGGCTGGCCTGGCAGCGCTGGAAAAGGCCCGCGGAAACTCCGGCACACTCTTCGCCGTCTTCCTCTGCGCCGCAGCCGAGCCCCTCGCCGGCCACTACCGGCTGAGCGCGCCGCTGCTGGCCGCCGCGCTGAACCGAGCCCAGCTCCGGGCCTGGTCCGCGTTGAGCGACCCGGTTCCCGGCACCATGCTGTCCGTGATGGAAGCCGCCGCCCGCGCCGCAGCGGCCGTGGACTCCGCGCACGACGGCGACGACAGCAACCACACGCTCGGACTGGCCCTCGACGCCGCCGTGAACGCCGCCGTCGCGGCCGTTGTGCGCACCGAGGACCAGCTGGAGGCGCTGCATGCCGCCCACGTGGTGGATGCCGGCGGCGTCGGGATGCTGCTGATCCTGGACTGCCTCCGTTCCGCCGTTCTCGGCGAGGAACTCCAGGACCAGCTGCTGGACGGGCTGCACGGCTACGACGTCCAGGCCCCCCACATCCACGCCGGCATGCCGCGGGACGAGGGCGTGGAGGTCATGTGCACCATCACGCTGTCCCCGCTCGACGCCGCGATGCTGCGCCAGCGGCTCGACGCAATGGGCGACTCCGTCATCATGAGCCAGGTCGGCGGCGCCGCGGACGAATCCGGCGCCTACCGGTGGCGTGTCCACGCCCACGTGCCGGCCGCCGATCCCGCCGTGGCCCTGATCCGCTCCCTGGGTGAACCTTCGGACATCAGCATCACCGAGCTGGCGGTACCGGACGCTGAACCCGTCGACGCCGGCACACCCGGACCCGCAGGACAGGCCCGCGACGGACATGAACGCTAAACCGGGCAGCGCTGAAGCTGGCAACGCTAAACCGGACAACCCTCAACCGGGCAGCGCTGAAGCCGGCGGCGAACTGGGGCTAAATCTGGAACGCCGGATCGGCAAGCGTTCCGCCACGCCGATCGAAAAACACCTCGGCATCACCACCGTCGGCGGACTGCTGAACTATTTCCCCCGGCGCTATTTCAATCGCGGCGAACTCACGCCCATCAGCGAGGTTCCGCTCGACGAGGAAATCACCCTCATCGCCCGGGTGCTCTCCAGCAGCACCCGGTCCATGCGGGCCCGCCGTGGCTCGCTGACCGACGTCGTGATCACCGACGACGCTGCTGCCCCGGGCACCGGGATGGGCGCCGGCACCCTGAAGGTCAGCTTCTTCAACGGCCAACGGGCCAGAGCCGAACTTCACCCCGGCCGCCGGGCCATATTCTCCGGAAAGGTCACCCGCTACCAGGGCGCCCTCTCGATGACCAACCCCGAGTACCGGTTGCTCGACGACGATCCGGACAGCCCCGGGATCGATCCGGAGAAACGCGCAGCCATGCCCATGCCGGTGTATCCGGCCACCGCGAAGCTGACCAGCCTGGCCATCGAGAAGGTCATCGCCACGCTGCTGGACACCGCGGACCTGGACGCCGTGCCCGACCCGCTCCCGGCGGACATCACGGCACGGGAGAAGTTCCTGCCGGTCGCGGACGCCTACCGGATGATCCATACCCCGCTGAACCCCGCCGACTGGCAGCTGGCCCGGGACCGCTTCCGTTACCAGGAAGCCCTCGTGCTGCAGTCCGCCCTCGCCCGGCGCCGCGCCCAGCTCGCCGCGGAGGAGGCGACCGCACGCAGGCCCGCGGCCGAGGGGCTGCTGACCGCCTTTGACCGGCAGCTGCCGTTCACCCTGACCGCCGGCCAGGCTGCCGTCGGGAAGACCCTGGCCGCGGAGCTCGCCCAGGACTCGCCGATGAACCGCCTGCTCCAGGGCGAAGTCGGCTCCGGCAAAACCATCGTGGCCCTGCGCGCCATGCTGCAGGTGGTTGACGCCGGGGGACAGGCAGCCCTGCTGGCCCCCACCGAGGTCCTCGCCGCCCAGCACTTCGAGTCGATCCGCCGCACGCTCGGGCCGCTGTCCCGGGACGGGCTGCTGGGGGGCCTCGGCCCGGACGCGGTCCAGGTCACGCTGCTGACCGGCTCCATGCCCACCGCGGCCCGGAAACAGGCCATGCTGGACGCCGCCTCCGGAACCGCCGGGATTGTCATCGGCACCCATGCCCTGCTCAGCGACAACGTCTCGTTCTACGACCTGGGCCTGATCGTGGTGGATGAACAGCACCGCTTCGGCGTCGAACAGCGGGACGTGCTCCGGTCCAAGGCCAGCAAGCCCCCGCACCTGCTCGTCATGACGGCCACTCCCATCCCCAGGACCGTGGCCATGACCGTCTTCGGCGACCTCGAAACCTCTATCCTCGACGAACTTCCGGCCGGCCGCGCGCCGATCACCACCCACGTCGTCGGACTCGCGGAGCATCCGGCATGGGCCTCGCGGATCTGGACCCGCTCCCGGGAAGAGATCGACGCCGGGCACCAGGTCTACATCGTCTGTCCCAAGATCGGCTCGGACGACGATGGCGACTTCACCCCCGGCGAGGCTGAACCGACCGCCGCGGACCTCGACGGCGACAGCGGGGCACGCGAACTGGCTTCCGTCACCGCCGTCGTGGACCAGCTCCGGGACGAACCGGCCCTGGCCGGGGTGAGTGTGGCAGCGCTGCACGGCCGGCTGGACCCGGTGCTGAAGTCCGAAACGATGGCCTCCTTCACCGCCGACCAGACCAAGCTCCTGGTCTCCACCACCATGATTGAGGTGGGCGTGGACGTCCACAACGCCACGCTGATGGTGATCCTGGATGCGGACCGCTTCGGCATCTCGCAGCTCCACCAGCTCCGCGGCCGGGTGGGCCGCGGCGGGCTGCCGGGCACCTGCCTTCTGGTCACCTCGCTGGAACCCGGCCACCCGAGCCGGCGCCGGCTCGACGCCGTCGCGGCCACCACCGATGGCTTCGCACTCTCCCAGGAGGATCTCAAGCTGCGCCGTGAAGGCGACATCCTGGGCGCCTCCCAGTCCGGCGGCCGGTCCACCCTGAAGCTGTTGCGGGTCCTGGAACACGAGGACGTGATCGCCCGCGCCCGGCAGGACGCCTGGCGGATTGTCGGCGGCGACCCGTCGCTGGGCGCGCACCCCGTCCTCGCAGCGGCGATCGACGCATACCTGAACCCGGAAAAGGAGGCGTTCCTTGAACGCGGCTAACACGATCCATCCCTCCCGGGCGGCCCGGCCATGAGCCGCATCATTTCCGGGGCCGCGGGCGGCACCACGCTGGTCAGCGTCCCCGGGTCCCTGACCCGGCCCACCACGGACCGGGTCAAGGAGGCGCTCTTCTCCCGGCTGGACGCGTTCGAGGTGATCGCGGACGCCCGCGTGCTGGATCTCTACGCCGGCTCCGGTTCGCTCGGCGTGGAAAGCGCCAGCCGCGGCGCGCAGAGCGTGGACCTGGTGGAATTCGACGGCAAGGCCAGCGAGGTCTGCCAGCGAAACGCGGACCTGGTCAACACCGTCGCGGGGCGCAAGGTCGTCACCGTGCACCGCTCCAAGGTCGAATCGTTCCTGGAGCGGACCCCGGAGCCCGTCCGCTGGGACCTTGTCTTCCTGGACCCGCCCTACCCGCTGGACGAACCGGCACTGGCCGGTGTGCTGGCCAAGCTGCTCCCGCACCTGGCCGAAGGCGCCGTCCTCGTCGTGGAGCGCTCATCCCGGACGCCCGAGCCGGCCTGGCCGGACGGGATGGAGCGGTTCGCGGAACGCAAGTACGGCGAGACGAAGCTCTGGTTCGCCGAACCGGCCGTGGAGACCGGTGACTAGGCCTTTCTGCTAGACCCCTTTGGCGGTTGATTTCCGTCAGGCTGCATACGATGACGACGACGGCGGGGCCTCCCGCCGTCGTCGTCTTCCGCTCACCCGGCAGCCGCTATTTCAGGATCGTGCCCGAAACGTCCGGCGTTGAGGGCACAATGCCGTACTTGGCCATCAGCTCGCCAAGTTTGCCCAGGGTGGGTTCATCCAGCTGGCCGTTGAATGACTCCAGCCGCAGGTCCCTGGCCACGGCCTCCGGCATCTTCATGAACACGGGCAGCAGTGCCCGGACCTTGTCGGGATTGCTCTGCGCCAGGGCCAGGGTCTCCGTCATGGCCGCCTTGAAGTCAGCAACCACCTGCGGATTCTGCTGGGCGTAGTTGCCGCTTGTGAAGGTCACCATGGTGGGCAGGCCGGGCAGCGCCGCCTGGTTGTTGTAGGTCACCAGCTTGTTGCCTTCCGCCAGCAGCTTTGAGAGGAACGGTTCGGGAACCCAGACAGCATCCACGTTCCCCTGGGCCAGCTGGGCCCCCATGTCCTGGAACGGCAGTTCGAGGAACTGGACCGCGTTGGGATCGCCGCCCTGTTTGGATACGACTTCCTTGATGGTCAGGTCGCCCTGCGCATTGATGGTGTTGACCGCGACCTTCCTGCCAACAAGGTCCTTGGCCGAGGTAATGCCAGAGTCCGCCTTGGCGACGACGCCATTGATGTCATTTCCGGTGGGGAGGGAGTTCGAGTATCCGGAGACGATCTTCATGTCCAGGCCCTTGTTCTTGGCCAGGAGTACGGACAGCGGGTTTCCCACGGAGAAGTTCATGGTTCCAGTGGAGACGGCGGGAAGCATAGCCGCGCCGCCCTGTCCGCTCTGCAACTCAACCTTCAGCTTGTGCTTCGCAAAGATCCCCTCGTCGATGCCCAGCTGCACGGCAGCGGACGGCGCAATCGAGATCACACCGACGCTGACGTTGCGGACACCATCGCCTCCGGCGGCCGAGGTGTTCGAGGTGGACCCGGACGGCGACCCGCCGCCGCAGCCGGTGAGCAGCAACGCTGCGGCGACTCCGACGACAGCAAATTTAAGTCGGTTCATAACATTCCACTTCCTTGGGGCGAGTTATTGGAGGATCGGGGCACTTAGGCGGACAAACGCCTGTCGGGCAGCTCCGATGTTACATAATGACAACCTGTATGATTGATGATGTCAATGATTATTTTTTCAACTATTTTTTCGGAGGCAGCTGCCGGGGTATCGTTGAGGCCGTCAAGCGTTTTCAGGAGCCAACCAGAAGCTGCGAGGGCCCGTGGCCGCATCAACTCGGCATGACGAGGACGCTCGGGAAAGCGCATCGGTTCCGGCCGTCCCCGACCGCCTTCTCACCAGCGATCTGGTGAACGAAATAGAATTCCTGGCAGCGCGGGCGCGATCTCTGGGCAGCGGCCACGCCAATGCCATGCTGGCCTCGCTGGATCTGAAGGTGCGTTCCTACTCGGTCCTGGCGATGGCATGCAGTGACGTGGAGCCATCGCAGCGCGAGCTCGCAGATTTTCTGCGCTTGGATCCCAGCCAGATTGTCTCCCTGGTTGACGCGCTCGAACAGCGCGGGCTGGTTTTTCGCGGGGCCGATTCCCGCGACCGGCGGTCCAAGGTCATCCGCCCGACGGCAGCCGGCTTGGAGCTGTATCAGCGTGCCGCGGCAGCAGTCCGGACGGCCGAAAATACGTCCCTGGCGCCCCTCGACGAACCCGAACGAGATCAGCTCCGCGTCCTGCTGCGGAAGATCGCCTTCGGCTGACGTCCCACCTTCGTCACGGCGGCCGTTGCGGCCCTGAACCGGCAGCCGAAGGTCCGGGGCCGCGGAACTAGGCCGAGAGCACGTCCAGCGCGACGCCGGACAGCACCTTCGCGGGGTGCGGCCCGCGGGCGGTCAGCGCTGCCGTCCACACCTCCGGCCACGGGCCCTGCGTCCCGGTCAGGATGATGTTGCCCGGATAGCGGCCGCTGAACATGCCGGTCTCGGCACAGGCGGCGACACCGGCCATCGCCCGGCGCAGCGCGGCCACCTGGCTGCGGACCAGGGTGAGTCCCGGCTCGTCGCCCACATTGACGACCAGGACCCCGCGCGGGCTCAGTTTCGCCGCCGCCTCGAGGTAGAACTCCGTGCAGGCGATGTGTTCCGGCGCCTCCGGTCCGGAGAAGATGTCCAGGATCACGACGTCGAAGCGCAGCTCCGGCGGCAGCTCGGCGAGGGCGTCCCGGGCGTCGCCGATCAGCGTGTGCAGCTCCGTTCCGGCGGGCAGCGGGAGCTGCTCGAGCACAAAATCCAGCAGTTCCCGTTCCAGCTCAACCGCGTACTGCACGGAACCCGGCCGGGTGGCCTGGATATAGCGCGCGAGGGTCAGCGCCCCGGCGCCGAGGTGCAGGGCAGTGACGGGTTCGCCCCACGGCGCCGCGAGATCCACCACGTGTCCGATCCTGCGCAGGTACTCGTAGAAAATGTCCGAGGGGTCCGCCAGGTTGACGTGTGACTGTTCCGCCCCGCCGATGCTGAGCACAAAGCCGCCCTCGGTGAAGGCGTCGGGTTCGATCGTGGCGTGCTGGCCGGTGGTGCGCAGGAAGCGTGTGGCCGCGGGGGTGCCCGCCATCAGAGGACGTCGCGGAGCGTCGCGAGACGTTCGGCGGCTTCCTGCAGCACATCGATCCGTTTGCAGAAGGCAAAGCGCAGCAGGCTCCGGGTGCGTTCGGCACCTTCCGGGTGGCAGAAGACCGGCACCGGAATTGCCGCGACGCCCACGAGCGCGGGCAGCCTGCGGGCGAGCTCGACGGCGTCGGTGATGCCGAGCGGCGCGGTGTCCACGTTCACGAAGTACGTTCCCTGCGGGGTGTAGACGTCCAGTCCCGCGGCGCGGAGGCCTTCGCTGAGGATGTCCCGTTTGAGCTGGAGGGTATCGGCGATGCCGGTGTAGAACTCATCCGGGAGGCCCAGTCCGGCCGCGATGGCGCTCTGGAACGGCGTGCCGGAGCTGTAGCTCAGGAACTGCTTGACCGTGCGGGCGGCGGCCACCAGGTGCTCCGGCCCGCTGAGCCAGCCGATCTTCCAGCCGGTGAAGGAGAAGGTCTTCCCGGCGGAGGAGATGGTCAGGGTGCGTTCCGCAGCGCCCGGGAGGGTGGCCACCGGGATGTGCCGGGCACCGAAGGTGAGGTGTTCGTAGACCTCATCGGTGATGATGATCGCGTCGTGCCGGATGGCAAGCTCGACGACGCGTTCGAGCACCTCGCGGGGGAACACCGCCCCGGTGGGGTTGTGCGGATTGTTGACCAGCACCACCCTGGTCCGGCTGCTGAACGCCGCGTCGAGGGCGGCCAGATCGGGCATAAAGTCAGGGGCCAGCAGCGGGGCAGTGACGTGGCGGGCGCCGGACAGGCCAATGATCGCCCCGTAAGAGTCGTAGAACGGCTCGAAGGTGAGGACCTCATCTCCCGGCCCCACGAGCGCGAGCAGCGAGGCGGCGATGGCCTCGGTGGCCCCCGTCGTGACGATGATCTCGGTCTGCGGGTCCGGCGCGAGGCCGTAGAAACGCTCCTGGTGCAGGGCGATCGCCTCCCGCAGCTCCAGGATGCCCTTCCCGGGAGCGTACTGGTTGGCGCCCGCGGCGATGGCTGCCTGCGCGGCAGCCTTGATCTCCACCGGGCCGTCCTCGTCCGGGAAGCCCTGGCCGAGGTTGATGGCGCCCGTCTGCAGCGCGAGCGTGGTCATTTCCTCGAAGATCGTTACGCCGAGGGTGCCGCCGGGGGAGAGCAGGTTGGCTCCGGTTGCGGCCCGCTGCCACGGGAGCGGCGCCGGTGCATTCACCGGGTACCCGCCTTCTCGCCACGCCCGGTGAACTTGTCCATCGTGGAGTAGATCCCGAAGACCTTCCCGCCCACGAAGTCCCAGGCCCGCACCGGCAACAGCCCGCGCAGCACCTTGCCCAGCTGTGCGGTCGCCGGGGCGATCAGTTGCGGCCGGCCGGCGGTGGTGGCCCGCCACGCCCGGTCCACGGCGTCCTCCGGCGTCATCAGCGGCGTCAGCAACGGGCCGCGGGCGCCGTCGAACATCCCGGTGGAAATGTAGCTGGGGCAGAAGGTCGTCACCGCGAGGTGGCCGTAGCCCTGCTGTTCGAGTTCCAGCCGGAGCGAGTCGCTCCAGCCGATCACTGCCCATTTGGACGCCGCATACACGCTCATCCTCGGGTTGGACACAGTACCGGCGGCGGAGGCGATGTTGAGGATCCGGCGCGGCCGGCCGGCGTCGCCCATCATGTCCGGCAGGAACGCGTGCGTGACGTACATCGGCGCCAGCGCGTTGATGTCCATGGTCAGGGCAATGTCCCGCTCCGGGCTGTGGTCCCAGAACAGCGCGCCGCGGACGATGCCGGCGTTGTTGATCAGCAGCGTCGGCGGCCCTTCATTCCGGCACTCCGCCGCGGCGTCGGCAATCGCGGCGGGGTCGGCGAGGTCCACCTGGCGGACGACGGCGCGCGCGCCGAGGGCGGTCACCTCGGCGGCGGTCTTCGCCAGGCCGTTGGCGTCCACGTCCCAGAGAATCACGACGGCGGCGCCCTCGCGGGCCGCTCGCAGGGCGTAAAGACGGCCCATGCCCATGGCGGCTCCCGTCACGAGAACCACGCCTCCGGACACGGTGAAGGGAATGCTCGATGCTGACATTCAGTCATGTTATCCCGGCCTGCGGCAGCCATACGGTAGGTTCGGTGCATGAGACGCGCCGTATGCCCTGGCTCCTTCGATCCGATCCACAATGGCCACCTGGAAGTCATTGCCCGGGCCGCAGGCCTCTTCGACGAGGTCATTGTCGGCGTCTCCACGAACTACGCCAAGAAATACCGTTTCACGCTCGAGGAACGCATCGACATGGCCAAGGAAACCCTGGCCTCCCTGCGCGGCATCGTGGTGGAGCCGGTGGGGGAGGGCCTCCTCGCCGAGTACTGCCGGCAGCGCGGGGTCTCGGCCATCGTCAAGGGCCTGCGCTCCTCCTCGGATTTCGACTACGAACTGCCGATGGCAACGATGAACCGTCAACTGACCGGCGTTGAGACTGTCTTCCTGCCCGCCGAAAGCCACTACCTCCATCTGTCCTCCACGCTGATCAAGGAAGTGTTCTCGCTGGGCGGCAATGTGTCCGACTTCGTTCCCCGTTCGGTGCTGAAACGGCTGCAGCCGCCCGAACCGGACCAGGAACAGCCGCGCAGAGGGTAAGCTTGATCGGTACTCGGCGGCCTGCTGCCGGTTGCGCGGCCCGAACCCGAGGCGGCTTTGCGGTGTGAACCGCGGCGTTGCCACCCGGTTTGAGTCCGCCCGGAAGATCAGGCTAAGATAGTACGTCGGTCATATGTTCAACAGGAGTTCTCATTAAACGAGATGCTAGTTCGCCCTTGGCGTTCGACGTCAAGGACCTCGGACGCAGTCCGGGAAGCATGCGGACGCTGACAGAACATGTACCTGCACCGGGTGATCTCGGTGTGGCACTCATTGGCGTGCAGGAAGGCTCGGATGTCGAGTTGGACCTGCGGCTGGAGGCCGTACACGAAGGAATTCTGGTATCAGGAACCGTAATCGCCAAAGTTACTGGCGAATGCGGCCGATGCCTGGATCCCCTTGCGTATGACCTCGAGGTCGATGTGCAAGAACTTTTCTTCTACGAGGACGCATTGTTCTCCGACGAGGAAGACGAAGAAGAGCAACGTCGAATCGAGCACGATCTGATCGATCTTGAACCGGTGTTGCGGGACGCAGTTGTAACCATGCTGCCGTTCCAGCCGGTGTGCCGGGAAGACTGCCAGGGCCTTTGCTCCGAATGTGGAGTTCGCCTGGAAGACGAGCCGGGGCATCACCACGAGGTGGTAGATCCTCGCTGGGCTGCCCTAGCCGACTTGGCTAAGCCTGACCGGCAAAACTGATTTGTAAGTGTTGGACTAGAGAGAAATGAGTTAGCCGTGGCTGTCCCGAAGCGGAAAATGTCTCGCTCGAATACCCGCGCCCGCCGCTCCCAGTGGAAGGCAACCCCTGCCAACCTGGTGAAGACTGTCGAGAACGGCCAGGTCACGTACAGCCTGCCGCACCAGGCAAAAGTCGTTACCGACTCGGCTGGCACCGCGCTGTTCCTTGAATACAAGGGCCGCAAGGTCGCAGACGTCTAATCCGCCAACCGGCTGAATAAGATGTCTTCAACTGAAGAGCTTTTGAAGCGTCTCGGTGTCACTATTGACGCCGGGACGCTTCGTCTTGCGCTCACACACCGTTCCTACGCCTACGAAAACGGCGGCATCCCCACCAACGAGCGGCTCGAATTCCTGGGCGACTCCATCCTCGGGTTCTCCGTCACCGACGCGCTCTACCGTGACAACCCCACACTGCCCGAAGGGGACCTGGCCAAGCGCCGTTCCGCCGTCGTGAGCACCCGGGCACTCGCGGGCATCGGCCGCAGCATCGGCCTGGGCGAGTACATCTACCTTGGTCAGGGCGAAAAGCTCACCGAGGGCAAGAACAAGGCATCCATCCTCGCGGACACCATGGAAGCGCTGATCGGCGCCACCTATATCTCCAATGACATCGAGACGGCGCGCCAGCTTGTCATGCGCCTGATCGGGCCGCTGCTCAAGGACGCAGCCGCGCTCGGTGCCGGCACCGACTGGAAGACGAGCATCCAGGAGCTCGCGGCCAGCAGGCAGCTCGGGACGATCAACTACGCAGTGGACGGTTCCGGCCCGGACCACGCGCGGACGTTCGAAGCCATCCTGCGGATCGGCGGCACCGACTACGGCACCGGTTCGGGCAACTCCAAGAAGGAAGCCGAGCAGGAAGCTGCCGCGGACGCCTGGCGCCGGCTCTCTGCTCCGTCGGCGGTGGCACCGGATACGGCGCCCGGCGACGCCGCAGGGCCCGGCACGGAGCCGCTGCAGTCCCCGACCGGCGCCTAGGCACTCCCCATGCCGGAACTGCCCGAGGTTGAAGTCGTCCGTCGTGGCCTGGTGAGCTGGGTGCGCGGCCGGACGATCACCGCCGTTGAGGTGGTGGATCCGCGCTCGGTCCGGCGGCATGCTCTCGGCCCGGAGGACTTCGTCGGCAACCTTGAAGGCGCCCGGGTCCTGGACGTGGTCCGGCGCGGGAAATTCCTCTGGCTGCCGCTGGCTGACACCCCCGAGGACACCCCTGCGCCGTCCGTGGCCCTGATGGCGCATCTGGGCATGTCCGGGCAATTGCTGATGCAGGACTCCTCCGTGCCGGACGAGAAGCACCTGAAGGTGCGCCTGCGCCTCAGCCCCGCTGACGGCATGCCGGACCAGCTCCGGTTCGTGGACCAGCGGATCTTCGGCGGGCTCTTCCTGACCTCGCTGATCCCCACTGCCGACGGCGGTCCCGGTGGCCTCGCCGAGACGCCGCTGCCGCTGATCGCCGAGGAAGCGGCCCACATTGCACGGGACCCGCTGGACCCGTACTTCTCCTTCGACTTGTTCTACCGCCGTCTCCGGACCCGCAAAACCGGCCTCAAGCGCGCCCTGCTGGACCAGGGGCTCGTCTCGGGGATCGGCAACATCTACGCGGACGAGGCACTCTGGAAGGCGAGGCTGCACTTCGCCCGGCCTACGGACACGCTCCGGCGGGTCGAGGCCGAGCGGGTGCTCGACGCCGCACGGGAAGTCATGACCGATGCCCTGGCCGCCGGCGGAACCAGCTTCGATTCGCTCTATGTCAACGTCAACGGGGCTTCCGGCTACTTCGACCGCTCCCTCAACGCCTATGGCCGCGAGGGCCAGGAGTGCAAACGCTGCGCCGCCGCCGGTTTGGTCAGCACGATGAAGCGGGAACAGTTCATGAACCGCTCCTCTTACTCCTGCCCGGTCTGCCAGCCCCGGCCACGCAACGGCCGCTGGTAGCAGCCGCTGCCGGCGGAAAAAACAAGTAGCACTACTCTTACGAACCGCACATCCCGCTGAAAGACTGTGGCGATGGGTGCCAGGGGAATAGCAGCAGTGGTCTTATGGGATGTCTTGGGCCGGCCGGAGACCGGCCGGTGAAAGCCAGGCGGCTCGTTCTCGCGGGGGTCGGCATCGCGGTGGTACTTGGCGGCACCGCCGTAGTGCTGGACCAGATGACGGCAGGGGCGCAATCCGTGACGCGCGTTGCGCCGGCCGCGGACAGCAGCCCGCCGTCGGCCGGCTCCACCGGGGATCCAGGGCCGTCGGATGCAGCGGCCGCCACGGAAGCGGGCGAGAGTGCGGCTGCGCCCGCAACCGCACCCTCTGCTGAACCCTCCGCCGGCTCAACTCCGGCTCCTGTGGGCGGCCGTGAAGTCCTTCCGCCGGTCAGCGCGTCTCCCTCCGGGTTGCCGATGCCTTCGCCGCCGTCGCCGCTCATCAGCATGCCCTTGCCCGTGACGGCGTCGGCCCAGGGAAAAGTC
Source organism: Pseudarthrobacter sp. HLT1-3 (assembly GCF_059383535.1). Lineage (NCBI taxonomy): Bacteria > Bacillati > Actinomycetota > Actinomycetes > Micrococcales > Micrococcaceae > Pseudarthrobacter > Pseudarthrobacter sp. HLT1-3. Next base: position 30,733 of record NZ_JBWZCJ010000025.1, on the reverse strand, counting down.
GTGGACGGCTTCCCGGTGGACGTCTTCCCGTTTCCGGAGGGAACGGTGGTTGTCTCGACGTCGGTCTCCTCGGCGGAAGGAACCCTGCAGGTAGCCGCCGACGCCATCATCGGCTTGAGCCAGGACTCGGTCGCGGGTCACTTCCAGCAGATCCTGGGCGGCCTGGGGTTCGGGTCTGAACCGGTCCCGGCGGCTGAGGGTCAGCGCTCAATCCGGTTCAGCCGGGGCTCTGATTCGGTGACCGTCACGGCTTCCACCACGGGCACGGGAGGCACGCGCTTTATGTTGCTGGGGAATCTGTACGTGGCGGCCGGGCGGTAGCGCCATGTATCTCTCCATTTCGGACCGCAACGGCGGCAAGAAAGACCTGCAAGCGGTCAACCAGGGCCCGGCCGGGCCGGCGAAAAGACCTTTCCGGCTCTCCCCGGTCATTCTCTGGCTCGGCGTGGTCAGCATGCTCACCGATGTCTCGTCCGAGTCGGTGTCCGCCATCCTGCCCCTGTACATCACCGGATATCTTGGCCTGTCCATAGTTGCGTTTGGAATTCTCGATGGAATCAACCAGGGCGCCAGCTCCATCGTGCGGATCGCTGCAGGTTATGCCTCCGACCGTATCGGCCGCCCCAAAGGAGTGGCCCTCGCGGGCTACGGCCTCTCCATGGTCGCCCGGCTCGGTCTCCTGTTCGCTGGCGGATTCTGGGCCCTGACCGCCGTCGTGACGGCAGACCGGATCGGCAAGGGCATCCGGACGGCCCCGCGCGATGCCTTGATTGCGGTGTCGGCCCAGCCTGAATATCTGGCCCGGCATTTCGGGGTGCACCGGATGCTGGACAACATCGGGGCGGCGAGCGGCCCGCTGCTGGCCTTTTTCATCCTCATGCTGATCCCCAACGGCTACGGGACCGTGTTTGTGGTCTCGCTGGCCTTCGCCGCCGTTGGTGTCGCGGCGCTGGCCCTGCTGGTGCCGAATCTGCGGACCGCACGCTCCGGAGGACCGGAGCCGGTCAGCAAAAACAGGCCGGCGGCTAGATTCAGCTGGCGCCTGCTGCGGGAGCCAGGGCTGGGGCGGCTGCTGCTCGCCGCCGGGATTCTGGGCCTGCTGACGGTGGGGGACGGCTTCATCTACCTGGTCCTGCAGGATCGGGACTCCTTTGCTGTGCAGTGGTTTCCGTTGCTCTATGTGGGCACCAATGTGGTCTTCCTGATTCTGGCTATTCCGCTGGGCCGCCTCGCGGACCGCTGGGGCAAGGCCCGGGTGTTTGTTCTCGGGCACATCGCCCTGCTGGTCTGTTACCTGCTGGCCGCTGCACCGGTAGGGGGCTTCGGCCCGACAGTGATGTGCCTGGTGCTGCTGGGTGCCTTCTACGCCGCGACGGACGGGGTGCTGGCGGCGCTGGCGAGCCAACTGGCTCCGCCGGAAAAACTTGCCACCGGACTCGGCGCCGCCCAGACCATGGTGGCGCTCAGCCGGATGGCCGCCTCGGTCGGTTTCGGCGTCCTGTGGTTCGCGCTGGGGCCCGCCGCTGCAATGGTGGTGGTGGGCGCCTGCCTGGCCGCAGGCGTCGTGGCGTCGTGGTTCATCCTTCGCGGCGGCCTAAGTGGCGGTTTTCAGCAGGGGCCGGCAGCTTGACCCCGGCCGTGAGCAGGGCGCGCTGGGGGATTCTGCTGGCGGTCACGGTGCTGGTCATTGCCGCAGCCGGAGCCTACGCAGCGACTGCGTTCGAGCGCTTTCAGGAGAGCAGGACGGCGGCATCGGCAGCGCGGGTAGCATCCGGCGCCGCCGAGCTGACACAGGGCTCGGTTCTGTTCCGCAACACTGCACCGGGCCAGGGCTACGGGACCATCGGCACCGTTCCGCTTTCAGCTCCTGCCGGCGAGCGGTCGCTGGCAGCGGTAGCCTGCGACAGGATGTACGGCACCCTGCAGGGCATCGTCTGCCTGAAAACCAACCGCGGCCTCGTGACCAGTTTCGAAGCCGTCCTGCTGAACCCGGAATGGCAGCCGACGATGACCTGGGCGGTACCCGGTATCCCCAGCCGCACCCGGATGAGTGCGGACGGGTCCCTGGTGGCCACAACGGTGTTTGTCTCCGGACACTCGTATGGCGGCGGGAGCTTCTCGACGGAGACATCCATCACGGCCGCGCAGGGCAGCGGCGGAACCGGGAATCTCGAGGATTTCGCGCTCCTGGTTAACGGCACCCGCGTCACCGCGGCGGACCGCAACATCTGGGGCGTAACCTTCGCTCCGGGCCAAAGCGACACGTTCTACGCTACGGCGGCCTCATCGGGCCGCATCTGGCTGGTGCAGGGCAGCATTTCGGCGCGCACCCTTACGGCAATCCACGACGGCGTGGAATGCCCGTCGCTCTCGCCGGACGGCACCCGGATCGCGTACAAGAAGAACACCGGCGGCCCGGTGTCCCCGCACTGGCGTGCGGCCATCCTGGACTTGGCCACCGGCAACGAAACAGTGCTGTCCGAGACGCGCAGCGTGGACGACCAGATCGAGTGGCTTGACGACCAGACCCTGCTCTACGGACTCGCCCGCGACGGCGCTGCCGGCGACAGCGACATCTGGCAAATCGGCGCGGATCCGGCGTCCCGTTCCTCCCTCTACATCGAGCACGCCTGGTCGCCCTCAGTGGTGCGCTGACCGGGGTGCCCACCCAAGGTCCTGAGCCCTGTAGACCCATCGGTTGCTCCACAACGGCCCTTATCAAGCCTCAGAAGGGCGGTTATGGAGCAACGGATAAGGGCAGACGCAGGAACACGGCCGTGTCCACATACCCCGCCGCGCTCCACGGAGGCTCGAGTGCTGACCCCCTAGTTCCCATCGGTTGCTCCACAACTGCCGTTCTCGAGCCTCTGAAGGGCAGTTATGGAGCAACCGATGGGGATCAGGGGGACGCTGGAGCAAAGACGATATCGACGAAGTAATTGGTGGCGTTCCAGGAGTTCATCGGCACGGAACCCCCTGCCCCGTACTGGTACCGGCCGCTGTTCGCATCCGGCGCCGTCAGCACGCCGTTGATCCATGGCTCGGCGAAGAACGCCGCCGTATAGGCATAGTTTCCGTTCGGAGCCAGGTACGACACGACATAGCTCTGGCCCGGCTCCAGCGCCACCGGGGCAGCGAACGAGACTTGCTGCCAGCCGGTGGCTGTCTCGTCCGTGAACGTCGCCTGGGCCAGTCTCTCCCCGGCGGCCGTCCACAGCGAACCGACATGCGTTCCGGTGTTGCCCGTCCCCTTGTAGAACCTCACGCCCGTGGCATGACCCGACGCCGACACTGAGAAGGCGGTGCCCAGCTCAATGGATGACGTGTCCCCGGTTGAGGCCGGCACATCAGGGAGCAGGGATCCGAACAGCGACTGTTCGGCGCCGGCAGGATTGGATGTGGTGAACTGCCAACTGAGCGGCGCCAGTGCGGCACCTTGAGTGGAAATGACATTGCTGATGCTGGCAGAGATCACGGCGGCCGCCGGCAGCGGCTGGGCCGGCGTGAACGTGATGGTCCTTGCGTCCGCCGAAAGCGTGGAGGTGCCCGAGACGGCGGCACCGCTGGCTGTCAGTCCAAAGGTGAAGCCGGCCTGGATGGGTGCCGACAACTTCACCGATGGTTTGGAGGTCAGCGGGAAACCGACGGAATCTGCCGACGGCGCCAGGGTTATCACCGTGAGCGGCGGCACCGTCACGACGAAGTCCACGTCCACGAGGTAACTGGCGGAGGATGGGGATGAGGGAAAGTCGCCGCTGTACGTGTACGCCCCGGCGCCTCCTGCCGCACGCAGCGGTCCGCTGGTGAGTCCGGAGCTGAAACCGCCCGGTGTCGCCGAATAGATTCCGGTAGGCGTGCGGTAGGCGGCCACATATTCCGTGTTCGCGGCGATGTCCACGGGCTGGCTGAAGGTGGCTGTCTGCCACCCGGAGGTGGATTCTCCGGTGAAGGTCGCTGCCGCCAGCTGCTGGCCGCTGACGGTGTAGAGTGCGCCGGTGTGCGTTCCGGTGTTGCCTGCGGATTTGTAGAAGCGGACTCCTGTGATCTGGCCGGGCGAACTGCTGGCGAAACGGACGCCCAGTGTGAGGGGCACCCCGTCGTTGAATTCCGGGACGCCGGGGGTCACGGTGTCCTGGTACAGCGAGCACGGGCAGACGCCATCGGTCCGCGGGGACGGAACGGTGGTGAAGGTCCACGTTCCGCCCGCGCTGAGCGCCTGGCCCGTCGAGGAGGTTGCGGTCAAGGCAGCCGTGTAGCTGGTGGCCGGTGCCAGGGCTGCCGCCGGCGTGAACGTTACTTTGCCGGTGGCCGAGTCGTAGCTGGTAGTGCCGGGAACATTGACAGAGCCGGGACCTGTCAACGTCAGCGCCACACTTGACCCGGCAGCAGGCTTGGACAGGGATGCAAAGACCTCGGTATCCAGTGCGGCGCTCGACGAGCCGGGAAGCGGCGTCTGCGCGCCGGCCGCAAAAGGCGGATCCGGGTACTGGACCACCACGTCAACAAGGTAACTGGCTGCGGAGCGGGCACTGGGGAAATCTGTCGTGTAGGAGTACGCCCCGGAGTCGGACGCCGTTCTCAGGTTCCCGACCCTCAGTCCCGACCCGAACCCGTTCAACGTTGCGGAGTATGATCCGGTGGTGCTCTTGTATGCCATGATGTATTCGGTGTCCGCCGCCATGGCGACCGGCTGGTTGAAGTTGGCCGTTTGCCAGCCGGATGTACTCTCGTTGGCGAACGTGACAGTGGCGAGCTGCTGCCCGGACACAGTGAACAGGGTGCCGGTGTGAGTGCCGGTGTTGCCCGCAGACTTGTAGAAGCGGACGCCGGTGATGGTCCCTGCGGCAGCGCTGGCGAAACGGACTCCAAGAGTCAGCGGCACACCGTCTCGGACCTCCTGGATCCCCGGCACAACAGCGTCATCGTAGAGGCTGCAAGGGCAGCTTCCTGGTGCCGGCGGAGAGACGACAGCGGTGAAGGACCAGGACGCGCCGCTGACCAGCGAGCCGCCGCCAACGGCCGTGGCGCTGAGCGTAGCGGTGTAGGTGGTACCGAGTGCCAGGACAGCTGCCGGAGTGAAGGTGACCTTCCGCAAGGTGGAGTCGTAGCCGGTGGTGCCCGCGACGGCCGCGCCGTTTGCCGTGAGCGTCAGCTTCACACTTGAGCCTGTGACGGCCTTGGAGAACACCGCCCCGACGGTTGTGGCCTGCGGGACACTCGAGGAGCCATCCAGTGGCCAGTGACCGGACGCTGTCAGGTCGGAGGTGTCGACGGTGTCAAACAGGGCGTCCACGAAATAGTTGCCGTTGTGGTAACTGTTGGACGGAAACGAACCCGGGCCGGCGTACACACCGGCCGGAGGGCTGCCGAATCCGCCTGCCACGGTCAGGGGCGGGTCGGGCATGCCAAAGCTGGCCCACTGGTAGTCCTTGCTGGCGTAGTGGCCGTTCGGGGTGGTGTACGAGACGACGTACTTCTGCCCTGCGGTTACCGCCACCGGCCGGCTGAACCGAACTTGCTGCCAGCCGGATGCGGTTTCCGAGGTGAACGTGGCTGTTGCGAGCCGCTCACCGGTGGAACTCCACAGCGAACCGGTGTGGGTTCCGATATTGGCGGCGCTTTTGTAGAAGCGCACTCCGGTGATGAAGCCGTCCGCGCTGGGCGAGATGTTCATGCCCAGCTCGTAGGCCCCGCCGTCCCGGGCATCAGGCACCTCGGGTACCTGTTGACCGAAGACCGAGTAGGGGCCGGTGACCAGGAGATGACGGGTGAAGGGTGCGCCGATGTTGGCGCTGTCGTCCACGGCGCGCACCTGAAAGCTGGCCGTGGCGAGTCCCTTTTGGATATACGTGTAGGACCAGCTTTGTTTGCCTTCGGCGCGTCGCCAGCTGGTTCCGCCGTCGGTGGAGACTTCGACGCCGGCCACGATGCCGCCGGCATCGCTGGCCGTTCCCGACACCTTGACGCTGGTGCCGTGCGGAATGGTGGCTCCCTCGGCCGGGGAGGATACCGCCACGGTCGGGGCCGCTGTATCGCTGCTGGCGGATGCAGCTGAGAGAGCGGTGTCGCGGGTGGCGGGCTGGGCGCCCATGTCAGCCAGCAGGTTGATCTGTGCCTGCTGCATCCGCGGGTCCGCGGGCGCGCCGTCCCCGTCATGCTCCTGGTCCAGGCCCCAGGTCCACTGGACCGTTCCCGCGGAGAAGACTAGCGCCCCGCTGGGGGCGCGGTACATGGTTGTGTTGTGTGTGGTGGTTCCCGTGCTCACTGTGTTCCCGAAATCCTGCATGTACTGGGGGGTTGTCCCCGTAGTGGTGGACAGCCGGATCAGCCCCGCCGGTCGGAACCCGTTGTCCAGGTCCTCATTGGATTCGTAGCCCACCGTGTGCGGCGCCAGCTCCGCGGAGCTTCCGGCGGCGAGCGTTGCCAGCGTCGTGTTGCGCCAGAGACGGGCTTTGCCTTCCGCGGCGCTGACCGTGATGGGCAGGTCCGTGAAGTTGGACATGTACATCGTCCCGGTCAGCGCGTTTTCCGGCAAACCGCCGCCGTTGGCTGGCGCGGCGAACCTCGGATCGCGCCAGGTGCCGGTCCACTCCGTGCTGGGATCGATCTTGCCGTTGGCCCAGGTTTCCTTGTAGGAGGTGATGGTGCGCCGGGCCGCGCCGTCCACCGGGGAAGGCTCGAGCCTGGTGCGCCAGTAGACTTCGTTGCCGGACAGGAACTGAAGGTTCACCCCAGCATCGCGGGCGGCCTCCACGTTGGCCCGTTGCGCTCCGGACCAGTATTCGTCGTGGCCCACGGAGAGGAACACGTTGTGGTTGAGGAGACCGGCCCCGTTCCGGTCGGTGTCCACCCCGCTGATGTAGCTGACGTCGTAGCCGTTCTTCTCGAGGAACCGCACCAACGGGTATTCGTTGCTGAAGTAGAAGTCCCGTCCGTCAACGCCGTCCCGGGTGCTGACCGGCCGGTTGTAGCTGATTTTGTAGGCCCGGCCGTTTTGTGCGCCCTGGTAGAAATCCGCGCCGCCGTAGTTGTTATAAGCCTGCCATGACGTATCGGAGGTCTGGAAGACGACGTCCGAGTGGCTGCCGTCCGAGCGGACGATGAACGTGATGTGGCTCTGGTTGCCGCTGTCCGGCCGCGTCAGGAGGGCGACATACACACCGGACACGGCCGTCGCAGGAACCTGCCAGGTCGCGGACACCGCCCAGGTTCCGCAATCGTAGAGATCCGTGGTGTTGTCCGAGAGGCATTGGGGTTGCGTTTGCCGAAATGCCGCCGGGGTGACATCGGCAATCTTGCGGGCGCCGAGGCCCTGGTACCAGCCGGTCCGGTAGATGCCGATGGTGTAGTCGGCCGCGGTGGTGTCCACCTTGAAGCTGATGGGCTGGCCCGCGTTGACGCTGATGTCGGTCGCGAATCCCTGAATGTCGGCATCGCCGGCGCCGGATACTTCCCATTCCGAGGGCGGGCTTCCGGGCTTCGAATTCTCGCACGCCACAGCGTTCAGGAGCGGGGTGCACGGATCCGCAGCGTTGGCGGACGGCAGGAGTGCCGCCGGCGCAGCGACCGGCAGGAGCGCTGCAACCAGCCCGGCGACAACCAGCCGAATGGCGCCTCGTGTGAGTGCTTTCAGCGATCGACCGGCTGGGGATGCGGACATATGAACTCCTGAGTGAGTACGGTGTGGCGGTATCGGGCCGGCGCATCGTGCACCGCCCTGTGCCGCACCCCCCGGGGCAGCCAACCAAGTTATCCAGTTGTCCTCCAACCTCGAGTTGCGAGTCCTGCGCCCCCCTGCGCCCGCGGTAGAGCACAGCGTCAACTGCATTCTGCCCAGTCGGGACGGTGTGAGACCACCGGCCCGAACAGCGTCAAGCAACTCTTAGGGCGATCCTAGGGTTGCCCACGGAAAGCCAGCAAAGGATTTCCTTGGGAAAAGCCTTAATCCGCTGATTTTCACGCCGTGACGGTAGATTTAGGACCGAAACAGCCGTTTCCGCCAGCCAGGAGATCCGAAGCACAGTGCACCTCAAGAGCCTGACCGTCCGCGGATTCAAGTCCTTCGCGTCGGCGACGACTTTCGAATTCGAGCCGGGCGTCACCGCCGTGGTCGGCCCGAACGGCTCGGGCAAATCCAACGTGGTGGACGCCCTGGCCTGGGTGATGGGCGAACAGGGCGCCAAGACCCTCCGCGGCGGCAAGATGGAGGACGTCATCTTCGCCGGCACGTCCGGACGCCCCCCGCTGGGCCGCGCCCACGTCTCCCTCACCATTGACAACAGCGACGGCGCCCTGCCGATCGAGTACAGCGAAGTCACGATTTCCCGCACGCTGTTCCGGACCGGCGGCTCGGAGTACGCCATCAACGGCGCGGGCTGCCGGCTGCTGGACATTCAGGAGCTCCTCTCCGACTCCGGCCTGGGCCGGGAAATGCACGTCATTGTGGGGCAGGGGCAGCTGGACAAGGTGCTGCACGCCACCCCGGAGGACCGGCGGGGGTTCATTGAAGAAGCCGCCGGCATCCTCAAGCACCGCCGCCGCAAGGAAAAGACGGTCCGCAAACTCGAAGCCATGCAGGCCAACCTCGCCCGGCTCAGCGACCTCACCGGCGAAATCCGCCGGCAGCTCACCCCGCTCGGCAAACAGGCCGAAGTGGCGCGCCGCGCCCAGACCGTCCAGTTCGAGGTCCGGGACGCGCGTTCCCGGCTCCTCGCGGACGACCTGGTCCAGCTGCAGCAGGCCCTGGCCCAGGAAGTCGCGGACGAGAGCGCCCTCAAGGCCCGGCGCGGCGTCGTCGGTCAGGAACTCGAGCTCGGCAGGCAGCGGCAGGCCAGCCTGGAGCAGCTCGCCGCTGAAGCCACACCCAGCCTCAACGCGGCGCGCGACAACTGGTACCAGCTCTCCGCCGGGCGCGAGCGGCTGCGCTCGCTGGGCACCCTCGCCGCGGAGCGGCGCCGGCTGCTCGGGGCCGCCGACCCTATGCCTGATACCGGCCGGGACCCGGACCAGCTCGACCGGCAGGCCGCCCGCGTCCGGGAGGAACAAGCCGGGCTGGAGCACCAGATTGTCAGCCGCCGCAGCGGCCTGGAGGCCGCCACCGCCGGCAAACAGGACGCCGAGCTCGCCGCGGCCACCGAGGACAAACGGCTCACGTCCCTGCTCCGCGCCGCCGCGGACCGCCGCGAGGGCCTGGCCAAACTGGCCGGGCAAGTGGGCGCCGCACGCTCCCGGGTTGAGTCCGCGCAGGCGGAACTCGGCCGGCTCCGTGAGTCCCTCACGGCAGGGGAGGAGCGCCGCCGGCAGGCCCACGCCGAGTTCGCCGCCCTGGAAAGCCAGGTCGCGGGCGTGGAGGACGGCGAGGAGACGCTCGACGCCGACTACGAGGACGCCAGCGCGGCCCTCGACGCCATCGGCGCCGAGATTGACGTGCTGAAGGCCGGCGAACGCGAAAACGAGCGGGAACGCGGTGCGCTCCTGGCCCGCCGCGACGCCCTCCAGCTCGGTCTCAACCGGAAGGACGGCTCAGGGCACGTGCTCGGCGCGGGAATCCCCGGCGTGCTCGGTTCCCTGGCGTCCATGATCGTGGTGGAAGCAGGGTTCGAGGCCGCCGTCGCGGCGGCCCTGGGCGCCGCCTCCGACGCCATTGTGGTGCAGGACAGCGAAGCCGCGGCCACCGCCGTGCAGCGGTTGAAGGACGACGACGGCGGGCGGGCCACGCTGCTGCTGCCGGGCGCCACAGCGGCCCTGCCATCCCCCGAAGGGCTGCTCCCCGAAGGTGCCCGCTGGGCCTCCGAGCTGGTCACGGTGTCGGGTTCGGGGGACGCCGGCGGGTTGCCCCTTCCGCTGCCCCAGCTGCTGGCCGGCATCGCCGTCGTCGAGGGTGTGGACGGTGCGGCGAAACTGCTCGCGGACCGTCCGGACCTGACCGCCGTGACCCGGGCCGGGGACGTCCTGACCGCGCTGATGGTGAGCGGAGGCTCCGCGAAGGCGCCCTCGCTGCTCGAAGTTCAAGCCGCCGTTGACGCCGCGGCCACGCGGCTTGCCGCCGTCACCGCGGCGCTGGAGCGCCAGCGTTTCGCCCTCGCCTCGGCCCACACCCGGCGGGCCGCGGCGCAGGACCGCGCCGATGGGGCCCTGGCGAAACTCCACGACTCGGATGCCCGGCTGGCGGCCGTCGCCGAGCGGCTGGGCCACCTGAATTCCGTGCTGCGCAGCGCGGTCGGAGAAAGCGAGCGGCTTGCCGCCTCCCTCGCCAAGGCCGAGGCCAGCATCACCCGCGAACAGGACGCCCTGGCAGCTGTTGCGGCCCGGCTCGCCGCCGCGCAGGAAGCTCCCGCGGAGGACGAGCCGTCGGCGGACCACCGCGACGCCCTCGCCCGGGCTGCTTCACTGGCCCGCAGCGCCGAAATGGAGGCCCGGCTCGCCCTGCGCAGCGCCGAGGAACAACTCAGCGCCACCCGCAACCGGGCCTCGTCACTCGAACGGGCAGCCGCCACCGAGCGCCGGGCCCGCGAGGAAGCGGCGGAACGGGCACGCCGCCGCCGGCTCCAGGCCGCCCGCGCGGCGGCGGTGTCCGCCGCCGTCGGCCAGGTGATCGGCTTCATGGATGTCTCCGTCGAACTCGCCCGACAGGAGCGGGACATCGCGGAGGAACGCAAGGAGCAGATCGATGGCGAGCTCGGCGCGGTGCGCAGCAGCAATGATTCCCTCGCCCGCGAGCTGGCCGAACTGACCGACTCCGTGCACCGCGATGAACTGTCCCGCACCCAACAGCGCCTCCGGATCGAGGCCCTTGAGCTCAGAAGTATCGACGAGCTGGGATTGACCGCCGAGCAACTGGTGGCCGATTTCGGCCCGGACCGGCCGGTGCCGGTGGCTGCCGCGGAATCCGCGGACAAGTGGGCGGCCCTGCGTGCCCCGGTGGACGAGGACGGACGCGAGATCGTGGCCGGCAAGCCGTTCGTCCGCGAGGAGCAGGAGAAGCGGCTCAAGCGGGCCGAGCGGGACCTGTCGGCGCTGGGCCGGGTCAACCCCCTGGCGCTGGAGGAATTCGCTGCCCTCGAGGAACGCCACCAGTTCCTCAGCACCCAGCTCGAGGACCTCAAGTCCAGCCGCAAGGACCTCCTGGACATCATCAAGGAAGTCGACGAACGCGTCCAGAAGGTCTTCGCCGAGGCGTTCGAGGACACCTCGGCGCAGTTCGTCCGGATCTTCGCGCGGCTCTTCCCCGGCGGTGAGGGCCGGCTGGTCCTCACCGACCCCTCGGACCTGCTCACCACCGGCATCGAGGTTGAGGCGCGCCCGGCCGGCAAGAAGATCAAGCGGCTCTCACTGCTCTCGGGCGGCGAAAGGTCGCTGACCGCGGTGGCACTCCTGGTCGCGATCTTCAAGGCGCGGCCGTCACCGTTCTATGTGATGGACGAGGTGGAGGCAGCCCTGGACGACACCAACCTCGGCCGGCTCATCACCATCTTCGAGGAGCTGCGCGAATCCAGCCAGCTGATCATCGTCACCCACCAGAAACGCACGATGGAAGTTGCCGACGCGCTGTACGGCGTCACCATGCGCGGCGACGGCGTCTCCACCGTGATCAGCCAGCGCCTCAACGCCCAGGTCTGAGGCACACCCGCCCGCTTTTTCAGGCTCCGCGCCGGCTTTCGGGATTGTGAGAAGCTAGGGGAGTGAACGACATCCTCCCCATTCTTCTGCCCATTCTCGCCGCCCTGGTGGTCCTCGGTGCGCTCATTCCGGTCCTGATGAAAACCCGGAAGAACATCACCAACTACCCCGGAAAGCGGGACGCGAACGATCCCGTGGCGCCGGGCGCCGGCGGCGGAAACCTGCTCGAGGACCGGCCCGCCCCGGTGCGCGAACGCACGGCCCCGGATTTCGCCGACCACGACGGCACCGCAACGGTTGAAGTCCCGGACGACGTCGCCGGCCTGGAAACCGTCCCGGTGGAGACACCGCTGCCGGTCGCCGGCCGCCTGGTCCGGCTGCGGGAACGCCTGGTCAAGTCCAACAACATCCTCGGCAAAGGCCTGCTGGCACTGCTCTCCGCGGACAAGATCGATGAAAACGTCTGGGATGAGGTGGAGGAAACCCTCCTGCTCGCCGACCTCGGCACCGAACCGACCCTCCAGCTTGTCGACGCCCTCCGCGAACGCGTCAAGGTGCTGGGCACCCGCTCCCCGGAGCAGGTCAAGGCCCTGCTGCGCGAGGAACTGATCAAGCTCGTGGACCCGACGATGGACCGCAGCCTGCGGGTCGAACGCCACGCCGACAAACCCGCCGTCGTCCTGGTAGTGGGCGTCAACGGCGTCGGCAAGACCACCACGGTGGGCAAGCTCGCCCGCGTGCTTGTCGCCGAGGACAAGGATGTCCTGCTGGGCGCGGCGGACACCTTCCGCGCCGCCGCCGCCGAGCAGCTCGCAACCTGGGGCCAGCGCGTCGGCGTCGCGACCGTGAAGTCCGACATCGACGGTGCGGACCCGGCGTCGGTCGCCTACGAGGCGGTCAAGGCGGGCATCGACCAGGAGGTCGACGTCGTCATGATTGACACCGCCGGCCGGCTGCAAAACAAGGTCGGCCTGATGGACGAGCTCAGCAAGGTCAAACGCGTCATCGAGAAGCTGGCCGAGGTGGACGAGGTGCTCCTGGTCCTTGATGCCACCACGGGCCAGAACGGCCTGAACCAGGCCAGGGTTTTCGCGGAGGTGGTGAACATCACCGGCATCGTCCTGACCAAGCTGGACGGCACGGCCAAGGGCGGCATCGTGGTGGCCATCCAGAAGTCGCTCGGCGTCCCGGTCAAGTTGATCGGCCTCGGCGAGGGCGCCGACGACCTGGCCCCGTTTGACGCCGAGAGCTTCGTCGACGCCATTCTGAACTAGCGCGAGTCCAAAATATAGGCTGGCCGCCCGGCCCGCAGCGCTGCCATGGACAACGGCTGCGCTGCGGGCCGTTGTGCTCTAACCGGTTCTTGTTTAGCCCTCGGGCTCCCCGGTCTACCCTGCGGGGTCAGGCGGCGCGCGCCGCCGGCCGCTGGAACGTCTCCCGGGCAAGCATCCAGCCCGCGGCGGCCGCGACGAGGACACCGCCGGTGACGCCGAAGGCCCAGCCGTAGCCCAGCCGGTCTGCGAGGAGCCCGGCCAGGACCGGGCCGATGATCGCGCCGCTGTCGGCCGTCATCTGGAAGATCGCAAGCACCCGCCCGCCGGAGCGCTCATTGCCGATCACGTCGGCCATGACCGCCTGCTGGGCGGGGCCGAGCAGGCCTGAGCCGATGCCCGCGGCGGCGGTTGCCGCGAGGAACCAGGGCAGGTCGTGCGTGAATCCGATCGCTGCCGTCGCTATTCCGGTTACCAGCAGCCCGGAAATCATCATCGGCTTCCGGCCCAGACTGTCCGCGAGTTTGCCCGAGAACGTCAGCGCCACGGCGTTGGCAGCGGCGAACATGGCCAGGGCCCAGCCCGCCGATTCCGGCCCCGCGTTCAGCGCGGCGACGGCGAAGAGCGGGACCGTGGCCATCCGCACGCCGAAGGTCGCCCAGCCGTTCGCGAAGCTGGAGAACAGCCCGGCCCGGTAGGCGCTGTCCCGCAGTGCCGCACGCAGCTCCATTGCCGGCGCCGTACTCCCGTCAGGGCGGGAGGCAGCCGGAACATGGCTCAGCTGGGTCTGCACCACGAGCGCTGCCAGGACCAGGGCGGCCGCGTAGACGAGGAACGGCACGCGCAGACCGAAGCCGGCCAGCAGGCCGCCCACCACCGGGCCGCACACATTGCCGATCAGGAACGCCGAGGCATACGCCCCGGACACCCGGCCACGGCTTTCGGGCGGCGCCAGCCGGACCACGAGGGCCATCGAGGCCACCGTGAACATCACCGAACCGGCGCCGCCGAGGCCCCGGAAGATGAGCAGCTGCCAGTAGTCCTGGGCGAAGGCGCACGCCGCCGTCGACGCCGCAACGATCAGCAGGCCGGCCACGTAGACCGGCCGTTCGCCGAGCCGCACAATCAGCGCACCACCCGCGGGGGCGAACACGAGCCGCATGAACGCAAAGATGCTCACGATCACGGCAGCCGCCGTCGCGCCGACGTCGAAGGTGGTGGCGAACTGCGGGAGGACCGGGGCCACAAGGCCGAAGCCGAGCGCGATGAGGAAGGCAGCGACCAACATCACCTTGATGTCGCGGGGCAGTACCGCCCTTCCGTTGCCGCGGGCACCGGCCTGCGGCGGGGAACCCGCGGGGCGGGAGGTCTTACTCATGGTGGTGGCTTCCTGGCGAAACGGGCGGGGGGAACGGGGATGTTGGAAAGCTCGAAACATAACCGTAACAAGAAGGATTTGCACCATTTACTTCCGGGAGGTTCTTGTAACACCGCGGCAATCTAAATCCTCCGCCGGCGAAACACGGCACCGACAAAATCGTCTTAGAACGCAAACCGCGTTGAGGCACGCGGAGAACTCCGCAACAACAAAACTCCGCAACAACAACTTCTGGATCGCATCCAAGCAAGGGAGGACGTGCACCATGGAACTTACCGCAGGTCACGTATGGCTGATGGTGGCAGCGGCACTCGTGCTGTTCATGACACCAGGACTCGCATTTTTCTACGGCGGCATGACGCGCGCCAAGGCCGCACTGAACATGATGATGATGAGTTTCATCTCCATCGGCATGGTCGGTGTGGTCTGGGTGCTCTGGGGCGCCTCGATGAGCTCCGGCGAGGGCTTCCTGCAGATGGTGGGAAACCCGTTCGCCACCTTCGGGCTGGAGGGCATCGACACGCCTGACGGACTCATCAAGGTCGGCTACGCGGCCACCTTCGCCATCATCACCGTCGCCCTGATCAGCGGCGCGATCGCGGACCGCGCCAAGTTCGGCGCCTGGACCGTGTTCGTCCCGGTCTGGGTCACGCTGGTTTACTGCCCGCTGGCCTACATGGTCTGGGGCGGCGGGCTGTTTGGCCCGGAAGGCGCGATCGGCCAGGCCCTCGGTCCGGCAATTGACTTCGCCGGCGGAACAGTGGTCCACATCAACGCCGGTGTTGCCGCATTGATCCTCGTGCTGATCATCGGCAACCGCAAGGGCTTCGGCAAGGACCCCAACCACCGCCCGCACAACATTCCGTTTGTGATGCTCGGTGCGGCCATCCTCTGGTTCGGCTGGTTCGGCTTCAACGGCGGCGCAGCGACGACGGCGGAACAGGGTGGCCTGATCTGGGTCAACACCCTGGCTGCCCCCGCCGCGGCCATGCTCGGCTGGCTCATCACGGAGCGTATCCGCGACGGTCACCCGACCTCGCTTGGTGCCGCCTCCGGTGTGGTTGCCGGACTCGTCGCCATCACCCCGGCCTGCGCCAACGTCAGCCCGCTCGGCGCGCTTGGCCTCGGCCTGATCGCCGGTGCGGCATCAGCGCTCGCCGTCGGTCTCAAGTTCCGCTGGGGCTTTGACGACTCGCTCGACGTCGTCGGTGTCCACCTCGTCTCGGGCATCATCGGTACCGTGGCCCTGGGCTTCATCGCCCTCCCGGCTGACGGTGTTGGCGGCGGCCTGTTCTACGGCGGCGGCCTCACCCAGCTGTGGGCGCAGCTCGCAGCGGCCGGTATCGCCATCGCCTACTCCGCAGTGATGACCACCATCATCGCCCTCGCCATCCACAAGACCATGGGCTTCCGGGTTTCCCAGGAACAGGAAGTCGTGGGCGTGGACCTTAGCCTGCACGCCGAAACCGCCTACGAATTCGGTGTTGGCGGCCACGGCGGAAGCTTCACCCCGCTGCACGAACTCATCACCGGCAAGTCCCAGGCCGTGGCTCCCGCCGCCGGAACGGTGGACGCGCCGACCAACGCGTCGTCCAACGGACAAAAGAAGGCAGCAGCAGGCAAGGAAAGTGTGGAGGCATGAAACTGATCACAGCAATCGTCCGGCCGGAGAAGCTCGACGCCATCCGGGAAGGGCTCGAATCCTACGGCGTGCAGGGCCTCACGGTCAGCGCGGCCAGCGGCTACGGCCGGCAGCGGGGCTACACCGAGGTGTACCGCGGCGCCGAGTACAACGTGGACCTGCTCCCCAAGATCCGGGTGGAGGTCCTGGCCACCGACGAACAGGCGGACGACATCCTGGATGTCATCATCGCCAGCTCGAACACCGGCCGGGCCGGCGACGGCAAGGTCTGGACGGTGGATGTGTTCGAAGCGGTGCGGGTCCGCACCGGCGAACGCGGATCGGCCGCCATCTAAGCAGGCGGCGGCTGCGCAACTACGCTGCACAACAGCGCCGCACAACAACAAGGCGGGCCGGGTACCTGGAAGGTGCCCGGCCCGCCTTTGTGCGTCCGGCGGATAGACAGCGCCTTAGTCGGTCCGCCCTGCCGGCTCAATCCACCAGGTCCGCCCGGTCAGCTGGGCCAGCCCTCCGGTCCGCCGCTACCTGCGGCGTACTCCTCCAACGGTGCGCTGTCCCGGGCCCAGGCCTTGAGGACAGGCGCCAGGATCCGCCAGCAGTCCTCCGCGGTATCGGCTCGGACGGAGAGCAGGGGATCGCCGGTCAGGACACCCTCCAGGACTTCCCCGTACGGCAGCAGCTCCGAGCCGCTCAGCTCCGCCTTCAGGGTGGTGCGGTCCAGGCTGAGGACATCGCCGGGACCGTTCACGTCGACGTCGAACTGCAGCGTGTCCGGCCCGAAACCGATCCTCAGCTGGTTGGGGGAGTCCACCCCGGTGAAGCCCCTGGGCAGGTGCGGCACCGGACGGAAGGTCACCACGGCCTCCTTGCGCTTGATGCCCAGGGCCTTGCCGGAACGCAGGATGAACGGGACGCCCTGCCAGCGCCAGTTGTCGATCCCCACTTCGACCTCGGCCAGCGTCTCGGTGCCGCGGGCCGCGTCCACGCCCTCTTCCGTGGCATAGTCCGGGACCTTCCGGCCGCCGACGGTTCCGGCGGTGTACCGGGCGCGGCGGGTGCTCTTTGCGTAGGGCGCCGTGACGCTGCTGGCGCGCAGCACCGTCGCGACGGCGTCGCGGAGGTCCCGCTCGTCCACCGACGCGGGCGGTTCGATCGCCAGCAGGGCCATGATCTGCAACAGGTGGCTCTGGATCATGTCGCGGAGGGCCCCGGCGCCGTCGTAGTAGCGGGCCCGCCCCTCCAGCGCGAGGTCCTCGTCGAAGACAATCTCGACCTTTTCGATGTGCTCCCGGTTCCACACCGGCTCCAGGAAGGTGTTGGCGAAGCGCAGGCCCAGGATGTTCAGCACCGTTGCCTTGCCCAGGAAGTGGTCCACGCGGTGGATATGGTCCTCCGGGGCCAGCGCAGCCAGGGTCTTGTTCAGGTGCCTGGCGGATTCCTCGCTGGAACCAAACGGCTTTTCCATGACCAGCCGGGTCCCCGCCGGAACCTGGCCCGGCGTCAGCGCCTCGCAGGCCAGCTGGCTGACCCGCGGCGGGAGGGCGAAGTAGATGGCCACCGGCCCCTTCAATTGGGCCAGCAGGCCCGCCAGTTGCCCGTCGGCGGTGACGTCCAGCTGGTGGTAGCTGGTGCTCTCCCGGATCCGTTTGAGCTCCCGCCGGCCGTAGGCCTCGGCCTGGGAGTTGGCGTCCGCGAAGGACTCTTCGACGCGCTCCAGCCATTGTTCCGGGGTCCAGTCATCCGACCCCGCGCCCACCAGCGTGAGCCCGTCGGCGCGTCCCCGGGACACGAGCCGGGCCAGGCCCGGCAGCAGGAGCCGGCCGGTCAGGTCGCCCGAGGCGCCCAGGATGAGCAGGGTTTTCACTGTTGGTTGGCTGGTCATCTAAGTCAGCATGCCATCTTGAAGGCGCGTCTTGGTACCCTAGATAGTCGAGTCCCGTTGTCGAGGCGGTTCGTTCAGGCGAACATCAGTCGCGACGCTGGCGTGCCAGACCGGCCGCCATCCGTAGATCCACTGAAAGAAGTGCACGGCGCGTGTTCAATTCACTCTCTGACCGGTTGACAGCAACCTTCAAGAATCTCCGTGGCAAGGGCCGCCTGACCGAGGCGGATGTTGACGCCACTGTCCGCGAAATCCGGCGCGCCCTCCTGGACGCCGATGTCGCGGTTCCCGTGGTCCGCGAATTCACCGGGCGGGTGCGCGAGCGTGCCCTCGGCGCCGAGGTATCGGCCGCGCTGAACCCGGGCCAGCAGATCGTGAAGATTGTCAACGAGGAGCTTGTCGAGATCCTCGGCGGCGAGACCCGCCGGATCCGGCTGGCCAAGACCGGTCCCACCATCATCATGCTTGCCGGCCTTCAGGGTGCCGGCAAGACCACCCTGGCCGGCAAGCTGTCCAAGTACCTCAAGGCGCAGGGCCACAGCCCCATGCTGGTGGCCTGCGACCTGCAGCGTCCCAATGCCGTCACCCAGCTCCAGGTCGTCGGCCAACGGGCCGGTGTGCCCGTGTTCGCGCCGCACCCGGGCGCCACCTCCACCGAACTTGACCACCCGGCCGGCGACCCGGTCTCGGTCGCCCGTGCCGGCGTCGAGGAAGCCCGCCGCACCCTGCACGACGTCGTAATCGTTGACACCGCCGGCCGGACCGGCGTGGACGCCGAGATGATGGAACAGGCGCGCCAGATCCGCCGCGCCATCGTTCCGAACGAAGTGCTGTTCGTAGTCGACGCCATGATCGGCCAGGACGCCGTCAACACGGCCATGGCCTTCGACGAAGGCGTCAACTTCACCGGCATTGTGCTTTCCAAGCTCGACGGCGACGCACGCGGCGGTGCCGCGCTGTCCGTCTCCTCGGTCACCGGAAAGCCCGTGATGTTCGCGTCCACCGGCGAAGGCCTGGACGACTTCGAGCTCTTCCACCCGGACCGCATGGCCTCACGCATCCTCGACCTCGGTGACGTGCTCACCTTGATCGAGCAGGCGGAGAAGTCCTGGGACAAGGACGAAGCGGCCCGGATGGCGCAGAAGTTCGCCGACCAGGAAGACTTCACGCTGGACGACTTCCTCGCCCAGATGCAGCAGATCCGCAACATGGGTTCCATGAAGAAGATGCTCATGATGATGCCCGGGGCGCAGAACATCCGGCAGCAGCTTGAGCAGTTCGACGAGCGCGAAATCGACCGCGTTGAGGCGATCGTGCGTTCCATGACCCCGCACGAACGCGTCGCCCCCAAGATCATCAACGGCTCCCGCCGGGCCCGAATTGCCCGCGGCTCCGGTGTGCATGTGTCCGAGGTTAACGGACTGCTGGAACGTTTCGCCCAGGCCCAGAAGATGATGAAGAAGATGGCTGCCGGCGGCGGCATGCCCGGAATGCCGGGGATGCCCGGCATGGGCGGCGGAGCAGCCCGCAAGGGCGCCAAGAGCGCACCCAAGAAAAAGGCCCGCTCCGGCAACCCTGCCAAGGCGGCACAGGAGCTCAAGGATGCCCAGGCCCGCCGGGCCGAGGGCGCGAAGGCCCTTCCCACCGGTGCCTCGTTCGGCCAGCAGGGCGGGGACTTCGATCCCTCCCAGCTGAACCTCCCCAAGGGCTTCGACAAGTTCCTCGGCGGCGGCAAATAGCCGCTGCCGGCCGAAATGTCGCAGGCCCGTCGGCCGGGCCGGTGTCATAGGGTTAGACCATGTACAAGCAGCGCGTAGTCTTCGTCCACGGGGCGGGCAGTTTCGGCGCTGCCGCGTGGCCGAAACAGCACGGGATGGCGCTGAACTACGATGCGCTGTTCCTGCGCCGCCACGGCTATGACCCGGTCGCCGAGCCGCTGGAAACTGACTTCGCTGCCGACGCCGCCATCGTGCTCCGCGCCCTGGCCGACGACGGCCGCGGCGAGGCGGGCGGCCACGTCGTCGCGCATTCCCAGGGGGCCATCGCCGCGATGATGGCCGCCGTCGAACGTCCCGACCTGGTCCACTCCCTGACCCTTGTGGAACCGTCCTGCCTCTCGCTGACCGCGGACCAGCCGGCCACGGCGGCGCACCGGGCCCTGATGCAGCCGCTTTTCGAAGTCCGCCACCACCTGAGCGATGAGGACTTCCACCGCGAATTCGTCCGCCGGGTGTTCGCGGCGCACACCCCGTCCCAGTCAACTCTGGGAGCCCCGAGCCCCGAGGACCAGCGGGAGGCGCGCCGACTCCGCCTGCAGGCCCCGGCCTGGGAAGCCCCGCTGCAGATCGTTCCGGGCGTCCCCACCCTGATCCTGACCGGCGGCTGGGAGCCGCTCTACGAAGAAATCGCGGGCTACCTGCGGGAGACCGGGGCCCTGCACCGCATCGCGCCGGGCGGCCACCGGCCGCACGATTCAGCCGAAGGGAACCGGCTCATCCGGGCCTTCATCGCCGACGTCGGGCGGCAGCAGCACGCCCACGCCTCCTGAAGTGGACCGTGGGTCTCGGGCCGCGACCCGGATCAGGACGGCGACGCCGGAAGACCTCCCGGCGCTGACGGTTCTCGAGGCGGCAGCCGACCACCTCCTCGAGGCTCAGCTGGGTCACCGGCCGCTCCCGGCCGCGGAGCCCCTTGCTGCAGGGGTTCCGCTCTTCGTCCTGGTTGCCGGAACCCCGCCCGTGGGGTTTGCCCGCGTTGATGTCGTTGGCGGCCAGGCCCATCTGGAACAGCTCTCCGTGCATCCGGACTCTGCCGGGCACGGGATCGGACGGTCCCTGCTGAAATCTGCCCTCGCGGCTGCCCGGAGCCAGGGTTACGAATCGATGACACTGTGCACCTTCGCGGACGTTCCGTTCAACGCGCCGTTTTACGCGGGCTGCGGCTTCGAGGAGATCGCCGAACCGGGGCCCGCACTGGCCGCACTGAGAACCCGCGAGGCGCGGCTGGGGCTGGATGATCTCGGCCGGCGGATCGCCATGCGGATTAGGCTTTAGCTCATGACCGGAAACATCGAGTTCAGCGGCCCCATCCTCACCGGACCCGAGCGGGAACACCACGGGCTGTGGTCCGTCGACGGCCGCCTGACTTTCCGCCGGCCGGCCGCCGCCCCGGACCTCGTCCTGGCCGGGTGGGTCATCCCCGGACTGGTCGACGCGCACTGCCACATCGGGCTTGGCCCCGGCGGGGACGTTCCGGAGCGGATGGCGGAAGAACAGGCCGTGACCGACCGCGACGCCGGGACCCTCCTCATCCGCGACGCCGGTGCCGTTCACGACACCCGCTGGATCCAGCAACGTGCGGACCTGCCGCGCATCATCCGCTCCGGCCGGCACATCGCGAGGACCCGGCGGTACCTTCGGGGGTTCGCCGTCGAGGTGGAGCCCGCGGACCTGGTGGAGGCCGTTCGCAAGCAGGCGCGGGCCGGCGACGGCTGGGTCAAACTCGTGGGGGACTGGATCGACCGCGACGCCGGTGACCTCGCCGCCAGTTTCCCGGCCCGGACGCTCAAGGACGCGGTCCAGGCCGCCCATGATGAAGGCGCCCGGGTCACGGCACACTGCTTCGCCGAAGACACCCTGGACGACATGCTTGACGCCGGAATCGACTGCATCGAGCACGCGACTGGCCTGCTTCCGCGGCATCTGGCGCGTTTCGCCGAGCAGAAAGTCCCGATTGTCCCCACCCTCATCAACATCGCCACCTTCCCCGACATCGCCGCGCAGGCGGAGGCGAAGTTCCCCCGCTACGCAGCGCACATGCGCGCACTCTGGGAGGGCCGGGCGGAACGGGTCCTGGCAGCCTTCGAAGCCGGCGTCACCATCTACGCCGGAACGGACGCCGGCAGCGTCATCAGGCACGGCCGCATCGTCGACGAAATCCAGGCGCTGCACGCCGCCGGGCTCCCGGCCGGGTCCGCCCTCGACGCCGGCGCCTGGGCCGCCCGGGCCTGGCTGCGGGCCGGCGGCATCACCGAAGGTGCCAGCACCGACGTCCTGGTCTGCGCCGAGGATCCGCGCAGCAATCTGGCAACACTGCGGAGCCTCCGGAACATCGTGCTTCGCGGAGAAATCGTCCGCTAGGAAAATCCGGACCCACATTAGGAATAAATTGAAGCTTCAAGTAATTTAGCTAGATGTAAGGTCATCGAAGGTCGGTGGCCGCTTAAGCACCGGAGCGATCAGATGACTGCAGAAAAGAGCACCCAGGATCTTCTTCCCGCCGAACTCACCATGGGCACCGTGATGCTCAAGGTCGGCGACATGAAGGTCATGACGGATTACTACCAGCGCGCCCTCGGCCTCGATATTGTGACCGAGCAGGACGGCGGGATCTACCTGGGACGCCAGCAGAAGCCCCTGGTCCACCTGGCGCCGGCTCCCGGCCTGAGCGTCCCGTCCCGCGGTGAGGCCGGCCTCTTCCACACGGCCCTGTTGTTCGACGACCAGTCCTCCCTTGCCGCCACCGTCGCCAGCGCGGCGCAGTACGAGCCGCAGTCCTTCACCGGCAGCGCCGACCACCTCGTCAGCGAAGCGTTCTACTTCACGGATCCCGAGGGCAACGGCATTGAGCTCTACTGGGACCGTCCCCGCGACGCCTGGTCCTGGGACGGCAAGAACGTCGTCATGGACAGCCTTGCCCTGCCGCCGCAGCGCTACCTCGAGCAGTTCCTGACCGAGGAGTCCGTGAGCGGGCAGCGCCAGGCGGAAGCCGGCATCGGCCACGTCCACCTGCAGGTCGGCGACGTCCAGTCCGCCCAGGACTTCTACGTCGGCACCCTCGGGTTCGAACGGACTGCGGGCTGGCACGGACAGGCCCTGTTCGTCTCCGCCGGCGGCTACCACCACCACATGGCCATGAACGTCTGGAACAGCCGTGGCGCCGGCCCCCGCCACGACACCCTGGGTCTGGGCGAGGTGCTGATCGAAGTACCGTCCGGAGACGACGTCGGAGCCCTCGCCGACCGCCTCAAGACCGGCGGCGTCCAGTCCCACCACACCGGAGCCGAACTGCGCTTCGAGGACCCGTGGCGCAACCGGATCCGCGTCGCCGCCCGCTGAGTGACCGCCGGGCCGGACCCTGCCCTTGCTGAAGCCTGCCCCTGCTGGACCCTGTCCCTGCTGGACCCTGTCGGCTCGGCCTAAGGACATGTCCAGCGCAGACGGCAGCGAATAAACATGGTGCCTATATGTCCTTTCGTGCAGGTCAGGGGGAGGGCATGTCCACCGGGCCGGGGGCGAGTGAGGCACGGCGCGGCCAGGTTGGCAGAGGACATGTCCACTTTTCGCGGACAGGACCGCGGAGCAGGTCCACCGGTCGCGGCCAGGAGTGGGCATAGTGGCTTTATGTCCATTGGTCGCGGTCGGGGGAGGGCATGTCCAGTCCGGGCACCGGCCCAGGCTGAAACGGTTAGGCTGAAGCGACGCCGAAATCAGCGGCCCAGTGCCGCCAGACCTCTAAGGATGAGCTCCATGGGATTCACCGAAGTCTTTGTTTCCACCCACGATGAAGCCCTCAAGCGCGCCACCGCCCTCGACGGCGGGGCCGCAGCAGCCCCCGGAGCCGTCCGGATTGCGGATATCAGCGACTTCGAGGTCGAACGCCTGGGGGACCTGGCCGGCACTGCCGTCCACGCCTCCGGCGCAGACTACGAACTCGCGATGGTGGATGTGGCCAGCGACTCCCTGCTCGGCGTCCCGCCGGCGATGGTCCGAGCCCTCGCCGATCTGCTCAGCTACGAGACCGAAGGCGAAGGCGACGTCCTGGCCGACGTCGCCGAAAGCTGGGCCGCGGAAGAGGATATGCCCTTTGGTGCGGAGCAGGCCGTCCGCTACGTCCGGCAGCTTGCCGAACTGGCCGCAGGCGTCGATCCCGACAGCAGGTCCGGCCTCTACGTCTGGACATCCTGACTCACGCCAGGACCCAAAATGGACCGGCCGCGGGTGTCAAGTCGATATCCCGCCGCCGATCTGGCACAATAAGCAGGTACTCGATCTGCGTGGCCCCTCTCTCCACGTCCGGATCCTGTCCTTTTAGAACCCACTAGTATGGCCCGCCCCACGGGTGCAGAACGCCGGGCTCGACCCCGTTTCAGAAACAGGAGTGACCACAAAAGTGGCCGTAAAGATTCGCCTTAAGCGCTTTGGCAAGATGCGCGCACCGTACTACCGCATCGTCGTCATGGACGCACGCTCCAAGCGTGACGGCCGTGCCATCGAAGAGATCGGCAAGTACCACCCGACCGAAGAGCCCTCGTACATCGAGGTCGACACGGACCGCGCACAGTACTGGCTCGGCGTCGGCGCACAGCCGTCCGAGCAGGTTGCCGCGATCCTTAAGATCACCGGTGACTGGCAGAAGTTCAAGGGTCTCCCGGGCCAGGAGGGTACCTTGAAGACCAAGGCCCCCAAGGCTCCCTTCGTAACCCCGGAAAAGGGTTCCGTGATCATCCCGGAAGCCATCACCAAGAAGGCCAAGAAGGACGACGCAGCCGAGGCCCCCGCCGACGCAGCAGCAGAGATCACCGAGGCTGAGTAAATTGCTGGCTGATGCGCTCGAACACCTGGTCCGCGGGATCGTTGACAGTCCTGAGGATGTCAAGGTCAGTGCGAAGAACAACCGCCGCGGGGACACCCTCGAAGTGCGCGTTCATCAGGACGACCTCGGACGGGTGATCGGCCGCCAGGGCCGCACCGCACGCGCCCTGCGCACTGTGGTGGCAGCACTGGCGGACGGCGAGCCGGTCAGGGTCGACGTCGTCGACACCGACCGCCGCCGGTAACGCTTCAGCAGTACTTGTCTTGAGTCCGGCCCCTTCACCAGATAATGGTGGAGGGGCCGGACTGTTTTCCCCGTAGACCAGCAGAAACACCAATCCCGAACAGAGGAACAGATGCAGCTTCAGGTGGCACGAATCGGCAAGCCCCACGGCATCCGCGGCGAAGTGACCGTCCAGGTGCTCACCGACGCGCCCGGTGACCGCTTCGTCCCGGGCACCCGGTTCGTGGTGGAACCTGCCTCGGCCGGCCCCCTCACCATCATCAGCGCACGCTGGAACAAGGACATCCTGCTGCTGGCGTTCGAGGAGATCGAGACCCGCAACGAGGCGGAAACCCTTCGCGGTGCCAAGCTGTTCGTCGAAACTGAAGATCTCGATGACGATGACGACGACGAAGGCTGGTACGAGCATGAGCTCGAGGGCCTCGAAGTCCGCGTCGGCGGCCAGGTGGTCGGCAAGGTTTCCGGCCTGCGCACCCTCCCGGTCCAGGACCTGCTCATGGTCACCGCGACCGACGGGAAGGAAATCCTGATCCCCTTCGTGGAACAGATCGTGCCCGAAGTCAACGTCGGGGAAGGCTACGTGGTGGTCACCCCGCCCCCGGGCCTGTTTGAGGTCAACGCAGAAGACGAGGCAAAGTCCGCGGCAGAGGCAAAGTCCGGCGACCAGCCGAAGCCCCCGGCAGCCACCAGCTCGGACGACCGCGCCGACGCCGGAGACAACGCCTAAATGCGGATCGACGTTGTCAGTATCTTCCCCGAATACCTGGCACCCCTGGAACTTTCCCTGATCGGCAAGGCGCGCCAGGACGGGCTGTTGGAACTGAACGTCCACGACCTCCGCGACTTCACCACGGACCGCCACCGGACCGTGGATGACACCCCGTATGGCGGCGGCGCCGGTATGGTCATGAAGCCCGAACCGTGGGCCCAAGCACTGGCGGCCGTGGCGGCCGACCGTCCCGCCGAGGCCGGGAAGCCGGTCCTGATCGTGCCCTCACCGGCAGGGGAGCGGTTCACCCAGGCCACGGCCCACGAACTGGCGGAAGAGGACCGGCTGGTGTTCGCCTGCGGCCGCTACGAAGGTATCGATGAGCGGGTGATGGAATGGGCCGCCGGGCACTTCACGGTGCGTCCCGTGAGTCTCGGCGACTACGTCCTCAACGGCGGCGAAGTGGCCGTGCTGGCGATGGTCGAGGCCATCGGGCGACTGCTCCCCGGTGTCGTCGGCAACCCGGAGTCGCTCGTGGAGGAGTCGCACTCGGACGGGCTGCTGGAGTACCCGGTCTACACCAAACCGTCGAACTGGCGGGACCGCGAGGTTCCGGCGGTGTTGCTCAGCGGCAACCACGGCAAGATCGCCCAGTGGCGCCGGCATGAACAGTACCGGCGCACCTCAGAACGCCGCCCGGACCTGCTGGCGGAGTTCGACGCCGCCAGGCTGCCCCGCGCCGACCGCACCGCCTTCGCGGACCTCGGGTACGACATCGTCGACGGCCGTTTGGTCCGCCGCGCGGAGGCCGGTGGGGATTCCGCCTGAGTGGATTGGCTGGAACGCCCGGGATGTGGCAAAATTAGTCCTTGTGCCTGCTGGGTTGCGAACCTGCCACAGGGGGAGCGTGACCAACAGCGCGGCACCCCGGTCCCGTCAAGTCCTGACGGAACCGGATTCACAAATTTTCGGCGGGATTTCCGGGCCATAGATTCGCCCGGGTTTGGCCGCCGTGACCCAACGTGAAGGACCTGTGGCGTTCACCAGGAGTGAATCAATGCATATTCTCGATTCCGTAGACGCAGCCTCGTTGCGCACCGATATTCCGGCCTTCCGCGCGGGTGACACCCTCAAGGTTCACGTGAACATCATCGAAGGCAAGAACTCCCGTGTCCAGGTCTTCCAGGGCTTCGTCCTGGGGCGCCACGGCGACGGACTGCGCGAAACCTTCAGCATCCGCAAGGTCTCCTTCGGTGTTGGCGTGGAGCGTAAATTCCCGGTGCACTCCCCGATCATCGAGAAGATCGAGCTCGTCTCCAAGGGCGACGTGCGCCGCGCCAAGCTGTACTACATGCGCGATCTGCGCGGCAAGGCCGCCAAGATCAAGGAAAAGCGCGACTTCCAGACCGCAAAGTAAGTCTTCCCAGACTTCCACCGCAGACTTCGTCGCGGGTCCACGGACCGTGTCCGGCCAGCGCCGGAGCATCCGCAACAGCGCTGTTCACTTCAGAAAAGCGTTAGAGGATACGGACCATGGAACACACAAAACGCCAGCCCAGGAAACTCGGCTGGCGTTTTGTGTTACCGGCGGTGGTCCTGGCCGTAATCATCAGCGGGCTGGTCCGGTCGCTATGGCTCGACGTTTACTACATCCCCTCCGCCTCGATGGAACCGCTCTTCCGCGAGGGGGACAGGATCCTCGTTTCGCGGACTGACTTCAGGGGCGAGCCGGTGGGCCGTGCCGACGTCGTCGTTTTCGATGGCCGGGGCTCCTTCGCCCCGCTGACCAGCGGCAACGGCCCGGTACTGGACGTCCTCGGCGGCGTGGGGCACTGGATAGGCCTCTCCGGCGGTGAGACCACCTTCATCAAACGAGTCATCGGACTCCCCGGGGACCACGTGATTTGCTGCGACGCCGCCGGGAAACTTACAGTCAACGGCCAGCAAGTTGCGGAACCCTATCTCTATGAGGGGGACGCTGCCAGTGAGCTGAAGTTCAGTGTGATCGTTCCCCCGGACAGGCTCTGGCTGATGGGGGACCACCGGTCCCTCTCTGCCGATTCCCGTAGCCTGCTGGGCGCCCCCGGCGGGGGCATGGTGCCAACGGACCGGGTGATCGGCAGACCCGTCCGGATCATCTGGCCGCTTGATAGATTTACAGCAGTAGGACGGCCACCCGAGGCCGCCACGACGACAGAAAAGAACGGACAGTAGATGCCCGAGACCGGACCCCGGACTCCTGATCCGCGGGGGCAGAACCAGCCCCGGGTTACCTCCTCCGCGATTCCCGTCACGGAACACCCCGTGGGCGGGGACTACGCTGTCACGCCCGACATCGGCACCGACCGGGGCTACGCCAAGGAATCCGCCCCGGCGACCCCGGCGTATTCGGTTCCGGCCCCTCCTGCTGCGGTCCGGGACGTCCCGGCCACGGACGCCACCGCTGCGGGCGGACGGGCAACCGACGTCCCCGACGCGGGCGGACCCGACAATGACATCCCGGCGGCGGGCGGACCTGCCCATGCGGGAAGCGCGTCGAAGCGTGCCCGACGGGCGAAGTCCCGGGAGCGCCACAGCCCGCTGTTCCTCTGGGCCAAGGAAGTGGCCACCGTGGTGCTCGTCGCCATCGTATTGTCCTTCCTGATCAAGACCTTCCTTTTCCGCGCCTTCTACATCCCGTCCGAATCCATGGTCAGCACGCTGGACGTGAATGACAGGATCTTCGTCAACCTCTTGGTCCCGGAGCCCTTTGCCCTGCAGCACGGCGACGTCGTGGTGTTCCGGGACACCCAGGGCTGGCTCGTCCCGATGGCGGAGAAGGAAGCCGGGCCCTTCACCTGGGTGCAGGACGGGCTGACCTTCATCGGCCTGTTGCCGGACAATTCGGAGCAGCACCTCGTCAAACGCGTCGTCGGGCTTCCCGGTGATCATGTGGTCTGCTGCGATGTGGGAGGCAGGATCATGGTCAACGGTGCGCCGCTGGACGAGAGCTACATCAACCCCGCCGAAGTGCCCCAAATCCGCGACTTCGACGTCGTGGTGCCCGAGGGCAAGGTCTGGGTCATGGGCGACAACCGGAACCACTCCGCCGACTCGCGCGCGCACACGGACAGCAACGACGGCTTCGTCGACATCGCCGATATCGAGGGCAAGGCAGCCGTCATCGCCTGGCCGCTGAACCGCATCACGGCCCTGGATAACTATCCGGACGTCTTCCGCGACGTGCCCGCCCCGGCAGGAAAGTAGCTGGCCGACCTCATGTCCGAAGCCCCCACCCTCGATTACGAACACCGCTTCCGCAGCTCCGGCGCCCGGCTCGTCGCCGGTATCGACGAGGTGGGCCGCGGCGCCCTGGCCGGGCCCGTCAGCGTGGGCATCGCCGTCGTGGATCTGCACCAGCAGAAGCTGCTCGCCGACGTGCGGGACAGCAAACTGCTCAAAGTGGAAGACCGCGAACGCCTGGTCCCGCTGGTCAGGGCCTGGAGTGTGGCTTCGGCCGTTGGCCACGCGTCCGCGAATGAGATCGACGACCTGGGCATCATCGCCGCGCTCCGGCTCGCCGGCACGCGCGCCTGGTTCGCGGTGCTGGCTGCAGGAGTGACCCCGGATGTCGTGCTCCTGGACGGCAGCCACAACTGGCTCTCGCCCGCGACCCAGCCGTCCCTGTTCGACGACGGGCCGGCGGCGCCGGCGTGCGAGGCGCCGGTACACACCCTCGTCAAGGCGGACATGCAGTGCCTGAGCGTTGCCGCGGCGTCGATTCTGGCCAAGGTGGAACGTGACGGCCTGATGCGCGAACTGCACCTTGAATACCCTGCCTTTGGCTGGGACGAAAACAAGGGCTACGGCACTGCAGCACACAAGAACGCCCTCCGCGCCGCCGGGCCCACGCCGTACCACCGGGTGAGCTGGCAGCTGCTCGCGGACTGACGTCCGGTGCCGTTTCGCCCTCGAGGCAATGGCTGCGGCGGGGTGCCGCGGGACCGCCCGTGGCGCGCGGGTGCCGCCGGATGGTGCAAGATGGAATCATGAGTGCCGAGGACCTTGAAAACTATGAGACCGACATGGAGCTGCAGCTCTACCGCGAATACCGGGACGTTGTCGGGCTGTTCAGCTACGTTGTCGAGACCGAACGGCGATTCTATCTGGCAAACCACGTTGACCTGCAGGCGCGCAGCGCTGACGGCGAAGTCTACTTCGACCTGACGCTGCAGGACGCCTGGGTCTGGGACGTCTACCGCTCCGCCCGCTTCGTCAAGAGTGTCCGCGTCATCACCTTCAAAGACGTCAACGTCGAGGAGCTCCCGCGCAGCGAGGAACTCGCCTTGCCCAAGGCCGGCGATCTCGGGAACTGATCCGGATGACCCGCCGGCCGGCTATTCGAGCTCCTGGAGAAATTCACCAAGGCTGGCGTGCAGTTGCCTGAGGCCGGCTGCCGTCGTGCTGAGGGTGGCCGAGTCAGCGTCCTTGCTGATGTCCCGAAAGCGAAGGACCATCTCCGGCCGGTCCTCTTCTGCCGGGATGAAGCTCACTTCGATGAAGATTGAGTTGACCTGATCCGGGAAGCCGGCCGGAGCCTTAAACAGCGCGGCCAGGGCCGCGAATTCAGGTTTCCCGGCTGGCAGTGTCCGTTCCTCACGATCTGAGTACAGGCACCGCAGGGTCAGGCACTCGTCTGCGGCGTCATTGTGCTCGTCGCACCACGGCTCACATGCTGAATTCGTTGTCATGCTCGTCCTCCTGAAACTGGTGATGGTGTTCGCCGTCCGCCTGGTGGACGCCGGCACTTGAAGGCTAAGGCGTGGCCACGACAGGTTTCGGCGTTCCGCGTGCCTGACGCTGAACGCCTTGCTTTCTAATTGGCCGGTCCTTGCCGAAGTTTCCCACATAGCGTTGTGCACGCCTGTGCCATGCTCTTACCGCGGCGCAGGATGGTTTCATGAGAGCTAAAGACGTGCTGGGCCGGCGCGGGGAGGAATACGCTGCCGGCTACCTGAAAGCCCAGGGCATGCGCATCGTGGACCGCAACTGGCGGTGCCCGAAAGGCGAAATCGACATCGTCGCGCTCGACGGCGACACGCTGGTCATCGCTGAAGTGAAAACACGCACGTCCCTCGCCTACGGGCATCCCTTCGAAGCCGTCGGTGCGGACAAACTGGCACGTCTGCACCTTCTGGGCTCCGCGTGGTGCCGGGACCATGAACTCCGCATGCCGCTGCGCCGGATCGATGTGATCGCCATCCTCGACGACGGAACCGGCGACCCCGCCGTTGAACACCTCAAAGGGGTGGGCTAGGAGCGTGGGGCGGTAGTGGTTTTACGTGATCCACGAGAAGCCCTGCTTGCTGACTGGTAGCGCGTTGTCATCTTGATGGCCGGCTGTCAGCAGCGGTGC
>NZ_JBWZCJ010000024.1:0-68879 GCF_059383535.1 Pseudarthrobacter sp. HLT1-3 | reverse complement strand
TACCACCGCAGGCCCACCGTCCCGGGCGCCCCCAGCCACGCCGGCATCAACTACAAAGAAACCAACCAGCTGTCACCAACAGCTTGATATATACCGAACTTCCGGCGAGCGGGAGCGCCTCCCGCGATTTCGACGCCGGCGTCGTCTGCCACGTCGGCGCGCGGGCGTCAGCGGGCGGTGTGCAGCGCGGCGGCGAGCCGACCGAGGGTCTCCCGAAGCTGGTCAAGTTCTGCAGGAGTCAGCCCGGCCGCATCGACGAGCCGCTGCGGGATGCCCGTGGCCCGTGCGCTCAGCGCGGTGCCTTCCTCGGTCAGGAAGATCTCGACCCGGCGTTCGTCCTCGGCCGACCGCCTGCGTTCCACCAGGCCGAGGGACTCGAGCCGCTTGAGCAGCGGGGAGAGTGTGCCGGAGTCGAGCCCCAACTCCTCCCCCAGCTCGCGGACGCTCCGCGGCTCCTCTTCCCACAGCACCAGCATGACGAGGTACTGCGGGTAGGTCAGGCCGAGTTCGTCGAGCAGCGGCCGGTACGCCTTTGTCGCGGCCCGGGAGGCCGAGTACATCGCAAAGCACAGTTGCCGGTTCAGGCGGGGAGCATTGGTCATATGAATACGATAGTCCACAATTAGATTGTGCACAACTCAATTGCCCCAGCTTCCGCCACCGCGGTACCCGAGGTCGGGGTTCGCGCCCATGGTGCGCTCCGGGATAGGCGCCAAGTCTCACCTCGGCGCCCGCGGCGCGGGCCCGTGCGCGGGTCCGGGCGCCCGTGGGCGATTGCTTAGAGGTCGCGGAGGGTGCGCAGGGCTGCCGCGGTGAGGACCTTGATGCCCAGGCCCAGGGCGCGTTCGTCCAGGATGTAGTCGCCGCGGTGCAGGTCGTATTCCTCGCCGCCGGGGGTCTTGGTGCCGAGGCGCATCATGGCGCCCGGGAGGTCCGCGAGGAACCAGGCGAAGTCCTCGCCGCCCATGGACTGCGGCGTCAGGACCACGGCGCCTTCGCCGATCTCGGCGCGGGCCGCGGCTTCGATCAGGGCGGTCTCGTGTTCGGAGTTAACCACGGGAGGCACGCCGCGGGTGTGTTCCAGGTGGACGTCGACGCCGTACGGGGCCGCGATCTGCTGCACGACCTCGTCGAGGATTTCCCCGGCGTCGTGCCAGGCGTCGCGGTCCAGGCAGCGCATCGTGCCGGCCATGTAGCCGCTGGCCGGGATCGCGTTGGGGGCGGAGCCGGCGGAGATCTGGCCCCAGACCACGGAGACGCCGCTGCGGACGTCAACTCGGCGGGAGAGCACGGCCGGAACGTTGATGGCGATCTGCGCCAGGGCAAAGACGAGCTCTTCGGTCAGGTGCGGGCGTGAGGTGTGCCCGCCGCGGCCGGTCAGTTCGATCTTGATGGTGTCGGAGGCGGAGGTGATGGCCCCGATCCGGGTGCCGATCTTGCCGACCTCGATCCGGGGATCGCAGTGCAGGGCGAAGATCCGGGGAACACCGTCGAGGACGCCCTGTTCGATGCAGCTTTGCGCGCCGCCGGGCATGGTTTCCTCGGCCGGCTGGAAGATGATCCGCACGGTGCCGCGCAGCGGTGCCTCCTCATGCATCCGCTGCAGGATCAGTGCGGCGCCTAGCATGGTGACGGTGTGCACGTCGTGGCCGCAGGCGTGGGTGACGCCGTGGTTCTTCGAGGCGAAGGAGAGGCCCGTCTCCTCGATGATGGGCAGGGCGTCGATGTCGCCGCGCAGGGCGGTGGCGATTGGACCCTCGCCGATGTCCACCGTCAGGCCCGTGCCTTCGAGGAGCCGGGGCTTGAGCCCTGCTTCCTCGAGGCGCTTCGCGAGCCTGTCCGTCGTGCGGAACTCCTTGAAGGACAGCTCCGGGTGTGCGTGCAGGTCCCGGCGGAAGGCGATCAGTTCCGGGAGCAGAGGCTCGAGCCACGGCCCCACCAGGGTGGTGGGTTCAGTCTCAGTAGAGTAATTGCGCACGGCCTAACTCTAGCGAGCGCACAAAGAATAGCGGCATCCCGTACGGCGCGTTACGGCCCGGGAAACACTTGCGCCCGCCCCGACGGGCGGCGGATAGCCGCCGCCCGGAGCCCTCCGCAGGACTAGAGGACGTCCGTGTCTCCACTGGCTTTCAGGGCGTCCACGGCCTGCTTCACGCGCTGCGAGTGTTCCTTGTGCATCACCAGCAAGGCATCCGGGGTGTCCACCACCACAACGTCCTTGATGCCGATCAGCGCGATCACCCGTTTGGTATCGGAAACCACGACGCCGCTGGCATCCTCGGTGAAGACGCGGGCGCCCTCGCCGATCACTGTGACGTCCTTGACTTCCTTAGCGCTGTTAAGCCGGCCGACCGAGGCAAAGTCCCCGACGTCGTCCCAGCGGAAGGTTCCGGGTACGACGGCCACGTCGCCGGCGGCCGCAGCCGGTTCGGCCACGGCGTAGTCAATTGCAATCTTGGGCAGCGTGGGCCAGACGCGGGCCTTGACCTCTTCGCGCTGCGGCGTGTCCCAGGCCTTGGCGATTTCCTGCACGCCGGCGAAAAGCTCGGGCTGGTTGGCTTCGAGGTGTTTGAGCATCAGCGAGACGGGGGCCACGAACATCCCGGCATTCCAGACATATTCGCCGCTGTCGAGATACTCCTGGGCGACCTCTTCGCTGGGCTTCTCCACGAACTCAACGACTGTCTGGGCACTGGGGGCACCGGCCACGCCGAGGTTCTTCCCGGACCGGATGTAGCCAAAACCGGTGGAGGGGTGCGTGGGCTTGATGCCGATCGTAACGATCTTCCCGGCCGCGGCAGCGTGGATCGCCTCCCGGACGGCCTCATGGAACAGTTCGTCCGGGCTGATCACCTGGTCCGCTGCGAAAGATCCCATGATGGTGTCCGGATTGCGTTCGTGCAGGATCGCGGCGGCGAGACCGATGGCGGCACCGGAGTCCTTGGGCTCGCTCTCCAGCACCAGGTCCGCGTCGTCAATCTCGGGAAGCTGGCGGCAGACCGCGTCGCGGTGGGCCATGCCGGTCACCACAAGCATGTGTTTGCCGGCGAGCGGCTCCAGCCGGTCGTAGGTGGATCGCAGCAGGGTACTGCCCGAGCCGGTGAGGTCGTGCAGGAACTTGGGGGCGGCAGCCCGCGACAGGGGCCAGAGGCGGGTCCCCACCCCGCCGGCCGGAATCACGGCAATAAATCGGCTCAGGGCCGAGTCTTGTAGTGAGTCCTGGCTTGTCGCTTTGTCTGTATTCATCACGGCTACTTTAGCTGAACGCAGTGCAAGGCTCCGTGATCCGGCGGTGGACACGGCATGGACGGCCCGCCGAAACCGCCCTGGCTCCGTCCCGAAGCCACCCTGAAGCCGTCCCGTCACGCAAGAGGAATGTGGCGTTCGTCTCAAAACCGGTCGGAAACCGCGCCGGGCGCCGTCACCAACGGGCGGCTGAATTGAATAAGCTGTGAGCGAAGCCTAGATTTAGGCTTGAGTTTATGAGTGCTCTCGCAGCAGGCGTTCCCCCCGCGTGGATCCCATGCCAGCGCCGCTGTGTTGCAGGGAGGTTTATTCAGTGCCGACAAAACCAGCTGGCACCTTGTACCGCGGCCGTGAAGGCATGTGGTCCTGGGTTGGACACCGCATTACCGGTGTAGTGATCTTTTTCTTCTTGTTGGTCCATGTGCTGGACACCTCACTGGTGCGTGTGTCCCCCGAGGCCTACACCGCCGTGATTGGTGCCTACAAGAACCCCCTGATGGCCCTGGGTGAAACGGGCCTTGTTGCAGCGATCGTGTTCCACGCCTTTAACGGCCTGCGGATCATCGCCGTCGACTTCTGGAAGAAGGGCGCGAAGTACCAGCGCCAGATGCTGTGGACGGTGCTCATTCTTTGGGTAGTCGTCATGGTGGGCTTCTCCATCCGCCACCTTTCCCTCGCCCTTGGAGGTCACTAGCCATGAGTGCAACTGAAATTCAGAGCCCACGCAGCGCCAAGGCGCCCGCTGCGAAGGTAGGCAGCGGCCGGATTGCGCCGCAGTACCGCCGCCACGGCGGTTCCAAAGGCAACTTCGAAATGCTCGCGTGGCTCTTCATGCGGCTGTCCGGCGTGGTCCTGGTCGTCCTGATCTTCGGACACCTGTTCGTCAACCTGCTGGTCGGCGAGGGCATCCACGCGATCGACTTCGGCTTCGTGGCCGGCAAGTGGGCCGACCCGTTCTGGCAGATCTGGGATCTGGCCATGCTGTGGCTGGCGATGCTGCACGGCACCAACGGTGTGCGCACCATCATTAACGACTACGCCGAGAAGGACGCCACGCGCCTGTGGCTGAAGATTGTGCTCTACACGGCCACCACCGTCATCATCATCCTCGGCACCCTGGTCATCTTCACCTTTGACCCGTGCCCCGTGGTCAACGGTGTCCAGCTGCCCGGCGGCTTCTGCCCCGCGCCGTAGCGGCGCAGCCCCAGCGGCACCCAATCAATGCCTGCCAGCGCAGGCACGGGATTTCCACGAGGTTTCACCGCGCCGGCTCCGCCGGCCGGTGTTGTTAGCGAATTTTGAGAGAAAGAGCGTCTGGTATGCAGGTCCATAAGTACGACGTCGTGATCGTCGGTGCCGGTGGCGCCGGGATGCGCGCGGCGATCGAATCAGGTCAGCGCGCCAAAACAGCAGTACTGACCAAGCTGTACCCCACCCGCTCCCACACCGGCGCGGCGCAGGGCGGCATGTGCGCGGCGCTGGCCAACGTCGAAGAGGACAACTGGGAGTGGCACACCTTCGACACCATCAAGGGCGGCGACTACCTGGTTGACCAGGACGCCGCCGAGGTCATGGCGAAGGAAGCGATCGACGCCGTCCTGGACCTGGAAAAGATGGGCCTGCCGTTCAACCGCACGCCCGAGGGCCGGATTGACCAGCGCCGCTTCGGTGGCCACACCCGCGACCACGGCAAGGCCCCGGTCCGCCGGGCGTGCTACGCCGCGGACCGCACCGGCCACATGATCCTGCAGACGCTGTACCAAAACTGCGTCAAGCACAACGTCGAGTTCTACAACGAGTACTACGTGCTGGACCTGCTGACCGTCGAAGAGGACGCTGTCCGCGAGGACGGCACGCCGTACAAGCAGAAGCGCGTCGCCGGCGTCGTGTCCTACGACCTCGCCTCCGGCGAGCTGCACGTCTTCCAGGCCAAGTCCGTGGTGTTCGCCACCGGCGGCGCCGGCAAGGTCTTCAAGACGACGTCCAACGCCCATACCCTCACCGGTGACGGCATGGGCATCGCGTTCCGCCGCGGCATCCCGCTGGAGGACATGGAGTTTTACCAGTTCCACCCGACAGGACTCGCCGGCTTGGGCATCCTGCTCTCCGAGGCCGCCCGCGGCGAAGGCGCAATCCTGCGCAACTCCGAGGGTGAGCGCTTCATGGAGCGCTACGCCCCGACCATCAAGGACCTCGCCCCCCGCGACATCGTGGCCCGCTCGATGGCCAACGAAGTCCGTGAGGGACGCGGCTGCGGCCCGAACAAGGACTACGTCCTGCTGGACCTGACGCACCTGGAGCCGGCGCACATCGACGCCAAACTGCCGGACATCACGGAGTTCGCCCGCACCTACCTCGGGGTCGAGCCCTACACGGAGCCGGTACCGGTCTTCCCGACGGCGCACTACGCCATGGGCGGCATCCCCACCAACATCACCGCCGAAGTCCTCCAGGACAACGACACGGTTGTCCCGGGCCTCTACGCCGCCGGTGAGGTCGCCTGCGTCTCGGTCCACGGTTCCAACCGGCTGGGCACCAACTCGCTGCTG
The DNA here is from genome assembly GCF_059383535.1 of Pseudarthrobacter sp. HLT1-3. Classification (NCBI taxonomy): domain Bacteria; kingdom Bacillati; phylum Actinomycetota; class Actinomycetes; order Micrococcales; family Micrococcaceae; genus Pseudarthrobacter; species Pseudarthrobacter sp. HLT1-3. The sequence continues at coordinate 63,084 of NZ_JBWZCJ010000024.1, read as the reverse complement.
GACATCAACGTCTTCGGCAAGCGCGCCGGCATTGCCGCCGCGGAATACGCCAAGACCGCCGAATTCGTGGACCTTCCGGGTGACCCGGAGGCCTACACCCTGGACCTGCTGGAGCACGTCCGCACCGCTGACGGCACCGAGAAGGTCGCTGCAATCCGCAAGGAACTGCAGGACACGATGGACGCCAACATGCAGGTGTTCCGCACCGCCGACACGCTGAACCAGGTCCTGACGGACATCGCGTCCTTCGAGGAGCGGTACCAGCGCATCAGTGTGCAGGACAAGGGCAAGCGCTTCAACCTGGACCTGCTCGAGGCCGTGGAACTGGGCTTCCTGCTGGAGCTCGCCAAGGTCATGACCGTGGCGGCCCTGCACCGCGAGGAGTCCCGCGGCGGGCACTTCCGCGAGGACTTCCCCGAGCGCGACGACGAAAAATTCATGAAGCACTCCATGGCGTACAAGGATGAGCATGCCCCGGCGGATGGTTCCGCGGAGGCCATTGCGGGCATCCGGCTTTCCACCAAACCGGTGGTCTTTACGCGCTACGAGCCGATGGTGAGGAAGTACTAAGATGACCGCTGAACTTGCTGAGCCAGCCTCCAAGGTCGAACTGCCCGCCCACATCGGGGGCGGCGGGGAGATCCCGTCCTTCGACGTCCACCTGAAGGTGCGCCGCTACAACCCGGAAGTCTCCGACGAGTCCACCTGGGACGACTTCCACGTGACCATGTACGGCACCGACCGTGTCCTGGACGCCCTGCACAAGATCAAGTGGGAAATCGACGGCAGCGTCTCCTTCCGCCGGTCCTGCGCGCACGGCGTCTGTGGCTCCGATGCCATGCGCATCAACGGCCGCAACCGCCTCGCCTGCAAGACCCTGCTGAAGGACCTGGACACGTCCAAGCCCATCACGGTCGAGCCGATCAAGGGCCTCCCGGTGGAGAAGGACCTGATCGTGGACATGGAACCGTTCTTCCAGTCCTTCCGCGAAGTCATGCCGTTCCTGATCAACCGCGGCCACGAGCCCACCAAGGAACGCCTGCAGTCCGCCGAGGACCGCGAGCGGTTCGACGACACCACCAAGTGCATCCTCTGCGCCGCGTGCACCTCGTCCTGCCCGGTGTTCTGGACCGACGGCCAGTACTTCGGCCCGGCGGCCATCGTCAACGCACACCGCTTCATCTTCGATTCCCGCGATGATGCCGGCGACATGCGCTTGGAGATCCTCAACGACAAGGAAGGTGTGTGGCGCTGCCGCACCACCTTCAACTGCACCGAGGCCTGCCCCCGCGGCATCCAGGTCACGCAGGCCATCGCCGAGGTCAAGCAGGCCATCCTGTCCCGCAAGATCTAGGAACCGGTTCGCCGGAACCCAGAGTCAGAACCTAAAGAACCAGTACCACAAGAACGACGACGACGGCGCCTCTCACCTTTGGGTGGGGGCGCCGTCGTCGTCCGGCCAAGAAACAGCGAAGAGGTCCACGTGTCCCGCTCCGAAAAAGTCTCCTTCCAGGGTTCCACCGGCGGGGTCCTCTCCGGCATCGTCGATGTCCCGGAGGGGCCCGTGAAGGGCTGGGGAGTGTTTTCGCACGGCTTCACGCTGGGCAAGGACAGCCCCTCGGCGTCCAGGATGTGCAAGGCGCTGGCGGACAGCGGGGTGGGCATGCTGCGCTTCGACAACCTGGGCCTCGGCGAATCCGCCGGGCACTGGTCGGAGGGCTCCTTCAGCCACAAGGTCGCGGACACCGTGAAGGCGGCCGAATTCATGCGCGAGTCCGGCCGGCCGGTCTCGCTGCTGGTGGGTCATTCCTTTGGCGGCGCCGCAGTGCTGGCGGCCGCACGGAAAATCCCGGAGCTCGACGCCGTCGCCACCGTCGGCGCCCCGTTCTCGCCCAAGCACGTGGCGCACGTCTTTGACGCGGCACTGGACCGGATCCTCAGCGACGGCAGCGCCGAAGTCGACCTGGGCGGCAAACGCGTGGAGATCCGCCGGCACTTCGTCGAGGACCTGGAGAACGCCGACCTCACGGACTGCATCCGGCGGCTGGGCAAGCCGCTCCTGGTGCTCCACTCCCCCACCGACAACACCGTCGGAATCGAGAACGCCAGCACGATCTTCCGGACCGCACGGCATCCGCGCAGCTTCGTCTCCCTCGAAGGCAGCGACCATCTGCTGACTGCCAAGGGCCAGGCGGCGCGTGCCGCGAAGATTATCTCGGCGTGGGCCGACCAGTACCTCGACGCCACCGGGTAGCCCCGGCCGGGCGGCTGCTCTCGCCGGCGTCCACCGGCGTCTTTCCCGGCTGGACCTGCCGGGGGCCCCAGCCGGTCTTCCTGGCCGCTGGCCCGTGCTTGAGGTCCTCCTCCCGGACCGCCGCCCAGGCGGCGCAGATCAGGTAGACCTGGCTGACCAGGTTGAACCAGATGAGCAGGCCGATGATGATCGCGAAGGGTGCCAGGATGGGGTTCTTTCCGGCGCTGGCCAGCAGCTGGGTGCTGAAAATCTGCAGCACCGTGGTGCCCACCGCGGCGAGGACGGTTCCTTCCAGCAGGGAGCGCCGCGCCAGCTTCAGCCCGGCGGCGAACCGGAACATGATCACGGCGGTACCCCAGCCCAGCAGCAGCGGCACCAGGATCGTGACCGACGTGGTCAGCGGCCCGGCCAGCAGCGGATCAAGCCGCAGCAGCCCGGTCACCCAGTCGGCCGCGGTGCCGAACACCAGGGACGCTGCGGCGCTGAGCACCAGGGCAACTCCGAGCAGCAGCAGCGTGCCGGCGTCACGCAGGACCTGCAGGACCGGGTTGATGCCCCGCGGGCCGAGCCGCATCATGCCCCGCACACCGTCGCGGATGCCGCTGATCCAGCCCAGGGACGTCACCACCGTCACCACCGCGGCGATCAGGGCGGTCCAGCCGAGGCCTGTGGGGTTCAGCAGGTCATAGGGATCAACCAGCCCCTCGCCGCCGTCGACCTTCAGGAGGCCGGGCGCCGTTATGGCCACACTCTTGATGATCTGGTCCAGCAGGGCCGGCTGGCCGCGCAGGACCAGGCCGGCCAGGGAGAATCCGGTGGCCAGCAGGCCCGTGACGGAGAAGAACATCCGGAAGCCGATGCCGGCACTCAGCAGCGGGCCGTGTTGGCGCCCGTAGTGCTGGAAGGCGCGCAGCGGCCGGACGGTGTTGAACCGGGCCAGCAGCCACTGCACCATCGCCAGCAGCGACGCCAGTCCCCCGCCCGAACGGCGGGACTTTCCCCAGTCCACCCTTTTCCGGATGACTTCCAGCTTCAGCCGGGCCAGTTCGGTGGGCAGCGGCGGCTCAGCGGGCGGCTGCTGCACCGTCCTCGCCTCGGTCGTGGTCAGGTTCGGTCCCAAAGTCAAGCTCTTCCCGTAGCTGCCAGATGCCATTGTCGTCGTGCTCGTAGAGACCCATGCTAGCCACCGGGAACGTGGCCCGGTAATCCTTGAGCACCGTTTCGGCCTCGTCGAGGCTTTCGGGAGCGACGTCGTGCGCGACGGTGACGTGCGGATGGTAGGCGAACGGCAGGTCCCGCTCCAGCGGCCCGGTCTGGAGCTGCCGGTGCAGGCTGACGCAGTCCCCGAAGCCGTCCTCGACGTTGAGGAACACCACCGGGGAGACCGGCCGGAAGGACCCGGTCCCGGCGATGGTCACGCTGAAGGGCTCCTGCTTGCTGGCGATCTCACGCACGTGGTTGCGGGTCGCTTCCCAGTCCTGGGTCATCGTGGTGGTCACGAGCGTGATGTGGGCCGGGATGACGGCCGCCATCGGATCGCCGAAGGAGGCCCGCCAGCGCTGGAGCTCCTCGGCGACCTCCGCCGGGAATCCCAGGATCACGCCGATGCTGATGCCGTCGGAGCGTTGTCCGTTGCCCGGAGCGGAGTCCGGAGCGGCGCTGACGACGGCGCGCGCGGTGGCGCGTTTCGGCTTCTTCGCGGTGACTTTGCTGACGGCGGACATCGCGCTAGCGTACTCCGTGGGTTCCGGCGTAGGGCAGGAAACCCACTTTGGCATAGACGTCGCGCAGGGTGACCGAGGCGATCTCCCGGGCCTTGTCCGCGCCGAGTGCCAGCAGCCTGTCAAGCTCCGCGGGGTCGTTCAGCAATTCGTTGGCCCGGTCCCGGATGGGGGTGAGACGATCCGCCACGACCTCGGCCAGGTCGACCTTGAGGTGGCCGTACATTTTGCCCTGGTACGCCCCGACGAGGGCCTCTACGCTCTGCCCGGTGATGGCCGAGTAGATGGTAAGCAGGTTGGAGACGCCGGGCTTGGCCTCGCGGTCAAAGCGGATCTCGGTCTCCGCGTCCGTCACGGCGGATTTGATCCGCTTGGCGATGACCTTAGGGTCATCCAGGAGGTTGATCAGGCCCGCCGGTGATTCCGCCGATTTGGACATCTTGGCGGTGGGGTTCTGCAGGTCATAGATCTTCGCGGAGTCCTTCTGGATGAAGGGCGCCGGAACGTTGAAGGTCTCACCGAAGCGGGTGTTAAAGCGGTGGGCCAGATCGCGGCTGAGTTCCACGTGCTGGCGCTGGTCCTCGCCCACCGGCACGCCGTGCGGCTGGTAGAGCAGGATGTCCGCGGCCTGCAGCACCGGGTATGTGAAGAGGCCGACGCTTGCCTGCTCCGAACCGTGCCTCGATGCCTTGTCCTTGAACTGGGTCATGCGGGAGGCCTCGCCGAAGCCGGTGATGCAGTTCAGGACCCAGGCCAGCTGGGCGTGCTCGGGCACCTGGGACTGGACAAAGAGGGTGCACTTGTTCACGTCCACGCCGCCGGCAATGTACTGCGCGGCCGTGACGCGGGTGCGGTGGGCAAGTTCCGCCGGGTCCTGCGGCACGGTGATCGCGTGCAGGTCCGGGATGAAGAAGATCGCGTCGAACTCGTCCTGCATTTTGACCCAGTTCACCAGGGCGCCGAGGTAGTTGCCCAGGTGCAGGGAATCCGCCGAGGGCTGCATGCCGGAGAGGATGCGCTGGCGGACCCCGGATGCGGGGGCGACGAAGTCAGCGGCGGCGGTGGCGGTGGCGGCGGCTGCGACGGTTTCGGCGGCAGCGCCGTTGACGGGGGTCACAGTGGAAGGAGAGGTCATTCGTGGGAGCCTTAAGACTAGAGCTGGTAGTCCACTACCAGCGGAGCATGGTCGGAGAAGCGGGTGTCCCAGGACGGCGCCCGGTCAACAACGGCTGACACTGCGGAAGCAGCGAGGGCGGGCGTGGCCATGTGATAGTCAATGCGCCAGCCGGTGTCGTTGTCGAAGGCCTGTCCCCGTTGCGACCACCAAGTGTAGGGGCCGTCGACGGTACCCGCCAGGCCCCTGTGAACATCCTTCCAGCCGATGTCCTCGCCAAAGAAGCGGTCAAAGTACGCGCGCTCCTCCGGGAGGAAGCCGGCACGTTTGACGTTGCCCTTCCAGTTTCGAATGTCCAGCTCGGTGTGGCCGACGTTGAGGTCGCCCACCACCAGGGCGTGGTCGCTGTGCTTGGCCAGCTCGGGAAGCCGGTCGACCATCACGTCGAGGAAACGGAACTTGTCGTCCTGCTTCGGCGTGCCCGCCTCGCCGGAGTGCACGTAGGCGCTGGCCACGGTCAGCTGGGAAGCCTCGCCGGCGGCGTTCCGCACGATGTAGTCGGCCTCGACCCAGCGGCCGGCGGTGGCGAAATAGTCGTCGCCGATGCCCACCCGGGTCTGCTGGGGTTCGGCGCGGGAGGCGATGGCAACTCCGGCCCGGCCCTTGGCCTCGGCTTCGGCGTGCAGGATGAACCAGCCGTCGCCGAGCAGCTGATGCACAATCGCGTCGGGCGCCCGGACTTCCTGCAGGCAGAGGATGTCCACTTCGCGCGGCTCAAGCCATTCCGCCATGCCGTTCCGGTAGGCGGCGCGCATGCCGTTGACGTTAACTGATGCGATGCGAAGGTTGTCCTTCTTCAATGCCGAACTCACCCGATCCACTCTAGTCGACAATGGTTCCGGAGACGGGCTCGTCGCTGCCGCCGGAGTGCTTGATCATGTCCCGGGCGTTTGTGGCGGTGATTTCGATGGTCTCCAGCGCCCGGCGGATCGTTTCCTGGTCCGACGCGGCGCCCTTCGCCCGCTCCTGCTCGACGACGCGGACCTGCACCTGCACAATTTTGAACGAGTGGTCCAGTTTCAGGTCCCGGACTTCGTCCGCTTCGCGGCGGACCTCCCTGAGGCGGGTGCTGCCGTGGTCCACACTGCCCGACGACGGCGCGCGGCCGGCCGCCGCGTTGAACGCGTTCTGCGCTTCGGTCAGCTTGGCGCCGGCCTTCTTGGCCGCCTTCTGGATGCTGAACACCACGAACGAGGCCAGGGCGAGCCAGAAGCCGGCGATGATCGCCACGACCCAGCCCACGACGTCGTTCTGGTTCGCGGCAAAGATGACCGCAACCACGAAGGCGACGATGAACACCATCATCCCGGGCCCGCTGATGCGGAGGAGCGAGAACTTGCCCGTGGCGGCGTTGTACGCGGACGGCTTGGAAGACGCGGAGTTGCCCAGAGGTTGCATGAGCCTATTATCGCAAACCCGCGCAGGGCCCCGGCCCGCTTCCACCCCCGGCGAACGCCTACTTGAGGAACAGCCGGCGCAGCCGCCCGGTGGTCAGCAGCACCCCGAAGGCGATCATGGCGAGGTAGTAGCCGATGTGGACCGCGGTGGCGGGGGTGAAGACACCGACGCTGATCTGCCGGAGCAACTCCACACCATGCCATAGCGGCATCGCCTGGATGAGCCACTGGATGTATTGCGGGTACACACTCAGCGGGTAGAAGGTGGCGCTGAACAGGAACATCGGCAGCATCACGAAGTTGATCCAGTCCATCTGCTGGAAGGTCTTCATGAAGCTGGTGATGCCCATGCCGAAGCTCGCGAAGCCGAATGCGATCAGCACCGCGGCCGGGATCATCAGGATGGCCCACGGCGTGGTGATCAGCCCCATCACCCCCATCACGGCGGTGAACCCGGTGGCATACATCAGGCCGCGCAGCAGGGCCAGGAAAATCTCGCCCATCGCAACGTCGAGCGGGCCCAGCGAGGTGTAGAGCATGCCCTGGTAGAGCTTGGCGAAGTTCATCTTGAAGAACACGTTCCAGGTGGAGTCGTAGACCGCGCCGTTCATCGCGGAGACGGCCAGCAGCGCCGGGGCGATGTAGGCGGCGTAGGAAATCTCCCCGCCGCCCGGGCCCTGGACCGAGCCGACGATCGCGCCGAGGCCGACCCCCATCGAGATCAGGTACAGCACGGGCTCGAAGAAGCCGGAGAGCATCACCATCCAGTTGCTGCTCTTGGTGGCCATCAGCCCGCGGGCGACGACGGCGCGGACGTTCCGTGAGTACAGTGGCCCGAACTTCCGGTTGCGGGCGGCCTCGGTGTCGCTGTGGCTGGTGCTGAGCGCGCTCATCCGCCCATCCTCTTGACGAACTGGCGCTTGGTCAGGACCCAGCCGAGCACCGTGAGGGCGAGCAGGAAGACCAGGTGCGCGATGGTCAGCAGCGGCGCCTCCTGGTAGCCGTAGCTGAACACCCGGCCCAGTTCGGTGCCGTGCCAGATCGGTGAGATCCAGCCGATCCAGCGCACGGCGACGGGCAGGGTATCCAGCGGGAAGAAGGTGCCGGAAAACAGGAACAGCGGCATCACGATGAACCGCATCACCATGGCAAACTGGCCCTTGTCCTCCTTGATCGACGCGGCGTAGGCCATCAGCGGCAGCCCGAAGGCCAGCCCGGCGAGGCAGGCGACCAGGATCGAGACCCAGCCCCAGCCGCTCGGTGCCGCGCCGAACAGCGCCACCACCACGAAGTAGATCGCCGACTGCAGCAGGAACCGGGCGGTGACGGCCAGGACCTGGCCGAACGCAATCTGCTGGGGCGTCAGCGGCGAGGCGTGCGGCCCGTAGTAGATCCGGCGCCATTTGAACCCGTCCATCACCGGGAAGGTGAACTCGTTCGCGGCCGTCATCACGGCGGCCGAGATCAGCAGCGCCGGCGCGATGAAGGTCAGGTAGCTGACCCCGCCGAAGCCGGCCTCGCTGTTGGTATCGACCAGCGTCGCCAGCCCCACGCCCATCGCGAACAGGTAGGCGACGGGCTGCCCGACGCCGTACATCACGATGGTCCAGCCGTAGCTCTTCATCACCCGGAGGACGTGTTCGGCGAAGTACAGGGACCCGTAGCGCCGGGCCCGGGCGGCCGAGACCGCCGGGGAATGGGCGCGCAGGGCGGGGGCCGCCGGCGCGCCCGGTGCCGCGTCCGCCGTCGTGGTCCCCGCAGGCTGTTCCGGCAGGGCGGCTTTCCTAGTCAACGAGGCTCCGGCCGGTCAGCCGCAGGAAGACGTCCTCGAGCGAGGAGCGGCGCACCAGCGAGGTCACCGGGCGCAGCCCCCGCGCGGAGACCTCCTCGAGGGCGGCCTCGCCGTCGTGCGCGTAGATGAGGACGCGGTCGGGAAGGGTTTCCACCCGTTCGCCGATGCCCTCCAGTTCGGCGCCGACCGTGGCGTTGCGTTCCGAGCCGAAGCGCAGCTCGAGGACTTCGCGGGTGGAGTACTCGCGGATCAGGCTGGCGGGTGATCCCTCGGCCATGATTTTGCCCTTGTCCACCACGATCAGGCGGTCGCAGAGCTGCTCGGCCTCGTCCATGTAGTGGGTCGTGAGGATCAGCGTGACGCCCTGTTCCTTGAGCCGGAACAGCCGGTCCCAGAGGATGTGCCGGGCCTGCGGGTCCAGCCCGGTGGTGGGTTCGTCCAGCAGCAGGATCCGGGGTTCGTTGATCAGGGAGCGCGCAATGGTGAGCCGGCGCTTCATGCCGCCGGAGAGGGCGTCCACCTTGGACTTCGCCTTGTCCGTGAGCTGCGCGAACTCCAGCAGCTCGTCCGCCTTGGGCCTGAGGTAGCTCATCGGCAGGCCGAAGTAGCGGCCGTAGACCAGCAGGTTGTCCCTGACCTTGAGTTCCTCGTCCAGGTTGTCCTGCTGCGGGACGACGCCCAGGTGCGCGCGGACCTCCGGTCCGTTCCGGTCCGGGTCCAGGCCCATGATGCTCAGGTTCCCGGAGGTCCGCTGGGACACCCCGCCGATCATCTTCATGGTGGTGGACTTGCCCGCGCCGTTGGGGCCGAGCAGGCCAAACGCCTCGCCGGCGGGCACGGAGAAGGAGATTTCGTCGACCGCGACGACGTCGCCGTAGCGCTTCGTCAGGTTCTCGGCAGTGATCACATACTGCGGCGGGCCGGCTTCGGCGGGGCTGCTCACATGAGCGTCCTTGGGTGAGGATTCTTTGGAGACGAGTTCAGGCACCCGAATCACGGTAGTGGATGCCGCCGGACTATGAAAGGGTCTTTTCGTAAAAAATCCAGACGTTTGCTGATCCGTGATGTCCGGGGCCTAAACGGCTCAGGGCGCCGCCTCCGGACGGGAGGGGCGCCCTGAGGTTCGGGACTTCTTAGGCTCCGGAACTAGACGGCTGCGGCGGTGTCCGCCTCGGCCAGCTGCCGTTCGGCGGTTTCCACCACGTTGGCCAGCAGCATCGCGCGGGTCATCGGGCCCACTCCCCCGGGGTTCGGGGACAGCCAGGCCGCGACGTCGGCCGCTGCCGGGTCCACGTCTCCGGTGACCACGGCCTTGCCGGAGCCGTCGTCGACGCGGCTGACGCCGACGTCGAGCACGATGGCCCCCGGCTTAAGGTCCGCCGCCTTGATCATGTGCGGCTGGCCGGCCGCGGCGATCACGACGTCGGCCTGCCGGAGTTCGGCGGGAAGGTCAACGGTGCCGGTGTGGGCCAGGATGACCGTGGCGTTGACGTCCTTGCGGGTGAGCAGCAGGCCCACCGGGCGGCCGATCGTGACCCCGCGGCCCACCACCAGCACCCGCTTGCCGTTGAGGCTGATGCCGTGCCGGGTCAGCAGCTCAACACAGCCCTTGGGGGTGCAGGGCAGCGGGGACTTCATCGGTCCGCCGACGTTGGCCACGAGCCGGCCGAGGTTCATCGGGTGCAGCCCGTCGGCGTCCTTCTCGGGGTCCATGGCCTCCAGGATGACGTCCTGGTCGATCTGCTTGGGGAGCGGGAGCTGGACGATGTAGCCGGTGCATTCCGGGTTGTCGTTGAGTTCCCGGACCACGGCCAGGAGCTCCTCCTGGGTGGTGTCCTCCGGCAGGTCGCGCCGGATCGACGTGATGCCCACCTCGGCGCAGTCCTTGTGCTTGCCGCCGACGTACCAGGTGCTGCCCGGGTCGGAGCCGACCAGGATGGTGCCCAGGCCGGGAACGATCCCGCGGGTCTTGAGCGCTGCGACGCGTTCGGTGAGCTCGGCCTTGATCGCCGCGGCGGTGGCCCGTCCGTCGAGAATCCGGGCGGTGTCAGCCGTGGCTGCGGTCTCAGCCGTGGGTGCGGTCTCTGCAGGAGTCATGGACTACCACTGCTCGTGCTGCGGGTACAGCGGGAAGTCAGCGGCGAGCTTGTCCACGCGGGACTGCAGCGCATCGATGTCCGCCGCGGAGCCGGCCTTCAGCGCGGTCGCGATGATCTCGGCGACCTCGGTGAACTCCTCGGCGCCGAAGCCGCGGGTGGCCAGCGCGGGGGTGCCGATCCGCAGACCGGAGGTGACCATCGGCGGGCGGGGGTCGAAGGGGACGGCGTTGCGGTTGACCGTGATGCCGACCGAGTGCAGGAGGTCTTCCGCCTGCTGGCCGTCGAGCTGGGAGTTGCGCAGGTCCACCAGGACCAGGTGCACGTCGGTACCGCCGGTGAGGACGGAGACGCCGGCGTCGGAGACATCGGTCTGGTTCAGCCGGTCCGCGATGATCCGGGCGCCTTCCAGGACGCGCTCCTGGCGTTCCTTGAATTCCTCCGTGCCGGCGATCTTGAAGGCGACCGCCTTGGCGGCGATGACGTGCATCAGCGGTCCGCCCTGCTGGCCGGGGAAGACGTTGGAGTTGATCTTCTTGGCCCACTCCTGCTTGGCCAGGATCACCCCGGAGCGCGGGCCGGCGAGGGTCTTGTGCACGGTGGAGGTGACGACGTCGGAGTACGGGACCGGGCTGGGGTGGAGTCCGGCGGCCACGAGGCCGGCGAAGTGCGCCATGTCCGTCCAGAGCAGCGCGCCGACCTCGTCGGCGATCGAACGGAAGGCGGCGAAGTCCAGGTGACGCGGGTAGGCGGACCAGCCGGCGATGATGACCTGGGGCTTTTCGGCGACGGCCTGGGCGCGGAGCTTGTCCATGTCGATGCGGAAATTGTCTTCCTCGACCTGGTAGGCGGCAACCTGGTAGAGCTTGCCGGAGAAGTTGAGCTTCATGCCGTGGGTCAGGTGGCCGCCGTGGGCCAGGGACAGGCCGAGGATCTTGTCGCCCGGGGTGATCATCGCGGAGAGCGCCGCGGCGTTGGCCTGGGCACCGGAGTGCGGCTGGACGTTGGCGTATTCGGCGCCGAAGAGCTCCTTGACCCGGTCGATCGCGAGCTGCTCGGCGATGTCGACGTATTCGCAGCCGCCGTAGTAGCGGCGGCCCGGGTAACCCTCGGCGTATTTGTTGGTCAGGACCGAACCCTGGGCCTCCATCACGGCGCGGGGGGCGAAGTTTTCGGAGGCGATCATTTCCAGGGTGCCGCGCTGGCGGCCCAGCTCCTGGGCGAGGACGGCTGCGATTTCGGGGTCAAGCTCGGCCAGCGGCTGGTTGCTCACGGCGGCTGACGAAAGGCTAAGGGAGGTGGTCACGGGGAACTCCTGGCTAGGCGACGGGCACTGCTTAAGGTCAGGTTACCGGCTGGCCCGCGCGGCGTCCCTAGGTTACGGCCCCGAAACCGGGGACGCGCCAAAGGGGCCGGCACCCGTTGCGGGGTGCCGCTGCGGGCCGGCAGCGGGGTGCTGCCAACCGGACAAACATGACCCTCGGCCCAGGCGTACGATCCGTGGTCTTCGTGAATGCCGCTCCCTGGTGGTTAGCCCACCCAACGCCAGTTGCGACGGATCCAGACTACCCCAGGCCGGCGGCTCTGCCCCAGCCGGCGCCTACCCGCGGGTAGGCTGTCTGGGTGACTGACGACCAGCTGACAGCTTCCTATGTTCTGACCTTCTCCTGCCCGGACCGCCCCGGCATCGTGCACGCCGTCGCGGGTGCCCTGCTCATCGCGGGCTGCAATATTACGGACTCGCAGCAGTACGGCAGCCAGAGCACCGGGACGTTCTTTATGCGCGTCGAGGCGACGACGGCGGCTTCCTCGCTCGAGCTTCGCACCGCCCTGGAGCCGGTGGCCCAGGCCTTCGGCATGCAGTGGAGCCTCAACCCGGCCGGCCGGAAGGTCCGCACCCTGCTGATGGCCAGCACCTCCGCGCACTGCCTCAACGACCTGCTGTTCCTGCAGCGCTCCGGCACCCTGCCGATTGAGATCCCGGCCATCGTGTCCAACCACCGGAACCTGGCCGGCCTGGCCGAGTTCTACGGCATCCCCTTCCACCACATCCCGGTCACCCCGGCCACCAAGGTCCAGGCCGAGGATGAGCTCCGCGCGCTGATGGCCGAGCACGCCATCGAGCTCACCGTCCTGGCCCGCTACATGCAGATCATTTCCAACGAGCTGTGCCAGGAGCTGACCGGCAAGGCCATCAACATCCACCACTCCTTCCTCCCGTCCTTTAAGGGCGCCAGGCCCTACCACCAGGCCCACGCCCGCGGTGTGAAGCTGATCGGCGCGACCGCGCACTACGTGACGGCGGCGCTGGACGAGGGGCCGATCATCGAGCAGGAAGTCATCCGGGTGGACCACCGGCGCACGGCCGAGCAGTTCGTCCAGATGGGCCGCGACGTGGAGGGCCGCACCCTGGCCCAGGCGGTGCAGTGGCATGCCGAGCACCGGGTCCTGCTGGACGGCAACCGCACGGTTGTATTCAACTGACACCGGTTGTATTCAACTGAGACCGGTTGTATTCAACCGATCCCGGTCATTGAATAGAGGTATGGCACTTTCCGGGGAAGACCTGCTGACCGAGTTCGTGGCCCTGCTCAAGTCCGAGGGCCGCAAGGGGGTCCTGGGCCTTGACTGCGGCCCGGGCACGGACGGGCTGCGCTTTGTCCAGGCCGGGATCCATTTCACCGGCGTGGACCCGTCCGAGGAGCACATCCATGCCGCGCGGGCCCGCGGCCTGGAAGCCTCGGTCGCCGCTGCCGGTTCGCTGCCGTTCGCCGACTCGACGTTCCCGTCCGTGTGGGCGGTCGACGCCCTGGCCGGGCTGCCGCCGGAGAAGTGGGACGACGTCGTCCGCGAACTCGGCAGGGTAGCGGCGCCCGGCGCCCCGATCGCCGTCGTCCTGCCCGAACAGGACGCGCCCGAACTGGATCGTCCCGAAAGCGCCGGGTTTACCGTGTTCCGCTCCCCCGCCTGAATACCCCCGATGCCTGAAAACCCCGAAGCGCTATCACTCGCGGTCGTGCTCAGGGCTGAGAACCACCACAAGTGATGGCGCAACCGGCCGTGCGCGGGCTCAGCGGCGGCGCACGCTGCGCATGTACCCGCCCAGGAAACCCCCCACGATCAGCAGGACGCCGCCGAGCCGGGCCAGCCGCACGCCCACGTCGTGCCGGCCACGGGATCGTGCGGCCCAGGAGGCCAGGAAGATCAGCGTCGCAGTGCCGTTCGCCGCGGCGTGGACGACGCCGACGCGTCGGGTGGCGCGGTCCGCCCGGGCCCATTCGGCCCAGCCGGTGATTCCCGTGGGGCCGGCCGCGACGACGCCGAGGGCCACCAGCCGGGTGGCTGCCCGGCGGGTTCCCTCGTCCGGGAAGAGGTCCAGGAAGATGGCCATGAACCAGGCCCCGAACGGCACATCGGTGGCGACGGCGTGCGGTATGCTGCCGGTGGCGTCACCCCGGAAGAAGCTGCGCAGCCGGGGGTTGGCCACCAGCCGGCCTGCGAGCGGCTCCGCCGCCCGGACGGCCGGGTCGAGGCCGTCCCACTCCTCCAGCCGCCGCATCATTCGTCGGAATTTCCCGTTCTCCGTCACCACGGACCACCTCCCGGACAGGGCCTTTGATGGCCCCGATCCTACTCACCCCCGGCCCCGGTTCAACCCCCGTTGACCTATCACTTGTGGTGGTTCTCAGCCCTGAGAACCACCAGCGGTGATAGCGCAACGGGCCGGGAATGTGTCCTAGGCTGGAGGCATGGCTCCCATATACGCTTTCGCCGGGGACACCCCGGCCGTCCACGAATCCGCCTTCATCGCACCGAGCGCCTCGGTGATCGGCAAGGCCACGCTCGCCGAGAATTCCAGCGCCTTCTACGGCGTCTCCGTCCGGGCCGACACCGCCGCGATCAGCGTGGGCGCCGGCAGCAATCTGCAGGACAACGTGGTGCTGCACGCCGACCCGGGCTTCCCCTGCACGGTCGGCGCCCGGGTCAGCGTCGGGCACAGCGCCGTCGTGCACGGCTGCACGGTCGAGGACGACTGCCTGATCGGCATGAGCGCCACCATCCTCAACGGCGCCGTCATCGGCGCCGGCTCGCTCGTGGCTGCCGGCGCCGTCGTGCTGGAAGGCACCGTGGTTCCGCCGCGCTCGCTGGTCGCCGGCGTGCCCGCCAAGGTCCGCCGTGAGCTTACCGACGAAGAGTTCGCAGGCGTGCAGCAGAACGCGGCGCACTACCAGGAGCTGGCCCGGGCGCACGGCGACCTGCACGGCTAAGCACGCTGGGAGACTCAGTCCAGCGAGATCGGGCCCAGTTCGTCCAGCACATCGCCGGGACCCGGGTTTCCGGCCGCCGCTGACCCGCCCAGGTGGTTGACGACGCCCCAGACGGCGTTCAGCCCGGTGGTCACGGCGCCCTCGGCCCACCCGGCGGTGAAGGACACGTCATCGCCGGCCAGGAAGATCCCGCGCTGGCCCTCCGGGAGCCGGTCCTGCTTGAAGTGGCTGAAGAGGCGCTGCTGGTAGCGGTAGTGCCCCGGCAGGTTGGCCTTGAAGGCCCCCATGAAGTTGGGGTCCGCTTCCCAGGAGACGGTGATGGGCTGGCCAACGATGTGGCTGGCGATGTCCACGTTCGGGTAGATCTGTTCGAGCGAGTGCAGCATCAGCTCGACCCGCTGGTCCGCGTCCAGGGCCAGCCATTTCAGCGCGTCATCGTTCCAGGTGTAGGAGAGCAGGATCACCGCGGGCTTCTCCGGCCCGTTGTCCAGCAGGTAGGTGGCCCGGTTCAACCGGTCGGTCAGCGTCATGGACATGACCTCCCGGCCCGTCGCCGGATCGATGTCCTTCCAGAAGGGCCGGTCGACCATCACGAAGGTCTTCGAGGACTGCATGTAGTGGGAGCGCTCGATCGCGGTCCACAGTTCTGCCGGGAACAGGGTTTCCTCGGTGTGGATCCGCGTCGACAGCAGCCATGACTGGCAGGTGGTGATCACGGCCGGATAGGCCGCCTCGCGGCCCCACCGCTCCCGGATGCGGAAGTCGCCGCTGCCGTCCCGGGCGATCCGGTCCACGGCGCCCCGGGGGGCGCCGGCGTGCAGCGATGCCAGCGATGTTCCCTCCGGCCAGTGGACCATGCCCGACGGCGCGTGCTGCCAGAGTGCCTCGGGGAGCCGTTGCGCCCCGCCGGCGATAAGCCGGTGCGCGTCGTCGGCGTCGGTGTAGACGACGCGCAGGATTTCGAGGATGGAGTTGGGGAAGTCTGTGTCCCAGCCGCCCGTGCCGAAGCCCACCTGCCCGAACGCCTCGCGGTGGGCGAATCCGGCCTGCTTGAACGAGTCGCTGCCGGCGATGAACCCGCAGAAGGTCTGTTCATCCAGCAGGGGCAGCAGCGCGTTCCACAGCTCCTTGATCCGGGCGGTGTCCCGCGCGCGGATGGCGTCCTGCATCTCGGTGAACTTGGCGCCGTCGTTGACGGCAGCCTTCCAGGCCTCCGCGACCTCCCGGAAGAACGGCGGGAGGTCCGCCGGGGTGCGGGCGTAGTGCTTCTGCCCGGCGAGCTCGATCACCGTGCTGGAGGTCGCCGCCGCCAGCGGGTTGGGGAACTCCTGGGTCTCCAGCCCGAGCAGCTCGACGTAGTGGTAGAAGGCCTTGCCGGAGACGGGGAAGCGCATCCCGCCGAGGTCGGCCACGACGCCGGCGGCGGACGGGAAGCTCGCGGTCCGCAGCCGGCCGCCGATCTGGTCCGCTTCGTAAAGGACCGGGCGCAGGCCCAGTTTCATCAGCTCGTAAGCCGCCACCAGCCCGGAGAGCCCGGCTCCGACCACGGCCACTTCGGTTCCGTGGAGCCCGGCCGGGATGGCGCCCAGACCGTCCGGATGGGCCAGGTAGTGGTCGTAGCTGAACGGGAAGTCGGGATTCAGCATGGTGATAGGGGCCTGGTCGCCGGCGCCGGGCGCTGCCGGTCCGGGGGCCGGGAGTTCTGTGGCGGTTGTCATGAGTGGTGTGCTTTCATCGGTTCGGGTGAGGACGTGGTGTCGGAGGGGGCTGCGCCGGATAGTTCACGGTATTCCTCGTTACTGAGCGCCGCCACCCGGGAATGCCGGCGGCCGTAGCCGAAGTAGATGGCCAGTCCCACCAGCATCCACAGTCCGAAGACCACCCACGTGTCCGCGCCGAGGTTGAGCATGAGGTAACCGCACATGGCGGCGCCGAGGATGGGGGTCAGCGGAAACAGCGGGACGCGGAAGCTTCGCGTGAGTTCGGGCCGGTGGCGCCGCAGGTAGATGACGGCGACGTTGACCAGGGCGAAGGCGAAGAGCGTGCCGATGCTGGTGGCGTCCGCCAGCGCCCCGAGCGGGACGAGGCCCGCGGTGAGGGCGACGGCGGTGCCCACAATCAGGGTCCCGGCCACCGGAGTGCCGGTGCGGGGCGAGACGCGGCCGAAGATCTTGGGCACCATGCCGTCCCGTGACATCGACAGCAGGATGCGGGTCTGGCCGTAAAGGACCGTCAGCACGATGCTGGCAATGGCCAGCACGGCCCCGACGGCGAACACCAGCGCAATCCAGGGCTGCCCGGTTGTCTCCTCCAGGATCTTTACGAGGGCGGCTTCGGTGCCGTCGAACCAGCCCCAGGGCCGCGCGCCGATCGCGGCGACCGCGACGAGCACGTAGATGGTGGTGACGATCAGCATGGAGAGCAGGATGGCCCGGGGCAGGTCGCGCTTCGGATTGCGGGCCTCCTCGCCGGCCGTGGAGGCGGCGTCGAACCCGATGTAGGAGAAGAACACCCGGGAGGCGGCGGCGGAGACGCCGGCGGCGCCCATCGGCAGCAGCGGTTCGAAGTGTGCGGCGTTGAAGGCGGTGAAGGCCACAACGCAGAAGAACACCAGGATGCCGACCTTGACCACCACAATGGCCGTGTTGATCCAGGCGCTTTCCTTGGCGCCGCGGACCAGCAACGCCATGGCCAGGACCACGATCACGATCGCCGGCACGTTCAGCACTCCGCCGTCCCCGGGCGGCTGCGAGATGGCGTCCGGCAGCGCCAGGCCGAAGACGGCGAGGGCTTCGTTGACGTACTGGCCGGCGCCGACGGCGACGGCGGCCACGGAGACGGCGTATTCGAGCACCAGGCACCAGCCGCAGATCCAGGCCATGCCTTCGCCCATCGTCGCGTACGTGTAGGAGTAGCTCGATCCTGCCGCGGGCACCATCCCGGCCATCTCGGCGTACGAGACGGCGGAGAGCAGCGCGGCGACTCCGGCGATGGCGAAGGAGATCCAGATGGCCGGGCCTGCCAGCGGCACGGATTCACCCAGGATCACCAGGATGCCGGTGCCGAGGGTGGCGCCGACGCTGATCATCGTCAGCTGCAGCACACCGAAGCTGCGGACCAGCCGCGTGCCATCGTGGCCGTTTTCGGCTTCGCTGACGAGCTGCCCGATCGGCTTGCGGCGAAGCAGCTGCGCGGTCAGTCCGGGACGGCCCGTGGTGGCCGGTGGCCGTTCTCCAATAAGAGTTGGCACAGTCATCGTTGACGTCCGTTCTTCAGTAGTGGTCTTTTTCCCCGCGTCCAGCCTAGGCTTGTGAGCCAGCTCTCACGGTTGTGCAAAATGACCTATAGTCTTCAGTCATGAGACCAAATGCACCTAAGCTCCGGCCCCTGGACCCCCATGGCAGCCGTGGCTGCTGACGACGCCGAGCGGCTGGGTTTCGTCACCCTGGCGCAGTTCCTGCGCCAGCTGCCGCCGGAGCTGTCGGTTCTGCACGACGGCGGCAACTGGGCCGAGCGGCTGCGCTGGGTGGAGCCGAGCGAGCTGGAGGATCCCACCCCGTACCTGCTCGACGGCGAGTTCCTGCTCACCGCCGGCCTCCCGTTCCTGGGCGGGGGCGGCGCCGCGGAGCCCGTGGACGCCTACGTGCGGCGGCTGGTCGGGGCCCGCGTCTCCGCCTTGGGCTTCGGCCTGGAACCGTACTTCGACGCGGTGCCCGACGCCGTGGTGCAGGCCTGCCGGCGCCACAACCTGACCCTCGTGGCCGTCCCGAAGACCGTTCCCTTCGCCGCCGTCGGCCTGGCATTCTCGCAGCTGCTGGAATCGGACAACGCCACGACGTTCCGGCAGCTCGCGGACACGAACCGGCAGCTCATGCGCGCGGTGCTGTCGGCACGGCCGGAACACGAGCTCCTGGCCGCCCTCGTGCAGCGGGTTCCGGTCTGGGCGGTCCTGGTGGGGGCCGACGGGCGGGTGCGTGCCCGCGGAATCGCCGGCGCAGCAGGAGCCCCCGCCACGCCGGGCGTGGACGCGGCAACGCTGCAGCCCCTGCTGGCGAGGCTGCTCTCCGGCAGCGGCCCGCGCGTGGAGCTGGACTCGTTCGGCACGGCAGGTTCGGCGCTGGTCTTCGGGTATCCCCTGCGCAGCACCCGGGACGCCAATCTGGGCGCCCTGGTCCTGGGCACCGACGCTCCACTGACCCCGGCCCAGAACAGCGTCGTCTCCACCGCCGTCGGGCTGCTGGAACTGCTGGTGCGCCAGCGCACCAGCGGCTCGCTGGCCCCCAGCCAGCTGGCCACCGCGCTACTGCTGCATCCGGACAGTTTGGTGTCCGGAGGCACCCGCCACCTCAACGGACTCAAGGACCTGCTGGCGCAGAGCGTCTCCTCCACCCGGTCCGGGCAGCTGCGGGTGATCCTGGGCATCCGCCCGGAGCCTACCGGGGCTCCCGACGCCCCGGCAGTCACCGCGGTCACCGCAGTCCCGGCCGGCACGGCCGCGCCGGCAGGCACTGCAGCCGCCCCGGGCCGCTCCGGCCGCCCCGTCGACAGTCCCGTGCGGGAGCTGCTGGAGTGGCGCCGGATGTTTGATACCAAGCTGGTGGAGATCACGGACTCCGGTTTTGCCGCCATCACCAGGCTGAAGGTCGACGACGCCCTGCTGGCCGGTGTGGAACGGCTCGGCTGGCGCCTCGTGGTTGGCAGCGCCACCGAGCTCTCCGGTCTCGCCGAGGCCTACCAGCGGGCCTGGTCCCTTCGCGGCCGCGTCGGGACCACGGGACGCAGCGTCCGGGTGGATGACGTGACGTGGTCCGTGGCCGGGCTGCTCGGCAAGGAGGCCGGTGCCATGCTGGCCGCCCGGCTGCTGGCGCCCGTGCTGGCGCTGGCACCGGAGCGGCGGGACACCCTGCTCGGCATCCTCCGCGCCTGGCTCGGCGAGAACGGCAGCTGGGATGCCACGGCCAAAGCCACCGGTCTGCACCGCAACAGCATCCGCCGGCAGATCGGCATGCTCGCGGAGCTGCTGGAGCTGGATCTCAACCAGGCGCAGGCCCGGGCCGAGCTCTGGATCGCCCTGCAGTACACGGACGAGCTGCCCGGGATGCCGGCGGCGCCGGCGGCCCCTGCCGCGCTGGAGACCCCGTAGTCCGGTACCGGTCAGCTGCCCCAGGAGCGGTAGATTTCCGGCCGGAGATCATCCAGGTAGGCCACCTCGTGCCCGGCCGCGCCCGGCTCCGGCAGCTCGGCGAACAGCAGTTCGGCCCCGGTGCCGGCCGAGGCCAGGAGCCCGCCGTCCGGGGCGGCGATGACGCTGCCGCCCAGGAAGTCGCAGCCGTCCTCCGTTCCGGAGTGGTTGGCGTAGGCCACCGTCAGATGGTTCTCCAGGGCCCGCGCCCTGATCAGCACCTGCGGCACGGCGTCGAATCCCTCCGCCAGGGCAGTCGGCACCAGCAGCAGTTCGGCGCCGCGCACCGCGGCGGCACGGACGGCCTCCGGGAACTCCACGTCGTAGCAGATCACCAGTGAGGTCCTGACCCCGCGGAAGTCCACGACGCCGGGACTGGCCGCGGCGGGGAAAAACGCCTGGCGCTCCTCCGGCCCGAAGAGGTGGACCTTGGCGTAGCTGAGGAGCTCCTCGCCGTTCTGATCGACGAGGGTGGCCGTGATCTGCCATTCCCCAGTAGCGGTGACGGCGGGGAGGCTGTAGACCAGCGCAATGCCGTTCCGGCGGGCAATCTCCGCCAGGGCCGTCCGGATGGAGGGCAGCGCCGCCGGGTCAAGCTCCGCCCGCAGCCGGAGGGGCGCATACCCCACCGGGAAAAGCTCCGGGGTGAGGAGCAGCCGGGCGCCGGCCGCGGCCGCCCTGCCGGCGGCAGCATCCAACGCAGCGCAATTGGCATTAACGTCCAGCACGGCGGCGTTCGCCTGCATCAGGGCCAGTAGCACCATTACCACCTCAGCATCCTTAGGGCCCGCCCTTCGCGGCGGACTCTGGCTCCTCCAGCGTAGCCATCCGCCAGCGCCGGCGTCCCGGTGCATTTCCGCCCGGCCGACCGGGAAGCGGGGCGGAATGCCCCGCCGGCCCCGGCAGGCGCCCCGGCGGACACAGCGCCGCGCCCCGCACCGGCCCCGCCAGCCGACTTCCGGACCTTCCATGCGTTAACTTCTTGACTACAAGACGCGGATGGGGCAATCTTCATTGCATGCCCTCACCAACGCGCTCAACGAGGAGCCGAACCAAAAACCCCGGATCACAGTCCGCCCTCCGGCATCTGAACCAACAGCGGATCATTGAATGCCTTCTCGCCGGGCCCTCCACGCAGGCGGAACTGGCACGGCAGACCGGCCTCTCCACGGCCACGGTCTCGAACATCGTCAAGATCATGCAGGACGCCGGACTGGCCTCCACTGAACCGATCACCAGCTCCGGCCGGCGGGCCCTGAACGTCCGGCTCAACAGCAACGGGGCCGTCGCCGTCGGAATCGACTTCGGCCGCCGGCACCTGCGCGTCGTCCTCGCCTCCCTGAGCTACCACGTGATCGCCGAGGAATCGGTCCTGCTCCCTCTGGGCCACCACGCCGAGGAAGGCATCAGCGCCGCCGTCGGACTGCTGGACCGGCTCCTGGCCGGCAGCGGAGTGGAGCGCAGTGCGGTCGTGGGCGCCGGCGTCGGCATCCCGGGACCCATCGACCGCCGCACCGGGACGGTGGCGCAGGGCGCAATCCTGCCCGAATGGGTGGGCATCAACATCCTGGAACGCCTCGAGGGGGCGCTGGATCTCCCGGTTTTCCTCGACAACGATGCCAATCTTGGGGCCCTGTCGGAAGTCACGTGGGGGCCCCACACCGGCATCAGCAACCTGATGTTCCTCAAGATCGGCTCCGGCATCGGCGCGGGCCTGATCCTGAACGGGGCGCCCTACTACGGCCACGTCGGAATCACCGGCGAAATCGGCCACGCGACCATCCACGAGCACGGCCTGGTCTGCCGCTGCGGGAACCGCGGCTGCCTGGAAACCATCGCCTCGACCACCACCATGATCGAACTCCTGAGCCGCGGCGAGGACAAGCCGCTCACCCCGGAGGACATCGTCCGCAAGGCCCTCGCACGGGACTCGGCGACCCTGCGAGTCGTCGACGACGCCGGGCTCGCCGTCGGCCGCGCGCTGGGCAATGTGGCCAACCTGATCAACCCGGAAGTGATCGTGGTCGGCGGCCCGCTGGCGGGCCTCGGCGACCTGCTGCTGGACCCGATCCGGCGGGGCCTGATCCGGCACGCCGTGCCGGTAATCGGCGAGACGACAACCCTGACGATGTCCTCCCTCGGCGACCGCGCCGAGTCCCTGGGCGCGACCGCCCTGGTCTTCCAGCACGCCGGAATCCGGCGGAACTGAGCTTTTCGTTATCTGGCCGTTGCGTTAAAGACTTGACGACAACGCTGTGATCAAGTTTACTTTTCCATCAGACGGCCCTGCGGTTTGCAGGGGCGGACAACGAAGTCATGCATTGGAGGCGTAAGGGCAGATGACGTCCCTCAACACGCACAGCGATCCGATAATTCTCGAGATGCGCTCCATCACCAAAGAGTTTCCCGGCGTTAAAGCTTTGTCCGAGGTGAACCTGCGGGTGAAGGCCGGTGAGATCCACGCGATCTGCGGCGAGAACGGCGCCGGCAAGTCCACCCTCATGAAGGTGCTCTCGGGGGTTTACCCCTTCGGCAGTTACGACGGCGACATCGTCTACCAGAGCGAAGTCCAGCAGTTCAAGGACATCCGGGCCAGCGAGCACGCCGGCATCGTGATCATCCACCAGGAACTCGCGCTGATCCCCGAGCTGTCCATCATGGAGAACATCTTCCTGGGCAACGAGCCCACCAAGCGCGGGGTGATCGACTGGGCCGAGGCGCGGATCCGTTCCACCGAACTGCTGGCCAGGGTCGGCCTCCGCGAGGACCCGGAAACCCCGATCAAGGAAATCGGCGTCGGCAAGCAGCAGCTCGTCGAAATCGCCAAGGCGCTGAACAAGTCGGTGAAGCTCCTCATCCTCGACGAGCCCACGGCGGCGCTCAACGAATCAGACTCCCAGCACCTACTGGACCTGATGCTGGGCCTGAAGGGCCGCGGCATCACCTCCATCATCATTTCCCACAAGCTGAACGAAATCGAGCAGATCGCGGACTCCATCACCATCATCCGTGACGGCAAATCGATCGAAACGCTGGACGTCAAGGCAGACGGCGTCGACGAGGACCGCATTATCAAGGGAATGGTGGGCCGGACCCTGGAGTCCCGCTTCCCGGACCACGAGCCGAAGATCGGCGAGGTCTTCTTCGAGGTCAAGAACTGGAACGTGGGCCACCCGCAGATCCAGGACCGACTGGTCTGCAAGAACTCCAGCTTCTTCGTCCGGCACGGTGAGATCGTCGGCTTCGCCGGGCTGATGGGCGCGGGACGCACCGAACTGGCCCGCTCCGTCTTCGGCCGGTCCTACGGCCGGTTCCTCTCCGGGCAGATCTACCTGAACGGCAAGGAGATCGAGCTCAAGAACGTCAAGCACGCCATCGACGCCGGACTTGGCTACGTCACCGAGGACCGCAAGTCCCTGGGGCTGAACCTGCTGGACGACATCAAGGCGACCACGGTCTCGGCCAACCTCCGCAAAGTCAGCAAACACAACGTAATCGACGCGAACAAGGTCTTCACCGTCGCCGAGAAGTACCGCAAATCGCTGCGGACCAAGGCGCCGTCCGTGGAGGAGGGAGTCGCCAAACTCTCCGGCGGCAACCAGCAGAAGGTCGTGCTGGCGAAGTGGATGTTCACCGAACCAGACCTGCTGATCCTGGACGAACCCACCCGCGGGATCGACGTCGGCGCCAAGTACGAGATTTACGGCATCATCCAGCAGCTGGCCAACCAGGGCAAGGGCGTCATCGTCATCTCCTCGGAGCTGCCCGAACTGCTGGGCCTGTCAGACCGCATTTACACCATTTTCGAAGGCGCCATCACCGGCGTGCTCAACAAGGACGAAGCAAGTCAGGAAAGCCTCATGAAACTCATGACCTCCGCACGCAAGTCAGCCTGACCCGCTGTGGCCACCTGCTCCGATTACTCCGAACACTCCGGAAACAAGGACTGAAACAATGAACGCGCTCAAGAAGCTCTTTGGCGGCAACACCCGCCAATTCGGCATGATCTTCGCCCTCGTGGCCCTGATCATCTTCTTCCAGATTGCAACCGATGGCCGCACGCTCACCTCGGGCAACGTCATCAACCTCTTCAACGGCAACTCCTACATCCTGATCCTTGCCATCGGCATGGTCCTGGTGATCATCGCCGGGCACATCGACCTCTCGGTCGGCTCGGTGGCGGCGTTCGTAGGCGTCTGCGTGGCCCTCTTCATCCGGGACTGGGGTATTCCCTGGTACCTCGGCGTTCTGATGGGGCTGCTGCTGGGCGTGCTGATCGGCGCCTGGCAGGGCTTCTGGACGGCCTATGTCGGCATCCCGGCGTTCATTGTCACGCTGGCCGGCATGCTGATTTTCCGCGGCGCCAACCAGTACGTCGGCAAGTCCAACACCATCCCGGTGCCCTCGGACTTCCAGAAGATCGGCTCCGGCTACCTGCCCGAGGTCGGGCCGAGCACCGGCTACAACAACCTGACCGTGCTGCTGGGCCTGCTCGCTGTCGCCTTCGTGATTTTCAGTGAGATCCGGTCCCGCCGCAACGCCAAGGCCCTGGGCGCCGAGGTGCCCGAAACCTGGGTGAGTATCACCAAGCTGGTCCTGATCTGCGGCGCCATCCTCTACGCCACCTACCTCTTCGCCACCGGCCGGCCGGGCACGTCCTTCCCGATCCCGGGCCTGATCCTGGCAGCCCTCGTGCTCATCTACGGCTTCATCTCCTCCAAAACGATCATCGGCCGCCACATCTACGCGGTCGGCGGCAACCGCCACGCCGCGGAGCTCTCGGGCGTCCAGTCCAAGAAGGTCAACTTCCTGGTCATGATGAACATGTCCGTCCTCGCCGGCCTCGCCGGCATGATCTTCGTCGGCCGCTCCACCGCGTCCGGGCCGTTCGACGGCGTCGGCTGGGAACTGGATGCGATCGCGGCCGTGTTCATCGGCGGCGCCGCGGTGACCGGCGGCGTCGGCACCGTGATCGGCTCAATCGTCGGCGGCCTGGTGATGGCCGTGCTGAACAACGGCCTCCAGCTCCTCGGCGTCGGCGCCGACCTGACCCAGATCATCAAGGGCCTCGTGCTCCTGATCGCCGTCGCCTTCGACGTCTACAACAAGACCCAGGGCAAGAAATCCATCATCGGCCTGATGTTCAAGAACTTCGGCCGCAGCAGCGAGATGAAGCCCGACGAGACCACCTCCACCAAAGAGGTCATCTCCAAGGGTGCCTAGGCCGGTCCCTGATCGGCTCCCCCGTACTCATTTCACCGAGTTTCCGCACACCATCTAAAGAAAGCGAACCAAGCAATGCGACTGATAGGTAAAGCAGGAAAGGCAGCGGCAATCGCTGCTATCGCGGCACTGGCGCTGACGGCCTGCGGCCGCAGCGACACCGGGACCACCGGAGGTTCCACCGGCGGCGGTGAAGCATTCCCGAAAGACTCCATGATCGGCGTCGCACTCCCCCAGAAGACGTCCGAAAACTGGGTCCTGGCGGAGAAGCTCTTCAACGACGGCCTCAAGGGCGCCGGCTTCAAGCCGGACGTGCAGTTCGCCAACGGCGGCGTTTCGGAGCAGCAGAACCAGATCAGCGCCATGATCACCAAGGGCGCCAAGGTCATCATCGTCGGAGCCATCGACGGCGCGCAGCTGGGCACCCAGCTCCAGCAGGCCAAGGAATCCGGCGCCACGATCATCGCGTATGACCGTCTGCTGCTGAACACCGCAAACGTCGACTACTACGTGGCCTACGACAACTTCAAGGTTGGTGTCCTCCAGGGCCAGGCCCTGCTGGACGGAATGAAGGCCAAGAAGGCCACCGGACCGTACAACGTCGAACTGTTCGCCGGTTCCCCCGATGATGCCAACGCGAAGGTCTTCTTCGACGGCGCCATGAGCATCCTGAAGCCGAAGATCGCCGACGGCACCCTCTCCGTGCTTTCCGGCCAGACGACCTTCGAGCAGGCCGTGACCCAGGGCTGGAAGGCAGAGAACGCCCAGCGTCGTGCCGACACCCTGCTGACCGGCAGCTACGGCAGCGAGACGCTCGACGGCGTGCTGTCCCCGAATGACACGCTGGCCCGCGCCGTCCTGACCTCGGTTAAGGCCGCCGGCAAGCCGCTTCCGGTGATCACCGGGCAGGACTCCGAGGTCGAGTCCGTGAAGTCCATCCTTGCCGGTGAGCAGTACTCCACCATCAACAAGGACACCAGCAAGCTTGTCGAGCACGCGATCACCATGGTCAAGGACCTTCAGGCCGGCAAGAAGCCTGAGGTCAACGATGACAAGTCCTACAACAACACGGTCAAGGTTGTTCCGGCGTACCTGCTGGAGCCGGTCATCGTGACGATGGAGAACGTCAAGACGGCCTACGTCAACGATCCGGTCCTCGGCCCGCTGACGAAGTAGTCCCCGGTTTAGACAGCACCCCGAAGAGCCCCGGTTCCGCCTCCTGGCGGGCCGGGGCTTTTTGCTGCCGGCTTCCGGGCACCCTTTCACAGCGGATCCATAGCTCCGGACTGCGATCCGCACAGCGGCCCGTACCAGTCTGGGTTCAGCCGCCGGCCATTCCGGCCGGCCTGAAAACCTAGGAGTCACGTGAGCGTCCTTGCCCGGAGTATAGGCAACGCCTTTCGAAACAAGGTCCGAACTGCGGCCGTGGTGGCCGTGCTGGCGGTTGCCATCGGTCTCGCGCTGGCCATGCTGGTGGCCAACCAGGCTGTTGCCGGGAAGGTCGCGGAACTGAACGCCTCGGTGGGCACGGTGCTCACCGTCAATCCCGCCGGCGGGCAGGGCTTCGAGGGAGGCGGCGAGCCGCTGACCGCGGAGCAGACTGCGACGGCGGCCGCCGTGCCCAACGTGAGCGCCGTGGTCGGCACCAAGGCCCTCCGGCTGCGAAACGCCGACGCGGCCGCAGCCCAGACCGGGACGGGCGGAGCGGGCGGGCGGGGCGGTCCAGACAGCCAGTCGGCCACCACCGTGACCACCAGCCTCACGGCCGCTGTCGACGCCGGCACGCTCGGGGCCCGCAACCAGGCCGCCGAGGGCAGCACCGGAACCTCCGGCACGTCCGGAACCGCTGCGGCGGCGCCGGCGTTCTCCGTGCCGATCACGGCCACCGGGATCGGCGCCGAAGTTGACGCCACCGGCAAGGCACTGGAACTGACCGAGGGCACCGGCCTGGGCGACTACACGGCGGCATCCACCGGCGCCCTGCTCGGCACCACCCTGGCCGAGAAGAACGGCCTCGCCGTCGGCTCGACGTTTACCATCAACGACCAGAACTTCACCGTGGCGGGCCTGTTCGACGCCGGCACCTCTTTCGGCAACAACGCCCTGTACCTCACGCTCCCCGCGGCCCAGACCCTCGCGGGACTCCCCGGCGAACTGTCCACCATGATCGTCACGGTCAATTCCATGGAGAACGTCGACGCCGCCAAGACAGCGCTGCAGGACGCGCTCGGTTCCGGCAGCGCCGATGTCAGCCAGGGCCAGCGCAACCTTGAGACCGCGGTCAGCGCGCTCGGCAGCGTCAAGAACATCTCCTTCATCGCCTTCGTGGCCGCCCTGTCCACCGCGGGTCTGATCATCCTGCTGATCATGGTCATGCTGGTCCGCGAGCGCCGCCGGGAAATCGGTGTGCTGAAGGCGATCGGCGCCCCGAACCGCACCATCGGCCTACAGTTCGTGCTGGAGGCGCTGGTCCTCGTGGCCCTGGGCAGCGTGGTGGGTGCCGCCGTCGCGTCCTTTGCCAGCGGCGGCATCGCGTCCGCACTGATCAGCTCCAACACCACCACTGCCACTGCCACTGCCGTTGCCGGCCAGCGCGGCGGCCCGGGCGGCATGCCCGGCGGGTTCCCCAGCGGCGTTCCGGGCGGCGATCCCCTCGGCGGGGCCAGCCAGCTGCTGACCTCCGTGACCGCGAGCTCCTCCCCCGGCGTCATCGCTGCCGGGATCGCCGCGGTGTTTGGTGTCGCCATCGTCGGGGCGCTCGTTCCCGCGCTGCTGACCGCCCGCATCCGTCCCATCGAAGTCCTCCGAGGAGAGTAGCCATGATCGAAGTCAAGAACCTGGTCCGCACGTTCAAGTCCGGCGACCGCACCATCAAGCCGGTCAACGATGTCAGCTTCGAGCTCGAGCAGGGCACCCTGGCCTCGATCGTGGGCAAGAGCGGCAGCGGCAAGAGCACCCTCCTGTCCCTCCTCGGCGCCCTGGACAAGCCCACCAGCGGGGATGTCCTCGTCAACGGCGTGAGCCTGGCCGGGATGCCGGACGGCAAGCTCACCGAGTACCGCCGGCGGGACATCGGCTTCGTGTTCCAACAGTTCCACCTGATCCCCAACCTCCCGGCGCTGGACAACGTCATGCTGCCGATGGAGTTTGCCGGGATCCGGAAACCCGGCCGCCAGCAGCGAGCCCGGGAGTTGCTGGAGCAGGTGCAGCTCGATCCGGACAAGCATGGGCGGCGCATCAACCGGCTCTCCGGCGGAGAGCAGCAGCGCGTGGCGATCGCCCGCGCGCTGGCCAACTCCCCCAAGCTGATCCTTGCGGACGAGCCCACTGGCAACCTGGACGAACAGACCGGCGAGCACATCATCGAGCTCCTCAGCTCGTTGAGCCGGGACCATAACACCACCATCCTCGTGGTCACCCATGACCGCTCGCTGGCCAACAAAACCGACCGGCGGTTCCGGCTGCAGCAGGGCCGGCTGACGGAGGAGGCGGCGCGCGTCCGGGTCCCGGCAGGGTCCTCCGCCTAGCGGATCGCTCAACAGACCGCCGCGGAAGCCGGGGGTGCCCCCGCCCCCAGCTTCCGCGGCCCAACCCCGCGGCCCAAACCCCGACGCCCGCCACCAAGCCCCGAAGCCCCGAAGCCCGAAAGCCCGCCAAGTATCCGGCGTGCACATCCGGGTCATGACCGGCCCGGGTGAGAGGATGACTGCATGACCGCACATATCGCCGCGCCGTGGTTGTCCAGCCAGCCGGACACTGATCCCCGCACTGCCACCGGCGCCAGGCTGCGCTGGGGAGTCATCGCCACGGGAGGCATTGCCGCCTCCGTGACCCGCGATCTGGAGCTCCTGCCCGACGCCGAACTGTACGCGGTCAGTTCGCGCACTCAGGCGGCGGCCGATGCCTTCGCCGCCGATTTCGGTTTCGCCCGGGCCTACGGGGACCAGAACGGGCAGACCGGCTATCAACGGCTGCTCGCCAACGACGCGGTCGACGTCGTGTACGTGGCCACCCCACACGCCCACCACCATGAGATTGCCTTGGCGGCGCTGAACGCGGGCAAGCACGTGCTCTGTGAAAAGTCGTTCACCATCAATGCGCGGGAAGCCTCGGACCTGGTGTCCGTGGCCCGGACCAACGGCCTGTTCCTGATGGAGGCCATGTGGAGCCGCTTCCTGCCCAGCATGCAGCGGGCCTTCCAGATCGCCGCCTCCGGCGAAATTGGGGAGGTCAAATGGGTGGGGGCGGACCTGGGCTTCCCGGCGCCGTATTCGCCCACCTCGCGCCTCTGGGCCCCCAAAGACGGCGGCGGCGCCCTGTTGGACATCACCGTGTACCCGCTGCTCTGGGCCCTGGGCACCTTGGGCTTCCCGCAGACCGTCAGCGCCACCGGCTGGCTGAACGACGACGGCGTGGACGCCCAGAACGCGCTGACCCTCGGCTACCACCACGGCGCCCAGGCGCAGCTGACGTCGTCACTGCTGGCGCACGGCCCGCGGACCGCCAATGTGGCCGGCAGCGAAGGGTTCCTGCAGTCCATCGGGTCGATCAACAACCCCAAGGAACTCCTGGTCCGGGTCGGCTTCGACGATCCCCGCAGCGAGACCTTCGACGTCGTAGGGCGGGGCTACAGCTACGAACTGCGCGAGGTGACCCGCTGCATCCAGCACGGGCTTACGGAAAGCCCCGTGATGCCGCTCGAGGACTCCCTGAACACGATGCGGCTGTTCGACGGCGTGCGGGCCCAGCTCGGTGTCAGCTACCCGAACGACGCCCGTTAGACGCGGTTTTAGGCGGTTAAATCGGGCAAAGTTTACTTTGTGCTCTGGACTCGCCCCCGCGCCCGGACTTACCCTAGAGGCAACCATCGGGCTTTCGGGGAAATGGGGTGTGCGCGTGGACCCAGCATCAGTCCCCCCGCGCGCGCGCCGCCTGCTCCGACGTGTACTCATTGGAGGGGTTGCCGGCGCCGCCTGGCTGGCCCTCTCCACAACCGCTGCGAACGCTGACGACGCCGCCATTCCTACACCCTCGGCCGACGCCACCGTCACAGAATCCGTCCCCCTGACCGCCGTCCCCGCGGTCACCCTGGCAGCGCCACCAGCGTCCGCGGTCGTCGAAGCGGCCGTCGGGGGCATCTCAATGCCCGCCGGTACGCCGTGGACAGCTGTTCCCGTTCCGACCCCCATCGTGGAGCCGACGCCGGTCGCCGCCGTTACGATCTCTCCCGCCCTCCCGTCTGATCCCCCCGCCCCCGCACCGGCGCCGGAACCTGTCCTCGAACCGACTGCGCTGCCGGCTCCCCCGCCGGCACCTGCCCCCACGGCAGACGCCGTTCTTGCTCCCGCGCCGATCGCAACCGCGCCGGCACCGGCGCCCGCGGCGCCCGCCCCCGCCCCGACACCCACATCCACGCAGGTTTCTGAACCGGCGCCCGCCCCAACGCCTAGTCCAACACCGACAGCCGTGCCGGAGCCCGAACCGGTCACCGCACCATCACCAACCCCGACACCGACACCGACACCGACACCGACGACCGGTCCCACGCCGTCACCGACTCCGGAACCGGACGTGACGTCCCCGGCTCCGGCTCCTGCGCCAACTTCGCCCGTGACTGAACCGGGTGTGGAGCCCACGCCGCAGCCCACCGAGCCGGTCCCCGTTCCGACTCCGGCCTCCACAGATCCAGTGCCGGCGGCACCGGGATCTCCGGACCTGCTGGTGACGGACCCGGTGCTTGTGCCGGCAGATCCCACCCTCACTGACGGTGCAGGGGTTGTTAGCCCGCTAGTTCCGGACCTGACGCTCCTGGACGTCGTGCTCCCCGTACTGATTCTCCCGGCGCCGGATCCCGTCCCGCCGGCCCCTGTCCCTGTCCCTGTCACCGCGTCCGAGACCCCGGCAGATTGCCAGATCCCCGACGAATCCGTACCCGGGGTGCAAGAGTCCTCCCCGGCTCTGCGCGCGGACTTGCTCGGATCTGCCGCGTACCGGCCTGCCATCGATGGCCCCATCCAGCTGACCGGCACCGGCCAGCATTCGCGAAGTGTGCCGCCGTCGGGATCTGCGCCGGGAGGCACACCGCCGCCAGCACCTGCTGGCAAGGACGACCCCGTCCCCTTGCCCAATGGGACAGGTCTGCCCGCTCCCAACGCGCTGCCCGCAGCCCCCGGTTCCGGATCCGGAAACACATTTTCCTCCGGCGGGCCCGGCAGTGCTGTGGCCTGGCTTCCGAGCCAGTACTTGGTCATGCCCACAGCCGGCGCGGAACCAATCAGTGGGCCGCTTGAGCACGTCCACTCAGCCGTCGCCGCTGACCCCAGTTCATCTCCTGACTAGTTAGCCGTCTCTGCCCTCCACAGAGCACGGCCACTCGGGC
Organism: Pseudarthrobacter sp. HLT1-3; assembly: GCF_059383535.1. NCBI lineage: Bacteria > Bacillati > Actinomycetota > Actinomycetes > Micrococcales > Micrococcaceae > Pseudarthrobacter > Pseudarthrobacter sp. HLT1-3. The sequence goes on along the minus strand of NZ_JBWZCJ010000024.1, from coordinate 31,598 downwards.
TGCCTTGAGCGCCCGCCAACTGTCATTCAGGAGATCCCCAATGGACGCCACCGTCCACTGCCGTAATTCCGGCAACCCTCTTTCCGCTGTCGCGTCGCCCATCACCGGCCTGACGCCGGCAGCCCCTGCCCAAGCCCGCCCCGGCCGACTGCCGGCGCGCCGCAAACAATCCCCGCCCAATCAGGAGCGTCCACCCTAGGGCGCGCCGACGCCGCCAGGTCTCGTGAGGCCGGAGCGGAGTCGTTGGGTCCGCTGGGGGATCCAACGGCCACCAGCTCAGGCAATGCTCTCCGTCGTTGGGTCCGCTGGGGGATCCAACGGCCACCAGCTCAGGCAAAGCTATCGTCGTTGGGTCCGCTGGGGGACTCAACGGCCACCAGCTCAGGCAAAGCTATCGTCGTTGGGTCCGCTGGGGGGATCCAACGGCCACCAGCTCAGGCAAAGCTCTCGGTCGTTGGGTCCGCTGGGGGATCCAACGACCACCAGGCTCGGTCAAAAGCATCGTCATTGGGTCCGCTGGGGGACTCAACGGCATCGCAGGATGTGCAACTTCCACCCGCACGGCGGCCGTCGGTCCGCGGCCGCCGTGCGCGGAGCTAATACCCGTCCCGGTATCATTCTTAGGGGCGCCGCCGTGGCGCACGGGGGAAGGACGGGGACCAGCGTGGATATTGATTCGCCCAACATCGGCACGGCAGAGCTCTTGGGCGGCCGCTACCGGCTGGGGGAACTGATCGGCCGGGGCGGAATGGCGTCGGTCTACAGCGCCAAGGACACCAATCTGGGCCGCGACGTGGCACTCAAGCTCTTCGCCCCGCAGTCCGCCGATCCTGACGAACTCAAGCGTCAGGAAGCAGAAATCGAACTGCTGGCCACCCTGAATCATCCGAGCCTGGTGACCCTCTTCGACGCCGGCACGGACACCCGCATTCCCGAGGAACCACGGCCGTTCCTGACCATGGAACTCGTGGACGGACAGGACCTCCGGGCCCGGATCCGGCACAGCGCGCTGCCGCTGGAGGAGATCGCGGTCATCGGCGCCGGCGTGTCGGACGCCCTGGCCTACGTGCACTCGCTTGGCATCATCCACCGGGATATCAAGCCGGCAAACATCCTGCTCGTTCCGGTCCGGCCCGGGGAGCCGCTGCGGCCCAAACTCACCGACTTCGGGATCGCCCGCATGATGGACGGGACCCGGCTGACTGCCACCGGCACCATGGTGGGGACCGCCGCGTACCTGAGCCCGGAACAGTCCCGGGGCGCCGACCTGGGCCCGGCAAGCGATATCTATTCGCTCGGACTGGTCCTGCTCGAATGCATCAAGGCCGAGATCGAGTACCCCGGCAGTGCCGTGGAATCCGCCGTCGCGAGACTGCACCGCGCCCCGGCCATCCCCGATTCCGTACCCGCCGAATGGGCCAAACTGATCCGGGCAATGACAGCGCTGGACCCTCTGGACCGCCCGTCCGCCGCGGACCTTGAAAAGGCGCTGCGACAAGCCCTGGTCTCCCCCGGATCGCTCCCCGGCCCCCTCGCCGAAGAGCGCACCCGCGTGCTGCCCGCCCCGCCGGCCCGTCCCCCGGCGCTGTCCGCCGCCAGGCCCGGCGCCGGCCCCGGCACCACTGCCCCCACGGATGATGGGCGCCAAAGCAGCACCGGGACACGGACGCTGCACGTCCTCGACCCGGACGCGATAACCCCCTCGCCAACACGCAGCGGCTCCTCGTTTTCCCGGACCGCGTCACGCTTCCGGCAGGCCCGGCGCCGGACCCGGATCCTGCTGTCCCTCGCACTTCTGGCGGTTGTGGCGGGTACCGTGGCGGCTACCGTCGCTCTCGCAACCCCGGAACCGCCCGACGTCGTACCCTATCCGGCCGTAACCGGCGACCTGGGGCAGCACCTCCAGGAGCTGCAGAAGAGTGTGGAACCATGAACCTGACCACCCTGCAGGCTTCCGGAGCCCGGAGAGGCGGCTCCCACCCGGTCCTCGCCGGCTGGTTCCTGGGCACGGTGCTGCTCACGTGCACCCTGGCTGGCTGCGCCCCGGCCCCGGAGCTGGACCGCGATGCTGCCCGGCAGCTTCAATCCCAGGTCCTTGCCGTGACCGAGGCCGCAGCGGCCAATGATCCGGCCGCGTCCCTGCAGCAGCTCGACGGGCTCGTGCTGAAACTGGACGAGGCGGCCGCCCGCGGCGAAGTGTCGTTCAAGCGGCACCAGAGCATCCGCGCGTCAGTCGAAACCGTCCGGGCAGACCTGACCGCCCAGCAGGCCGAAGCCGCCCGCGTCGCTGCCGAGCAGGAAGCGGCAGCGCAGGCTGCCGCGGCAGCCGCCGCCCAGGCCGAAGCCGACGCAGCGGCCGCAGCGGCTGCTCCGCCGCCCGCCGTCGCGCCGCCGGCCGACAACAGCAAGGCCAAAGGAAAGGGCAAGGGCAACGACTAAGGCCGTGCCCCTGCACCGGAGATAACCGAGGCAGTCCAGACAACAGAGGGAGGAGCCGTGCGGGCTCCTCCCTTCGTTAGCTCCGTTGCCTCCGGCACTCCGGTCCTCTTGGCGGTTGGCGTGGTTAGGTGCTGGCTCCGGTGGCCGGGAAGCGTTCCCAGGCCCGGTGTGCCGCCAGCAGTTCCGTGAGCTGCCCGACGGCGTCGTCCGGCCCGTCCCCCAGGGCGATGCCGGAAGCATCGGACGGAATGCTTGCCCCGTCCAGGCACGTGGCGGCCGGGCCCCAGCCGCCGATTGCCTTGGCATGCCGGAACATCTCCGAGAGCAGCAGCACGACGCGCGGATCGAGCGAGGCCCCCGGCTCGCCGGCCTTGGCGTCCCGTCCCTGCGTGGCATCCTTGGCCCGCGCGCCCGATGCGGCCACCAGCACGGCGTCGAACTCGGTTGAGCGGGCCGTGAGGTAGGTGCGCTGGACCGGGATGCCGCCGCCGGCTCCGCCGAGGAAACCGCCGGCCGGCGCGATCACGAGCGGAACGATCCCGGCGGCGTCGAGCGCCGCCCGGGCGGCACGGACCGAGTCCAGGTCGCTGTCCCCGTCGGCGATGATGCCCACCACACGGCCGGCCACGGGCCAGGACCCTCCGATCTGGGACAAGGCCGTACTCGGTGCGGAGTCCTCCACCTGTTCGACGGCCTGCGGGGCCGGCATGCCCAGCCCGGCGGCCACTGCGGCGCACAGGCCGGCGTCGATGTTGGCCAGTGCCAGCAGCTGCCGTTGCCGGATGGTCTCCTCGCGGCACTTCCCCAGTTCAAAGGTGTACGCCTGGATCACGTGGTCCTGCTCCACCGGGGCCAGGCTGCGGAAGAACAACCGTGCCTGGCTGTAGTGGTCATCGAAAGATGCCGGTGCCTTCCGTTCCTTGACCGCGGCGGCGAGCTCCTCCGGGACATCGATGAACGCGCCCAGGTCCGCGCCGGCCAGGAACGGGCAGCCGCCGTCGAGCGAATTCGGGTGGTAGGGCGCCGCTCCCCCGTGCACTGCCGTCTGGTGCATGCCGTCGCGCAGCATGTCGTTGACGGGCGCCTGCGGCCGGTTGATCGGAAGCTGGCCGAAATTGGGGCCGCCCAGCCGGCTGATCTGGGTGTCGATGTAGGAGAACAGCCGGACCTGCAGCAGCGGATCGTTCGTCACGTCGATGCCTGGGACGAGATGGCCGGGGTGGAAGGCCACCTGCTCGGTTTCGGCGAAGTAGTTCACCGGGTTGGCGTTCAGGGTCATGATCCCGATCGGCTGCACGGGCGCCAGTTCCTCCGGGACAAATTTTGTGGGGTCGAGCAGGTCGATCCCCTCGAAGAACTCCTCCTCGGTGTCCGGGAAGACCTGCACCCCGAGTTCCCACTGCGGGAAGGCGCCCGCCTCGATGGCGTCCGCCAGGTCCCGCCGGTGGAAGTCCGGGTCCATGCCGTTGATCAGCTGGGCCTCCTCCCAGAGCAGGGAATGCACGCCCTGCTTCGGCTTCCAGTGGAACTTCACCAGGCTCGTGGCGCCCTCGCCGTTGACGAAGCGGAACGTGTGGACGCCGAAGCCCTCCATCGTGCGGTAGGAGCGCGGCAGTGCCCGGTCGGACATGTTCCACATGGTGTGGGCCTGGGCTTCGGTGTGCAGCGAGACGAAGTCCCAGAAGGTGTCGTGGGCGCTCTGGGCCTGCGGGATTTCGCGGTCCGGGTGCGGCTTTCCGGCGTGGATGATGTCCGGGAACTTGATGCCGTCCTGGATGAAGAAGACCGGGATGTTGTTGCCGACGAGATCGAAGGTGCCCTCGTCGGTGTAGAACTTGGTGGCGAAACCGCGGGTGTCCCGGACCGTGTCCGCCGAACCGCGGGAGCCCAGGACAGTGGAGAAGCGGACGAAGACCGGGGTCTCGACGTCCTTGGCCAGGAATCCGGCCCGGCTGATGGCCGACGCCGACCCGTAGGACCGGAAGACGCCGTGCGCTCCGGCACCGCGGGCGTGGACCACGCGTTCCGGGATGCGCTCGTGGTCGAAGTGGGTGATCTTCTCGCGCAGATGGTGGTCCTGGAGCAGCACCGGACCGCGCCGGCCGGCTTTCAGCGAGTGGTCCGTGTCCGAGAGCCGGAGCCCCTGGGCTGTGGTGAGGTAGGCCCCCGACTGGGCCCGCGAGTTCACCGGGGCGCCGGTGGGGCTGCCGGTGGGTGACACGGCTTCGGGCCCCTGCTGGTCGGGCTTGGGCGGAAGCGGCTCCCGCGGCGTAGTGGGCTCCTCCAGCGCGGGCGGTTCCACCGAAGGGGCGCCGGGGATCTGGATGTTGCTGTCTGCTGGCATGGGATGACTCCTCAGGGTAGGCAACCTTGGCCCCGGACCGGGGCGGGCCCTGGGGCACCCCAGCCGAAACTAAGCTTGCTTAGTACCCTAGGTGACAGTCCCCGCGCAGGCAACAGTTTCTCCCGTTGCCGGACACGTAAAACGCCGAACGGCGCACCGGACATGTCCGGTGCGCCGTTCGGCGTGCCACACTGCCGGCTGGATGCCGGCTGGTCGGGACTAGCCCAGCATGGACAGCACTTCACTGAACTTCGCGGAGGGGCGCATGGCCGCGGTGACCTTGGCCTCATCCGGGCGGTAGTAGCCGCCGAGGTCCACCGGGGCACCCTGGACGGCGAGGAGCTCGCTGACGATGGTTTCCTCGCCGGAATCCAGCGCGCCGGAGACAGCAGCGAAAGCCGCGGCCAGTTCGGCGTCGTCGGTCTGGCGGGACAGCTCCTGGGCCCAGAACTTGGCCAGGTAGAAGTGGCTGCCGCGGTTGTCCAGCTCGCCGGCCTTGCGCTTCGGGGACTTGTCCTCGAGCAGGAAAGTGCCGGTGGCCCGGTCCAGGGTGTCGGCGAGGATCTGCGCGCGGGCGTTGCCGGTGGACGTGGCGAGGTGCTCAAAGCTGACGGCGAGGGCCAGGAACTCGCCCAGGCTGTCCCAGCGCAGGTGGTTTTCCTTGAGCAGCTGCTGGACGTGCTTCGGGGCGGAGCCGCCGGCGCCGGTCTCGAAGAGGCCGCCGCCGTTGATGAGCGGGACCACGGAGAGCATCTTGGCGCTGGTGCCCAGTTCCAGAATCGGGAACAGGTCCGTCAGGTAGTCGCGCAGCACGTTGCCGGTCACCGAGATGGTGTCCTCGCCCTTGCGGATGCGCTCCAGGGTGAAGGCCGTGGCCTCGTCCGGGGTCATGATGCCGATCTGCAGGCCCTCGGTGTCGTATTCCTTGAGGTATTCCTCCACCTTGGCGATCATCTGGGCGTCGTGCGCGCGGCCCTTGTCCAGCCAGAAGATGGCCGGCATGGCGGAGGCGCGGGCGCGGGTGACGGCCAGCTTGACCCAGTCGCGGATCGGCACGTCCTTGGTCTGGCAGGCGCGCCAGATGTCGCCCGGGGCGACCTGGTGCTCGATCAGCACGGTGCCGGCGTCGTCGACCACCTGGACGGCGCCGGCGGACTGGATCTCGAAGGTCTTGTCGTGGCTGCCGTATTCTTCGGCGGCCTGCGCCATCAGGCCGACGTTCGGGACGGTGCCCATCGTGGTCGGGTCGAAGGCTCCGTGGGCGCGGCAGTCGTCGAGGACCACCTGGTAGATGCCGGCGTAGCTGCTGTCCGGGAGGACGGCGAGCGTGTCGGCTTCCTGGCCGTCGCGGCCCCACATGTGGCCGGAGCTGCGGATCATGGCCGGCATGGAGGCGTCCACGATGACGTCGGAGGGGACGTGCAGGTTCGTGATGCCCTTGTCGGAGTCGACCATGGCCAGTTCGGGGCCGTCGTTCAGGCCCTTGGTGATGGCCGCCTCGACGTCGCCGCGGATCTCCTCGGGGAGATCCTCAAGGCCGTTGAGGATGGAGGCGAGGCCGTTGTTCGGGCTCAGGCCGGCGGAGGCAATCTGGGCGCCGTAGGCGTCGAAGAGGTCGGCGAAGTACGCCTTGACGACGTGGCCGAAGATGATCGGGTCGGAGACCTTCATCATGGTCGCCTTGAGGTGGGCTGAGAACAGCACGCCCTCTTCCTTGGCGCGGGCAACCTGGGCGGCGAGGAAGGCGTCCAGGGCGGCGGCGCGCATCACGGTGCCGTCGATGACCTCGCCGGCGAGGACGGGGAAGGCCCGCTTGAGGACCTTGACCGTGCCGTCTTCCTTGACCAGCTGGATCTTGATGCTGGTGTCGGCCTTGATGACCACGGACTTCTCGTTGGCGCGGAAGTCGTCGGCGTCCATCGTGGCGACGTTGGTCTTGGACTCGGCGGTCCAGGCGCCCATGCTGTGCGGGTTCTGGCGGGCGTAGGCCTTGACCGAAAGCGGTGCGCGGCGGTCCGAGTTGCCTTCACGCAGCACGGGGTTCACCGCGGAACCCTTGATCTTGTCGTAGCGGGAGCGGATGTCCGTCTCCTCGTCCGAGGAGGGGTTGTCCGGGTAGTCCGGGAGGGCGTAGCCCTGGCTCTGGAGTTCCGCGATGGCGGCCTTCAACTGCGGCGTCGAGGCACTGATGTTGGGCAGCTTGATGATGTTGGCTTCGGGCTTCTTGACGAGGGCGCCAAGTTCGGCCAGGGCGTCACTGACGCGCTGCTCCTCGGTGAGGTAGTCGCCGAACGCGGCGATGATACGGCCGGCCAGCGAAATGTCGCGGGTCTCCACTTCCACACCGGCCGTCGAAGCGAAGGCTTCGACAATCGGCAAGAACGAATAGGTTGCCAGCATCGGCGCTTCGTCGGTGTGGGTATAGATAATCTTTGCCATTGCTCGGGCGTCTCCCTGAATGTCTGGGTATTTCCGGAATTTTGTGCTATTTCAACATGTCTAACTTACCCGAGGGAGCCGGGTTGCCGCCTACCGGCGTCGTCTGGCCAGAACTCCATGACGCCAGCAACAGGACATGACAGGAGTTGACAGGAGTCTTTACAGGCTGGTCAAAGTACCGTAGTTTCGTTCCATCACAGCGGCCACCACGGGTGGCCGCCCCGCTTCGACCGGTTAGGACACCCATGAGAACACCCAAGACTCTGGCCACCAGCCTGCTCAGCCTCTCCGCGGCTGCACTGTTGGCTTTGAGCGCTGCGGGCGCAGCGAGCGCAGCGCCTGCATCCGGCCCTACCCTGTCGGCGACGTCGGGGGTCAGCAGCCACGCTGTCACCGAAACCGGCGGAGCGGAGTACTGGACCGAGGAGCGGATGCGCACCGCCATCCCCGGCGATGTGCTGGCCGAAAGGGCGCTGCAGAAGGGGGCCAACTCCAGGGCGGCCGTGAACCGCCCGGCGGCAGCGGGCGCGCCCAGCACCGTCGAGTCGCAGGCACCGAGCCTGCAGGCGAAGGAAGTCCAGACCAAGGTCAACGCGAGCGAAACCCCCGTCAAGCACATCGGCAAGGTCTTCTTCACCCTCGGCGGTTCCAACTACGTCTGCTCCGGCAACTCGGTCTCCTCCACGAACAAGAGCACCGTTTCCACCGCCGGCCACTGCCTCAACGAGGGCCCGGGAGCCTTCGCCACCAAGTTCACCTTCGTCCCGGCCTACCTCAACGGCGCCGCGCCCTATGGCATGTGGACAGCCAAGTCCCTGCACGCCCCGACCCAGTGGAGCTCGGGCGGGGACATGACCTACGACACCGGCTTCGCGGTCATGAACCCGCTCAACGGCCAGAGCCTCACGGACGTTGTCGGCGCCTCCGGCGTGCAGTTCAACGCCGCCCGGGGCCTGAGCTATAAGGCCTTCGGCTACCCCGCGGCCCGGCCCTTCAATGGTGAGTCCCTGAAGAGCTGCACCGGCACCGCCACGAACGACCCCTACAACCCGCGGTTCAACTCCCAGGGCATCCCCTGCAACATGACCGGCGGCTCCTCGGGCGGCCCGTGGTTCATCGGATCCAGCTCCACCGGCTACCAGAACTCGGTCAACAGCTACGGTTACGGCAGCAAGTCCACCACGATGTACGGACCGTACTGGGGCTCCGTCATCCAGCAGGCCTACACCACCGCGGCCGCTTCCTAACCGGCCAACACCCCACCCCCAACGCGGGGTCACTTGCGGTCCATTCCAGCAGCGCGGATGGGCCGCAAGTGACCCCGCGTTGGCGTTTCGCTGGGGTGCGTGGCGCGGGCGGTGCCACACGGACGAGGTTCGCGGGTGACCGGTCACCACGGGACATGCCCTCCCCCAGCCTCAAGGCCTGGACATATGGCCGTTGTGTCCACCCATAGCCACGAAAAATGGACATGCCCTCCGGTAAGGGAGGGCATGTCCATTCGTGGTGTGGCTACTTGCGGTAGGAGCCCCGCAACCGGCCTAGTGGAAGAAGTGCCGGGCGCCGGTGAAGTACATCGTGATGCCGGCGGCGTTGGCTGCGGCGATGACTTCATCGTCCCGGACCGAGCCGCCTGGCTGGACGACGGCGCGGACGCCGGCGTCGATCAGGATCTGCAGTCCGTCGGCGAACGGGAAGAACGCGTCCGACGCGGCCACGGCGCCGCGGGCACGTTCCGGCGCCCCGGCGGCGTCGGCGTTGGAGGCACCGCCGGCGCCGTCGACGTCGGAGTCCACGCTCACGCCGAGGGAGTTCGCCCGCTCGACGGCGAGCTTGCAGGAATCGAGCCGGTTGACCTGGCCCATGCCGATGCCCACGGCGGCACCGTGGTCAGCGAGCAGGATGGCGTTGGACTTGGCGGCGCGGCAGGCGGTCCAGGCGAACGCGAGGTCGGCCAGGGTGCCGGCGTCGGCGGCCGCACCGGCGGCGAGGGTCCAGTTGGCCGGGTTGTCGCCCTCGGCGTCGACCCGGTCCGACATCTGCACCAGCACACCGCCGGACACCTGGCGGATTTCGGAGGGGTACCGGCCGTAGCCCTCGGGCAGGGCGAGGAGGCGGATGTTCTTCTTCTTGGACAGGATTTCCACGGCCTCATCCTCGAAGCCCGGGGCGATCACGACCTCGGTGAAGATGCCCGCCACGGTCCGTGCCATGCCCGCGGTGACCGTGCGGTTGGCGGCGATCACACCGCCGAACGCGGAGACCGGGTCGCAGGCGTGCGCCTTGGCGTGCGCGTCGGCAATGGGATCCGCGGCCGAGGCGGAACCCACGGCCACGCCGCAGGGGTTGGCGTGCTTGATGATCGCGACGGCGGGCTCGGCGAAGTCGAACGCGGCGCGCAGGGCGGCGTCGGCGTCGACGAAGTTGTTGTAGCTCATGGCCTTGCCGTGCAGCTGGTCGGCCTGCGCGATGCCGGCGGGCGCGGCCCGGTCCACGTAGAGGGCGGCCTGCTGGTGCGGGTTTTCGCCGTAGCGGAGGACCTCGGAGCGCTCGAGCGACAGGCCGGCGTAGGCGGGCCAGTCGATCACGCCGTCGCCGTCCTCGTCGAGGAACTGGCTCGCGGTCCAGCTGGCCACGGCGGTGTCGTAGGTGGCGGTGTGGGCGAAGGCCTTGGCGGCGAGCCGGCGTCGGGTCTTGAGATCAAAACCGCCCGCAGCAGCGGCAGCAACGACGTCGTGGTACGAGGACGGGTCCACCACAATGGCGACGGCGGCGTGGTTCTTGGCGGCGGAGCGCACCATCGCCGGGCCGCCGATGTCGATCTGCTCGACGACGTCGTCCAGCGCGGCGCCCGACTTCACGGTTTCCACGAACGGGTAAAGGTTGACCACAACGAGGTCGAACGGCTCGATCTCCATCGACGTGAGGGTTTCCATGTGTGCCGGGACGCGCCGGTCGGCGAGGATGCCGCCGTGGACGCGCGGGTGCAGGGTCTTGACGCGGCCGTCCAGCATTTCCGGGGAGCCGGTGACTTCCTCGACTTCCTGCACCGGGATGCCGGCGGCGGCGATCTTCTTGGCGGTGGAGCCGGTGGAGACGATCTTGACGCCGGCTTCGTGCAGGCCCCGCGCGAGCTCCTCCAGACCGGTCTTGTCGTAGACCGAAATCAGGGCCCGGCGGATGGGAACACGGTCGATGGATACACGGTCAAGCTGCGTGAAGCTCACAAAAGTCTCCGTCTTATAACGCGGCGTGGCCGCGGGTGGTGGGGATGGGGTCAGTTTATCGCGTCGGCGACCCGGGCCTCCCCGCGCGCCGGAGTGTGAAGCGCACGGCACCGGCGGGCGCGGGCACGTAGAGTTTTCCCAGGAGGCTGAGATGAATACGTACACCACTGTGCCCAGCGGCGAACAGGTGGTCCAGGAACTGCCGTGGCGTTGGAAGGTGCAGGGCCGGATCTTCCTGATCGGCGGCCTGGGCTTTATGTTCGACGCCTGGGACGTCACGCTCAACGGCATCCTGATTCCGTTGCTGTCCAAGCACTGGGCCCTGACCCCGGGCGAGGCCGCCTGGATCGGCGCCTCAAACCTGATCGGCATGGCCCTCGGCGCCTTCGTCTGGGGCACCATCGCGGACACCATCGGGCGTAAAAAGGCCTTCACCGCCACCCTGCTGATCTTCTCGCTCTTCACCGTGCTCGGCGCGTTCTCCCCCGACTTCCTCTGGTTTGTGGCCTTCCGCTTTATGGCCGGCTTCGGCCTGGGCGGCTGCATCCCGGTGGACTACGCGCTGGTGGGCGAATTCACACCCCGCAAGCAGCGCGGCAAGGTCCTGACCGCGATGGACGGCTGGTGGCCGATCGGCGCCGCGCTCTGCGGATTTGTGTCCGCCGGGCTGGTGGCCCTGTACGGGGACTGGCGGCTGACCATGCTGGTGATGGTCCTGCCGGCGCTGCTGGTGTTCTGGGTCCGCCGCAGTGTCCCCGAATCCCCGCTGTTCCTGATCCGCAAGGGCCGGCGCGACGAGGCCGCGAAGGTGATCGACGACCTCGTCGCGGCCACCGGTGCCGAGCCCCGCGCCTACAGCCTGCCCGAGGCGCAGGACGCCCCGCGGCTCTCCGCCGGCAGCGCCTGGATCCAGCTCCGCGCGCTCTGGCAGTACGACTGGAAGATCACGACGGCGGCCTGGTCCCTGTTCTTCAGCATCCTGCTGGTCTACTACCTGTCGCTGACCTGGATGCCGCGGATCCTGATCGGGGCCGGCTTCGAGGAGTACAAGGCTTTCCTCACCACCGCGTCCATGGCCGCCGTCGGGCTCCTGGGCGTGGTGCTGGCCGCACTGCTGGTGGAACGGGTGGGCCGGAAGTGGATCCTGGCGATCACCGGCCCGCTGTCCGCGCTGACCCTGGTGATCGTGGCGATCGTGGTGGACATCCCGACGGCGGCCGTGTTCTGGCTGCTGGTCTTCGGCTTTGTGGTGCAGGTGGCCATCCCGGTGCTCTATGCCTATGTCTCCGAGCTGTATCCGACGGAGCTGCGCGGTTCGGGCTTCGGCTGGGCCTCGACCTTCTCCCGGATCGGCGCCGGGTTCGGCCCGCTGGTGTTTGCCGCGTTCCTCTGGCCGGAGCTGGGCCTGGCGACGTCGTTCGCCCTCGCCGGCGGCCTGGTGCTGCTCAGTGTGCTCTGGATGGCGTTCTTCGCCCCCGAAACGAAACAGCGCCAACTCGAATAACCCGACCGGCCCGCAGTTGGTATCAGCCCCCAACGTCAACAACTGCGGGCCGGTCGGGACCGGAAACGCCGGGATGCCCTATCACTTGTAGTTGCTTCGAGGGCCTCGAAAACACGGGCTTCGAAAGCACCACAAGTGACAGGGCATCCGGGGGTAGGGCATCCGGGGGTAGTGCTACTGGATGCAGGTCACGTACACGGTCATGGCCGTCTGGCTCCTCTGCGTGACCGTCCAGCCGGTGGGCGTTCCGGCGGCGTTGGTGATCGGCTGGCTGCTGACGACGCCGTTGTTGCCGGTGGTCACCCCCAGCGAGTAGCCCCCGCTAACGGCAGTCTTGCCGGTGGGGCAGTTGGCACCGACGGTGAGCGCCGATCCGCTGGCCGACTCGACGCTCACACTTGTGGATGCCGCCGCACCGGTGGCACCGGTGGCGCCGGTGGCACCGGTGGCACCGGTGGCACCCTGCAGGCCGGCCGGTCCGACGGGTCCGGTGGCGCCAGTCGCGCCGGTGTCACCCTTTTCGCCCTGGGCGCCGGTGGCTCCGGTCTCACCCTGGGCGCCGGTTGCGCCGGTCGCGCCGGTGTCACCCTTTTCGCCCTGGGCGCCGGTGGCTCCGGTCTCACCCTGCGCTCCGGTTGCGCCAGTCGCGCCGGTGTCACCCTTTTCGCCCTGGGCGCCGGCTGCACCCGTCTCGCCGGTGTCGCCCTTCTCCCCCTGGGCTCCCGTGTCGCCCTGGGGTCCGGTCTCACCGGTGGCGCCGGTCTCACCTGTCTCACCGGTGTCGCCCTTCTCGCCTTGGAGACCCTGGATGCCCTGCGGGCCGGCGATGCCCTGGATCCCCTGCGGACCGGCCACGCCCGGGATTCCCTGCATGTTCCAGGAGAGCGCGGTTTCCTTCTGCAAATCGCACTTTTGTCCGGGTGCGAGAACCCGGAGCTCTCCGCCGTTGTTGACGTTATAGCAGCCATTGATTATGCCGTTTGCGGTCGTCGTCGAAGCGGCATAGGCCGCAGTAACGGCACCCGTTCCGAGTACGAGAGCCGCGGTAAGGCAGAGAACTTTGGGACTGGCTTTAGCGAAGCTGAACTGTGACAAGAGGAACCCCCAGAGGCGCAAGTGACGAATGTGACTGGGCCAGACTATGGCCCCCAGCCACGCTGAAACCGGCTCCCATATACTCGATTTTTCACCGGGTACCACCTGTCTTTTCGGGGGTGTACTCAGTTATCCGCGACCGGCTACTTGGTTGGTTGGTTTTCGGTCAGAACCAGTTGCTCGCGCGCCGCGGTCTCGGCACCCCTGGGCGAGTCCTCCGACCACGTTGCCACAACATACGGATCCTGATGTCGGGTTGGGATTTGCACATCCACAGCAGCCACCCCAACCCGGGTGTCAACGAAGCCCTGAGCAAGAACTGTTCATTGAGTCCTGAGACTCCGCAGTCGTTTCGTGGGGTTCAAACGACACCAATTGCGGGTTAGTTGGCTGACGTGGCTCCGGCGGCGAGGGAAGCCAGCGTCGAGACCAGGAGCCGCCGTTCCACGACTTTGATCCGTTCGTGCAGGGATTCCTCGGTCTCGCCATCGCCGACCGCCAGGGCCTCCTGCGCGATGATCGGGCCCGTGTCCACCCCGGCGTCGGCCCAGTGCACCGTACAGCCGGTGACCTTCACCCCGTAGGCCAGGGCGTCGCGGACCCCGTGCGCGCCGGGGAACGACGGCAGCAGCGCCGGGTGGGTGTTGAGGTATTTGCCGCCGAACGCGTTGATGAAGTCCGCGCTGACGATCCGCATAAACCCTGACGACACGACGACGTCGGGCGAGTACGCGGCCACGGCGTCGGTGAGTGCCGCATTCCAGGCGGCCCGGTCCGGATAGGCCTTGAAGTCCACCACGAAGGTCGGGATTCCGGCGGCGGCCGAGCGCTCCACGCCGTAGGTGCCGGGCCGGTCCGCGCCGACGGCGGCGATCTCAACGTCGAGCCGGCCCTCTTTCACGGCGTCGATGACGGCCTGGAGGTTGGAACCGGTGCCGGAGACGAGGACTACGATGCGCATGGTCCTAGCTTATGGGGCCGCTCGCGTAGGCTGGAAAACATGAATCCCCCGAACGACACCGCCGGCAGCCCGGGTACCCCGCCGCAAAGCCAGCACCCGCTCAGCGACGCCGCCAAAGCCTCGCAGGCGAAAACCCACAATTTGTTCCGCAGCTTCGTCGTGGCGGTGCTGGGGTCGTTTTTCGTCTACCAGCTGGACATCAACTACCTCTGGCTCAGTGCGCTCCTGACGCTGATCGCGATCGTGCTGGGCATCATGGTGCTGGTCCGGTACGCGAAGCTCAAGGAATCGAAGTTCGTGCTGTTCGGGACGATCTCCGGGCTGGTGGTCCTGGCCGTGCAGGTGCTGCTGCTCGTGTCCTCGGCGCTGTTCTTCAACCAGGTCCGGGACTACCAGCAGTGCAGCCGACAGGCCCTCACCCAGCAGGCCGCGTCCATGTGCCAGACCCAGCTGGAAAAGACGCTCCCGCGGTTCCGCTAAGCCCCAGGCCGGGTCAGCGCGATGCCGGCTCCAGGTCCGCTTCGCGCAGCTTCTGCTGGCGTTCCAGCCACGGTCCCGCGGCGTAACCGATCACGACGCCGATCCCCACCTCCGCGGCCACAAACAGGGCCGTCCGGAGCGGGTCGGGGCCAATCTCGGTGAGCCGCCCGATGCCGGCGGATCCCTGGGCCAGCCAGGCCAGACCCGCGGCGAGCAGCCCTGCGACGCAGCCGATCATCACGCTTAGTGCCAGCGTGGAGACCGTGGCGGTAAACCAGCGGGCGTGGATCTTGATGGAGAGCCATTCGTCGAAGTGGTTTTCGCCCTCGCGCAGGAACCACCAGCCGGCCAGGGTTCCGGCGAGGACGGGCACCACCAGCGCCGCCATCGCGTAGTCCAGCGGCCCGGACGGCAGCGCCGCGAACACCGGGATTGACGGCAGCGGCCCGACCGCGGTGCCGAGCGCCCCGGCCTGCGAGCCGACGCCAAGGGCGATCCCGGCACCGGAGGTCCAGGCGAGCGCGAAGACGGCCAGGTTGGGCAGGAAGCCAAGCTGGGCGATGGTGAGCACGGCACCGCCCACCGCTCCGGCGTCGAGCGCTTCATAGACCGCGATCACGAGGTTCCAGTGGATGAACAGGGTGGCGGCGAGGAGCACGCAGGACATTGCCAGTCCGGCCATCAGCGCCACGACCCCGGCCTTGACCGCGGACCCCAGGTAGGAGCCGGCCCAGCGCGAATGCTGGCTGGTGCGGGAGAGCCAGTCGACGGCGTCGACGCCGATCAGGCGGCTCCAGGAGCCGGCCTCACGGCGGGCGCCGATAACCATGCCGAGCCCGACCGGGATCAGCGGGACGAGGGCGGCGGACCAGAGGCCCACGCCGACGTCGTCCGTGCGGCAGACGAAGCCGGTGGTCAGGCCGAATCCGGCGTACATCAGCCAGGAACCGAGCAGCGCCTGCCAGAGCTGGTCCGTGTACGAGGCCCGGGCCAGCCGTCGGCCGGCGCGCCAGGCGAGCAGGAACGGGATCAGGGTCAGGCCGAGCGGCGTGAGGGACAGGACGCCGGATTGCAGATGGGCCGCGGAGCTGACGCCGGCGGTGTCCAGCAGCAGCGGAACGCCGTGGATCAGCAGCCAGGCCTGGCCGGCGAGGCGTGCCAGGCCGTCGGGCTCGCTGTTCAGGAAACCGGCGGTGGCCCACACGGCGAGGATTGGAACGGCCACCACGAGGGCGGAGATGATGGCTGCCTGCGCGGACTCAAGGGCTCCCTGGAGCCACAAGGGCATCGGAAGTCCACGTTCCCCGGTCTGATCAGCGCGCAGTTTCATCGTGTTCCATGGTGCCACGTGGCGGCGTTCCGGCCCGCCCCGACAGGCCCTAGCGGCGGATTTCGCAGGTATTGTGCCCATTTTTTCGGATCGCGGGGTGCCGTCAATTGGTTTGTTTCCCGGCGCTTTTTTCGCTACCCCGCCGTAAAATTGGAATGTCCGCAATCATTGGTTGGAGGCAGAAAAATGACTACCGCATCTCCACATGCACACGGCATTCACTTTGGACGTACAGACGTCCAGAACGCCGGCATGGGTGTAGGTATCGTCCTTATAGTCGTGGGCATCCTGGGGTTCATCCCGGGCATCACCACGCAGTACAGCTCATTGGCGTTCGTCGGGCCGGGTTCCACGGCACTGTTCCTGGGCCTGTTCCAGGTATCGATGCTGCTGAACATTGTTCAGTTGGCGATCGGCGCCACCGGCGTGGCCATGTCCCGGAGCAACCCCATGGGTGCCCGGAACTTCCTGATGGGCTTTGGCCTGCTGTACATCGTCCTAAGCGTCTACGGGCTCATCGTTGGGGTGGGGTCGGCGGCCAATTTCCTGTCGCTGAACACCATTGATATTTGGGCCTTCATGATCATGGGCGTGGTAATGGTAGGCGCCGGTTGGCTGATGTCGAGGCATCTGTCCGACGACGCAAGGACCCGGTAAGCAAACAACCGGGAAAAAGGGAGCCGCGAATGAGTAACGTTTCATAGCATTCTGAAAATTCGTACTACCTGCTGGTGCAGTCGCCTCGCGGAAACGCAGTGGCTGTACCAGCTTTCCCTGTGTTTGGGGGTTTGCTGGTGGGTGCTGGTTGGGCTCCTGGGGTGGCGCATTCCGGGGTTGGTTGCGCGTGGGCGTTCGTTTCCGTGGCGCGGGCAGCGGCGAGTTGCCGAACCTTCGCCCGTCCGACACAAATGGCCGCCATGGGTCCCTCATAGCGGCCATGTACGTCGAATCGCTGCGCTGAATGCGCCCTGAACGCGCTGAAGAAGGCTCCGGCGTTCCGCGAGCCCTCGGTCCGGGCGAAGTGGCGTCCGACTCGGGGCTACACGTCGAGACCTTGTGCCCACACGCTTGCGCCCGAAGCTCCCGCCCATTCGCCACAGATGGCCGCTATGAATCTCTCATAGCGGCCATCAGTGGCGGATTGGGGCCACGTTTGTGCTTCGCTAAACGGGTCGTCAAGATTCCGTACTTAGCAAACGTCCACGTCCAGTGGCCTCGATGAGTTGCAGTTAGAAACGCACCAACGAATACGGCAGGCTCGGCAGGTTTCCCGCAGTCCAGGGGCGGTCCGGTTTTTCCACCGGAATCTGGCCGCGGCCGTCGCGAATCACCAGCACCACCGTTCCGACGATGGCGAACAGGGCAACCGCTGCCAGGATGAAAAGTAGTACGACAAATGACCCGGTCATGTCCAACACCTCTAGGTTAATTTTACTGCTGTCCGCGCCTGCGAGAATGGCCAGATGACCGCCATCATCCTGGGCTGGAACCCGGACCGCTGGAACGACTGGAACTACGCCAAAGTCGTCGAGTACGTTGCCGCAACCGGCCTGCACGTCCAGCCGTGGAGCGTCGGAGGCCAAAGGAATATCGGTGTGGGAACGGACGCCTGGCTGTTCCTGCAGGGAGACCACGGCCGGGGACTGATCGGCCACGGCGTCGTGGTTTCGGAACAGCCCGAAGCCCGGACACGACTGCTCGGGCCCGTTGGTGCAGCGCCGGGCTCCCCCAGCTCTGACGAAGCTGCGCCGGATGAAGCCCCGATGTACGTGCAGGTGGCCGTCGATGCCCTGCTGCCTCTCGGCGAGCAGATCGCCGTTGACGTTCTGAAGGAGGCGCTGCCCGGGGTCGCGTGGGAAAGTGATGATGCCGGGGAGCTGGGCGTTGAGCCGGCCGAGGAAACGACGATCCGAGCCCTCTGGAGCGATCTTGGACCTCAGCCCGGCCCCGACCCCACCCGGCCATGTCCCGGCACCTATCCGCAGGATGCCCTCACCCGGGTCGTGGTGAACCGCTACGAGCAGGATTCCGACGCGCGGCGGGCCTGTATTGCGCACTTCGGCAGCAGCTGTGCGGCCTGCGGGTTCTCCTTCGAGCAGAGCTACGGCGAGCTCGGCGTGGACTTCATTCCGGTTCACCACCTCGTCCCGGTCTCCCAGCTCGGCAGCGGCTATGAACTCGATCCCATCACGGACCTCGTCCCCCTTTGCGCCAACTGCCATGCCATGTCCCATCAGGGCGTGAGCACTCCGCGGACGGTGGCGGAGCTGCGCCGGATCATCGGCGACGCCGGATTCCTCCGCGGATCCACCGTCTCCGACGAACAGCTCGAGGCCCAGCGGCAGGCCCGGGAGCTCCTGAGGCCGCAGTAACGCCACAGTGCGCCGTCAGGCGATCCTGACCTGCCGGAAATTCCCGCTGGGGTCGGGCCGGGGCCCCGCCGGGTGTCCCGCGCGATCCCGATTGCTTCGGAGCCGACATACGTCGTGAATCCCTCCCCGGGACAGCGTTCGTCCCCGCATTTTCTAATCGCTGGACTTTGCGCCGGGGAGCGCATCAGACTGTCTACAACAGCTGGATTGGCGGCCCCGCACTTCCGCTTTCGCGTCCGGCCGGGTTCTATCCGCTCAACGGTTGGGGCCGTGCCGCACGACCTTTTCCAGCATTGTGAAAGGACCTGGTATGCCGGATTTTTCAGTATTCTTCCCGCTGTTTGCCACGCTCATCGGGGCAGCTGTTCTCATTGCCGTCATTTGGCTGACCACCAAACTGATGTGGAAAGTGGCTGAACCCAATGAGGCCCTCATCATCTCGGGGCTGACGCGGGGAACCCTGGAGACCCGGGAGGGAATGGACTTCAAGATCGTCACCGGCAAGGGCGCGCTGGTGTTTCCCGGGCTGCAGACCGTCAGGACCCTGTCCCTGACGCTCAATGAAACCGAGCTCAAAGTCTCCTGCGTGACGTCGCAGGGCATCCAGGTGATCGTCGAAGGTGTTGTGATCTACAAGATCGGGGACGCCCCGCCGTTCATCGCCAACGCCGCGCGGCGTTTCCTCGGCCAGCAGCCGAAAATGGAAAGTCAGGTCTACAACGTTTTCGAGGGGCACCTGCGCTCGATCATCGGCAGCATGACCATGGAGGAAATCATCCGCGAGCGCGACAAGCTCGGTTCACAGGTCCGCAGCGCCAGCGGTGTTGAAATGGAAAAGCTCGGGCTGGTGGTCGATTCGCTCCAGATCAAGGACCTGCAGGATCCCACAGGCTACATCGAGAACATCGCCAAACCGCACATCGCCCAGGTCAAGATGGAAGCGCGCATCGCCGAGGCCACCAGGAACCGTGAGGCCGCGGAAAAGGAAGCCGAAGCGGAGGCACTGATCGCGGACGCACAGAGTGTCTCGGCCATCCGGCAATCCGAGGCCCGGGCCAACGCCGAACGGGCTAAAGCACAAGCCGCCCAGGCGGGCCCCCTCGCCGACGCGACGGCCCGCCAGCAGGTGGTGGTCCAGGAGACCGAAGTGGCCAAGCTTGAGGCGGACCGGGAGGAACAGAAACTGCAGACCAGTGTCCGCAAGCCGGCCGACGCCAAGGCCTATGCAAAGCGCACCGATGCCGAGGGCCAGAAATCCGCCGATATCAGCGCCGCAGAGGCGCTGGCCCGGCGCACGGAACTCGAAGCCGAGGCCAATGCCAGACGCACGGAACTGCAGGCGAACGCCAACGCCACGGCGGCGGCAGCGGCGGCCGGCGCCACCCGGGTTACCGGCGAGGCGGAGGCGGCGGCCACGAAGGCCCGCGGCGATGCCGCTGCCTCGGCGATCAAGGCTAAGGCGTTGGCCGAGGCGGACGGCATCAAGGCACGCGCCGAGGCCCTGGGCACCAACCAGGAGGCCGTTATTTCGCAGCAGCTGGCGGAAAACATGCCGGCCATCGTCGCGGCGGCGGCGGAGCCCTTCGCCCACGTTGGCCAGTTCACCGTCCTCAATGGCGGCGATGGCATCAACCGCATGATCGGCGGGATCCTGGCCCAGGTGGGCGACTATCTCCCCGCACTCAGGTCCGCTCTTAGGAGCGGCCGGGAGGATCCAAAGGGTCCCACGAAAGCTCCGGATGCATGATGCACAGGGACGTTGACCGGAGCCTCACCGGCAGGATCGGGCGGGTTACCGGTCGCATCGCGCCGGGCACCATCGGCGAAGTCATGCTGCCGTTCCGTGGCGGAACAAGCGCCTTCCACGCCCACCCGTTCGACAAGACCAGTGTTTTCGCGGTGGGCGAGGAGGTCCTGATTATCTACTACGAGCCGCCGCAAACCGTCTACGTGGATGAACTGCCGGACGTCCTGAGGAAAGACACCCGCGGTTAGAAGCGCACGAGCGGGTGGTGTGCGCCGGAGCGGCCACACCGACTTCGGCACGCCCGTCAGGTTGCCGCCATCCAAGGACGTGTCGAGGACTCCCGCGGGTTACGGCCGCAGCCCGGGTGGACATGCTCATTCTCCGCGGCAGGGACTGGGCATACCGGGATTATGTCCAGCCCTTGGCCCGGACGGAGGGCATGCCCATTCGGGGCCCGGACCGAAACGCAGCGGGTGCTGACCCAGCCGAGCCGGCCCCAGCACCGCCGTGTTAACCCACTCTTCCCTCCCCCGCCATACGCCCAGCCCCGTGCCGAAAGACTGTCCGCGCACCGTGGAGGGGTGAGGATCGCAATTGTTGCTGAGTCATTCCTGCCGCTGATGAATGGGGTAACCCACTCGATCCTGCGGGTCCTGGAGCATCTGCAGGAGCGCGGAGACGAGGTGCTCGTGATCGCGCCGTCCACGCAGGACGCGGAAGCCCCCGACGAGGTCTACGGGGCGCATGTCCACCGGCTGCCGTCGGTTCCGCTGGCCGGCTACGCGAACGTTCGGGTGGCGATGGGCGGTGTTTATCGGGTCAAGCGAATCCTTGCCGATTATGCGCCGGACGTGGTCCACCTGGCCTCGCCGTTCGTGCTCGGCTGGCGCGCGGCGCAGGCAGCACACCAGCTGGGGATCCCCACCATCGCCATCTACCAGACCGAGGTGCCGGGCTACGCCGGGCGGTATGGCGTCCCCTTCCTGGAGAACTGGGCCTGGAACCGGGTGGAGAACATCCACCGGCTCTCCTCCCGGACCCTCGCCCCGTCCAGCTTCGCGGTCAACCAGCTCCGCGGCCGCGGCATCCCCCGGGTCGAGATGTGGCGGCGCGGCGTGGATACCGAGCGGTTCTCCCCCGCCAAACGCGACGCCGGATGGCGGGCCGCCGTCGCCCCGGCCGGCGAGCGCATCATCGGCTATGTGGGCCGGCTCGCGGTCGAAAAGCAGGTGCAGGACCTCGCGGTGCTGGCCGACGTTCCCGGCACCCGGCTGGTGATTGTGGGCGACGGACCGCAGCGGCAGGCCCTCGAGGAGGCCCTGCCGGACGCCATCTTCACCGGCTTCCTCGGCGGTGAGGAACTGGCCCGCGCGGTGGCATCCTTCGATCTCTTCGTGCACCCCGGCGAGTTCGAAACCTTCTGCCAGACCATCCAGGAGGCGATGGCCTCGGGCGTGCCGGTGGTCGCCACGGGCCGCGGCGGCCCCCTGGACCTCGTCGAGAACTCCCGCACCGGCTGGCTGTATAGACCAGGCGACCTGGCCGCGCTGCGGAACCACGTGGTGGACCTGATGGGCGACGACGCCAAGCGCCGCGCGTTCGCCGCGGCGGCCCACGCATCGGTCCAGGGACGGACCTGGTCCGCCCTGGGTGCCGAACTGGTCCAGCACTACCAGGCGGTCCTCGCCGCCGGCATCGCCACAACAACCACCCAAGGAGTCGCCCTGTGAGAATTTCCGTGATCGGCTGCGGTTACCTGGGGGCCGTGCACGCGGCCACGCTGGCGTCGATGGGCCACAACGTGGTGGGGATCGACGTCGACGCCGCCAAGGTCGAGCAGCTGGGCCGCGGTGCGGCGCCGTTCCACGAGCCCGGGCTGGACGAACTCCTGCGCGACGGCATCGCCACCGGCCGGCTGAGCTTCTCCACGGAATTCGCCGACGCCGCCTGCTCCCGGCTGCATTTCCTGTGCGTGGGCACACCGCAGTCCAAGACCTCCGGCGGCGCCGACCTCAGTTACCTTGTCGCCGCCACGGAGGCGCTCCTGCCCCATCTGGCCGCCGGGTCCGCCGTGGTGGGCAAGTCCACTGTTCCGGTCGGAACGGTGGACATGCTCAGCGGTGTGCTGGCGGACCGGCCGGACGTGCTCCTGGGCTGGAATCCCGAGTTCCTGCGCCAGGGCACCGCGGTCAGGGACTCCCTGGTCCCGGACCGCCTGGTCTACGGCGTCCCGGAAGGCGGCTTAGCGACCAGCGCGGCGATCAGCGCAGCCCTCGACGCCGTCTACGAGCCTCTGCTGGCCGCCGGGGTTCCGCGGCTGGTCTGCAACTTCGCCACCGCGGAACTGATCAAATCGGCATCGAACGCGTACCTTGCCACCAAGCTCAGCTTCATCAACGCCATGGCCGAGCTCTGCGACGCCACGGGCGCCGATGTGCAGCAGCTGGGTTCTGCGATGGGACTTGATCCGCGCATCGGGAGCCGGTACCTCCATGCGGGCCTCGGGTTCGGCGGCGGCTGCCTGCCCAAGGACATCCGCTCACTCCGGGTCCAGGCGGCCGGTCTGGGCGTGGATTCGGTGGACCAGTGGATGGACGTGGTGGACACCATCAACCGCGACCAGCGATCCCGCACCGTGGGGCTGGCCCGGGACCTGTGCGGCGGCCAGCTGAGCGGCCGCAGGGTCACGGTGCTCGGCGCGGCCTTCAAACCGGACACGGACGACATCCGCGACTCCCCCGCCCTGGACGTTGCCCTGCAGCTCGCGTCGCACGGCGCCCATGTCACCGTGACGGATCCTGCCGCGATCAACAACGCCTGGCTCCGCTACCCGCAGCTGCGCTTCGAACCCTCCACGGGCTCGGCGCTGGAGGGCGCGGAGCTTGTGCTGCTGCTGACCGAATGGGACGAATACGTTGCGCTCCCGCCGGCCGACGCCGGGGCGCTGGTCCGGCGACGGATCCTGCTGGACGCCCGCAACGCCGTCGACGCCTCCGCCTGGGAAGCGGAAGGCTGGACCGTCCGCGGCCTGGGCCGGGGCCGCGCCGCCAGCCGCACCGCAGCCAGCCGCACCGCAGCCACGCCAACCGGCCCGAACCGGGCCCCGGGCCACCAACTCCTTTCGACCAGCGCACCCGGCGCTGACCATAGCGCCTGAAACCCCGCCGCTGAAACGCGGGCGTAACGCGCCATCTCCGCACCGGCTACCCCTATGATTTCCGGAGGGGAGGACGCGAAATGAACTACCGGTGGTCCCAGATTCGAACGGCAGTAGCGCGGTGACGGCTTTCTCGCACCCTGCGCCCGACGCCGACGCGGTCTTCGAATCCAGCCCCGACGCCCTCCTGGTGATCTCCGAGGAGGGCACCATTCGCCTGGTCAACGCCGCCACAGAGCGCCTGTTCGGCTACACCCGCGAGGAGCTCGTGGGCCAGGACCACCGCATGCTGCTCGCCGAGGGGTTCCGGAGCAGCTTCCATCGGCACGTCTTCGACCTCCGCAAGGAGGCCGACGGCGGCCCGCCCACCCAAGCTGAGGCCCCCGCCGCCGGCAACAACCCCGGCCCGCTCGCCACACCCGCCGCCCATACCAACCCCGGCCTCCCGCCGGTGGAGGCCTACGGCCTGCGGCGCGACGGCACCGAGTTCCAGGGCGAAGTGGCTTGCTCGCTGCTGGTCGGGGACACCAGCGACGCGCCGGTCAGCGTGGCCGTCGCCGTCCGCTGCACCTCGCACCGGCTCGCCGCGGACGCGGGACTCCGTGAGGCCCTGTCGCTGCTCAGCGCAACGCTGGAATCCACGGCCGACGGCATACTCGTCGTCGATGGCGACGGCCGGATCGCGAGCGTCAACAACCAGTTCACCTCGATGTGGGGCGTCCCGCGGGAGCTGCTGGCCACCCAGGACGATGAAGCTGTGTTGAGCTTTGTCCTGGACCAGCTGGTGGACCCCGCGCAGTTCGTGGAAAAGGTCGCCGCGCTCTACGCCGATCCGGACGCCGAAAGCCACGACGTCCTGGACTTCCGTGACGGCCGCACCTTCGAACGCTATTCCCGCCCGCAGAAGGTCGCGGACCGGGTCGTCGGCCGCGTGTGGAGTTTCCGCGACGTGACCCCGGCCCGTGTCGCGCAGGACCTGATCACCCAGGCCCTGGCCGACCTGGCCGAGAAGGCCGCCCAGCTCAAGGCCCTCGCGTTCCAGGACCCGCTGACCGGGTTGTCCAACCGGCAGCTATTCAACGACCACCTCGAGGCGGCGCTGCGCGGGCCCTGCGGCACCGCCGTCGACGTCCTGCTCCTGGACCTCGACGACTTTAAGGAAGTCAACGACATCCTGGGCCACCACGCCGGGGACCAGCTGCTGATCGAGGTTGGCCGGCGGCTGCGCGAGTGTGTCCGCCCGAACGACGTTGTAGCACGCCTGGGCGGTGACGAATTCGTGGTGCTTCTGGTCGGCTCGCTGGATCCCGGAATGGTCGCCGAGCGGATCGTCGCGTCCCTGAAGGCGCCCCTCTGGATCGACGGAACCATGCTCCACCCGAGCCTCAGCCTGGGAGTGGCGTCGATCCATGAGGACGCCGTGGACGCCTCCGAGCTGCTGCGCCGGGCCGACGTCGCGATGTACGCGGCGAAGGCTGCCGGGAAGAACCGGTACCTGCGGTTCCGGCCCGAGATGATGAAAAGCCTGGTCGAGCGGACCGAGCTGGAGGCCGGGCTGCGGCTGGCCGTGGATGCCGGCCAGATCACCGTGCACTACCAGCCCATCCTCTCGACCCGGCGCGGCGTCGTCGAGACGGTCGAGGCGCTGGCCCGCTGGGAGCGCGACGGCGGCATCGTCTCCCCCGCGCAGTTCATTCCGGCCGCGGAACGCAGCGGCCTGATCGTCGAAATCGGCACCGAGGTGCTGCTCCAGGGCTGCACCGAACTGGGGCCCTGGCTGGCGGAGGACCCCGCGCGCGCCCTCGCCGTCAACGTTTCCGGGGTCCAGCTCCAGCACGGGGACTTCGCCGAGCTGCTGCTGGCCGTCGCCCGCAGCACCGGGGTGGATCCGCGGCAGCTGGCCGTGGAAGTCACCGAAAGTGTCTTCTTCGACGACGACGGCCACGTGATCCGGCAGCTCACCGCGCTCCGGAACGCCGGCGTGCGGGTCGCGCTGGATGACTTCGGCACCGGGTTCTCCTCACTGGGGCGGCTTCAGGGGCTCCCCGTGGACACCTTGAAGATCGACCAGTCGTTCACGAACATGATCCACACCGGCGATGAGAAGCTGCCGATCCTTGACGGCATGATCACCATTGCCCACGGTCTGGGCCTGAGTGTCACGGCCGAAGGCGTCGAGACGGCGGCGCAGGCCGAGTACCTGATGAAACTGGACTGCGATTCGCTGCAGGGTTTCCTGTTCGCCCGCCCCACCGCAGGGCCCGGGCTGCGGTCCGCCATCGCCCGGTCCAACGCCGCGTTCGCCGTCCTGCGGGGAGAGCGGGTGTCCGGGCCGCGGTGACCCGGCAGAGTCCGCTGCCGGGGTACTGCATTCGGGGCCAGCGGACCCTATGATTCAGGGAACGGAGTGTCCGCGGCGCCGCCGGGACAGTCATCAGCACATTAACCGTCGCTTTGGGGGGCCGGTATCACCGTGGGAACAGGGATTGAAGAGGGTCTGCTTGAGCAGAGTCCCGATGCTTTCCTGCTGCTGACCGCGGATGGCACGATCGCTTTTGTGAACGCTGCAGCTGAGCGCCTCTTTGGCTACCCGCGCGACCAGTTGCTCGGAGCCGCGCACAGTATCCTGCTCTCCGAGGACGAGCGCGGCGGCTTCGTGCGGGTCTTGGGCCGGCTGGGCCGCGGCAGCCTGTCCGTCAGCCGGCCGTTCGCTGCGGCAGGCCGCCGTCGGGACGGCCGCGAGCTGTCCCTGGAGATCACCTGCTCGCTGGTCACAGTCGATACCAGACCGGCCATGGCGGTAGCCATCAGGGACGGGAGCCACCGGAAGGACACCGATTCTGGCCGGCGCCTGGCCGTCTCGCTCCTGGATGCCACGCTGGAATCCACCGCAGACGGGATTGTCGTGATCTCCAGCGAGGGACTCATCACCGGGATCAATGACCAGTACCTGAAGCTGTGGGGCATGCCGCCCGAGTTGATCGCGGCTGAAGATCCGCTGGCGCTGGTCACCTTCATTTCCCGGCAGCTCCGTGATCCGGAGAGCTTCCTGCAGAAAGTCACGGAACTCTACACGGACAATGTCAGACACAGCAACGAAGTGCTGGATTTCAAAGACGGCCGCACTGTGGAGCTCTATTCCCGGCCGCAGAAAGTCGCGGACGTGGTCGTGGGCCGGATCTGGAACTTCCGCGACATCACCTCCAAACAGCGCGCCGAGGACCGGGCCCGACGCGCGCTGGAGGAACTCGCCGAACAGGCAGACAAACTCAAGGAACTTGCTTTCCGGGACCCGCTGACGGGGCTGGCCAACCGGATCCTGTTCACGGAACGCGTCGCCGCCGCCCTGCTGACCCGAAATGCGGTGGACGTGCTGCTGCTGGACCTGGATGACTTCAAGGAAGTCAACGACATCCTGGGCCACCACGCCGGGGACGAGATGCTGGTGGAGATCGCGGGCCGGCTGCAGCAGTGCGTCGGGCCGCACGGCACCGTGGCCCGGCTCGGCGGGGATGAGTTCGTCGTGCTGCTGGTGGGCTGCAACGATTCCGATGCCGTGGCCCAGCGGATCGTGGCCACCCTGAACGCGCCGTTCTCCATCGAGGGCACCCTGCTGCGGCCGGGCCTCAGCCTGGGGGTGGCCTCGCGGAGCGCCGGGGCCATGACGTCCTCGGAGCTGCTGCGGCAGGCGGACCTGGCCATGTACGCCGCCAAGGAAGCCGGCAAGAACTGCTATCTGCACTTCCGGCCGGAGATGCTGGCCGAGCTGCTGACACGGACCCAGCTCACGGCCGGGCTGCGGCGGGCCGTGGAACTGGGCCAGATCATTGTGCATTACCAGCCGGTGGTGTCCACCGGGCTGCTGGAGGTCGTGCAGTTCGAGGCTTTGGCGCGCTGGCAGTTCGAGGGGAAGCTGATCCCGCCGGACGAGTTTATCCGGACCGCGGAACGCAGCGGCCTGATCCGGGACATCGGGACGGAGGTGCTCCGCCGCAGCTGCGCCGAGCTGCAGCCCTGGCTGGCGGAGGACCCGACCCGGACCCTGGCGGTGAACGTTTCCGGCGTGCAGCTGCTGCACCGGGACTTCGCCGAAAGCGTCCTGGACGTCGCGGCGTACGGCAACGTGGATCCGCACCAGCTGGTGCTGGAGGTGACCGAGAGTGTCTTCTTCGACCCCCGCTCCCACGTCATCTCACAGCTTGAGAGCCTGCGCGCGGCCGGGGTCCGGGTGGCCCTGGACGACTTCGGCACCGGTTACTCCTCGCTGGGCCGTCTGCAGGAGCTCCCGGTGGATATCGTCAAGATCGACAAGTCCTTCGTGTCGCTGCTGCACACCGGGGCGGAGAAGCTGCCGATCCTGACCTCGATGATCCACATGGCGCACAGCCTGGGCCTGAAGGTCACGGCCGAGGGCATCGAAACCCCGGAACAGGCCCACTACCTGATGGACCATGACTGCGATGCCCTGCAGGGCTTTCTCTTTTCCCGGCCCGAGCCGGAGCACCGCAGGGAACTCGGCATCCGCAACACTGCCGCCGCCGTGGCGGCGCTGACCGGGGCGTCCCGTCCGGCATAACTGAAGGTCCCGCCGACGCAACTGCGGCTCGGCTGGTTCCGGCCGCAACTGCGGCTCGACTGGTTCCGGCCGGCGCGGGGAACTTCGGTATAACGGCCGGTTTAGCTCCGGTCAGTTCCGGGGATCGAGCTCGCCCAGGTCTGCGCCCACCATGGCTGCGCTGCGCTCCCACAGGCCCCGCGCGAGTTCCGGGTCGTACGCCTGCTTGTTCGCTTTCGCCAGTGCCCGCTTGACGTAGTAACCGCCGGAGATCCAGTCTTGTCCCGGCGTGGCCGTGGCAAGCCAGACCAGGGTGTCCGCGCCCTGTTCCGGGCTCAGCATGAACCTGTTGAGGAAGCTCCGGTACATGAACCGGAACGGACTGGTGGTGTCCGCGGCGAAATTGGTGGCCACGACGCCGGGGTGGAACGCAGCCGTCGAGATCCCCGCAGCCTGGTAGCGGTTGTTCAGCTCCGCGGTGAAGAGGATGTTCTCCAGCTTGGCGTTGCCGTATGCCAGGTTGGCTGAATACTTGGTGGCCGTCTCGAGGTCGTTGAGGTCCAGCTTGCCGTACAGCGCGTTCGCCGCGCTGGAGGTGTTGATGACGGTGGCGCTGCTCGCGGTGAGCACGTCCAGCAGCTCGGTGGTGAGCATGAACGGGGCCAGGTGGTTGATCTGGAAAGTCTTCTCATGTCCGTCCACGGTGAGCCCGCGGTGGCCCATGATGCCGCCGGCATTGTTGGCCAGGACATCGATCCGCGGGTACTTCTCCCTCAGCTGCGCGGCGAGTTGGCGCACCTGTGCCAGTTCGGCGAAGTCGCAGACGAAGTAGTCCGCGCCAATCTCTTTCGCGACCCTCGCGGTCTTCTCCGCGGAACGCCCGACGACGACGACCCGCTCCCCCTGTTTGCTCAGGGTCCGCGCGGCGGACGATCCGATGCCGTCACTGGCCCCGGTAATAACGATGGTCCGTGCGGTCATGAAAGAGTCCTTTGAGCGGAGACGGTAAGCAGGCTGTCGGAATCGAGCCTACCGAAAGTCAACGACGCCGGGACGACAGATGTTCCCTATGTGGATTTAGCCTTAAATGCGGGAGAGCCCCGACCTGTGTGGTTGGGGCTCTCGACCGTGTAATGATGTTCCGGCGGTGACCTACTCTCCCACACCCTCCCGGGTGCAGTACCATCGGCGCTGTGGGTCTTAGCTTCCGGGTTCGGAATGGGACCGGGCGTTTCCCCCACGCTATGACCGCCGTAACCCTTGCTCCACACCCCGTGCCGTGGCTTGGGGTGGGAAATCTGGTGTTACAACTGTGGTGTTGTTATGTAGTTGTTGGTTCTCAGACAACGGGTTTGTTGTTTGGGAACCACATAGTGGACGCAAGCAGTCTTGTTTCTTTTTACCACCCCTTTGGGTGCAAACGCTTTTGAAGTTCGTTTGCGGGGGTGGTGTGTGGTGTAAGTTATCGGCCTATTAGTACCGGTCAGCTTCACGAGTCGTTAGTCCTCGCTTCCACATCCGGCCTATCAACCCAGTGGTCTGGCTGGGGGCCTCTCACACACAAGGTGTATGGAAATCTCATCTCGAAGCGAGCTTCCCGCTTAGATGCTTTCAGCGGTTATCCCATCCGAACGTAGCTAATCAGCGGTGCACTTGGCAGTACAACTGACACACCAGAGGTTCGTCCGTCCCGGTCCTCTCGTACTAAGGACAGCCCTTCTCAAATTTCCTGCGCGCGCAGCGGATAGGGACCGAACTGTCTCACGACGTTCTAAACCCAGCTCGCGTACCGCTTTAATGGGCGAACAGCCCAACCCTTGGGACCTACTCCAGCCCCAGGATGCGACGAGCCGACATCGAGGTGCCAAACCATGCCGTCGATATGGACTCTTGGGCAAGATCAGCCTGTTATCCCCGAGGTACCTTTTATCCGTTGAGCGACGGCCATTCCACAATGTACCGCCGGATCACTAGTCCCGACTTTCGTCCCTGCTCGAGATGTCTCTCTCACAGTCAAGCTCCCTTGTGCACTTACACTCGACACCTGATTGCCAACCAGGCTGAGGGAACCTTTGGGCGCCTCCGTTACTTTTTAGGAGGCAACCGCCCCAGTTAAACTACCCATCAGGCACTGTCCCTGACCCGGATTACGGGCCGAAGTTAGATGTCCAAAGTGACCAGAGTGGTATTTCAACGATGACTCCACCCGAACTGGCGTCCGGGCTTCAACGTCTCCCACCTATCCTACACAAGCCACTCCGAACACCAATACCAAACTATAGTAAAGGTCTCGGGGTCTTTCCGTCCTGCTGCGCGTAACGAGCATCTTTACTCGTACTGCAATTTCGCCGAGTTTATGGTTGAGACAGCGGGGAAGTCGTTACTCCATTCGTGCAGGTCGGAACTTACCCGACAAGGAATTTCGCTACCTTAGGATGGTTATAGTTACCACCGCCGTTTACTGGGGCTTGAATTCTCAGCTTCGCCTTGCGGCTAACCGGTCCTCTTAACCTTCCAGCACCGGGCAGGAGTCAGTCCGTATACATCGTCTTGCGACTTCGCACGGACCTGTGTTTTTAGTAAACAGTCGCTTCCCCCTGGTCTCTGCGGCCCCTGCACGCTCCGGACAGCAAGTGTCCATCACGATGGGGGCCCCCCTTCTCCCGAAGTTACGGGGGCATTTTGCCGAGTTCCTTAACCATAATTCTCTCGATCGCCTTAGTATTCTCTACCTGATCACCTGTGTCGGTTTGGGGTACGGGCGGCTAAAACCTCGCGTCGATGCTTTTCTCGGCAGCATAGGATCACCGAATCCCCCCTTACGGGAGTCCCATCAGATCTCAGGCATCATGAACAGCGGATTTGCCTACCGTTCGCCCTACATCCTTAGACCGGGACAACCATCGCCCGGCTCGGCTACCTTCCTGCGTCACACCTGTTAATACGCTTGCCTCCCAGGATCAGGTCCCGCGCTCCACCAAAACCCTCACACCACAAGGGTGATCGGGCAGGTCTCGGGCGGTTAGTATCCCCTGTTCAGCATGGACGGTTTTTCGCCGGTACGGGAATATCAACCCGTTGTCCATCGACTACGCCTGTCGGCCTCGCCTTAGGTCCCGACTTACCCAGGGCAGATTAGCTTGACCCTGGAACCCTTGATCATTCGGCGGACGGGTTTCTCACCCGTCTTTCGCTACTCATGCCTGCATTCTCACTCGTGTAGGCTCCACCGCTGGTTTACACCGCGACTTCACTGCCCACACGACGCTCCCCTACCACTCCAGACGCCTGAACCAACCCCACAAGGGGGCGGCTTAGCAAAAATCTGAAATCCACAACTTCGGCGGTGTACTTGAGCCCCGCTACATTGTCGGCGCGGAATCACTTGACCAGTGAGCTATTACGCACTCTTTTAAGGATGGCTGCTTCTAAGCCAACCTCCTGGTTGTCTTCGCAACTCCACATCCTTTCCCACTTAGCACACGCTTAGGGGCCTTAGTTGGTGGTCTGGGCTGTTTCCCTCTCGACTATGAAGCTTATCCCCCACAGTCTCACTGCTGCGCTCTCACTTACCGGCATTCGGAGTTTGGCTGACGTCAGTAACCTTGTAGGGCCCATTAGCCATCCAGTAGCTCTACCTCCGGTAAGAAACACGCAACGCTGCACCTAAATGCATTTCGGGGAGAACCAGCTATCACGAAGTTTGATTGGCCTTTCACCCCTACCCACAGCTCATCCCCTCCATTTTCAACTGAAGTGGGTTCGGTCCTCCACGACGTCTTACCGTCGCTTCAACCTGGCCATGGGTAGATCACTTCGCTTCGGGTCTAGATCACGCCACTGCAACGCCCTATTCAGACTCGCTTTCGCTACGGCTTCCCCACACGGGTTAACCTCGCGACGTAACACTAACTCGCAGGCTCATTCTTCAAAAGGCACGCCGTCACA
>NZ_JBWZCJ010000023.1:0-76493 GCF_059383535.1 Pseudarthrobacter sp. HLT1-3 | reverse complement strand
TACCACCGCAGGCCCACCGTCCCGGGCGCCCCCAGCCACGCCGGCATCAACTACAAAGAAACCAACCAGCTGTCACCAACAGCTTGATATATACCGAACTTCCAGCGAACGCGCACGCTTCCGGCGATTTCGGGGCGGCTGAACCACCTCGTGGCAGCGACCCCGCACGCATCCGGCGACTTCGGTGCGGCTGAACCACGTCGTAGCAGCGAACGCGCACGCTTCCGGCGACTTCGGCGCGGCTGTCCTACTTCTTGGCCGTGGCCTTGCGGGCCGGGGCCTTGCGCGTCGTCGTCGTGCGCTTGACCGGGCCCTTGGCGCGCTTCTCCGCGAGGAGTTCGACGGCCTGTTCCCGGGTAAGCTCCTCCAGCGCGGTGGAACGCGGGACGGTGATGTTGGTGACGCCGTCGGTGATGTACGGGCCGAAGCGGCCCTCCTTCACCACAATGTTCTTCTCCGACACCGGATCCGGGCCGAACTCCGCCAGCGGCGGGACGGCGGCGCGGGCACCGCGCTGCTTCGGCTGGGAGTAGATTTCCAGCGCCTGCTCCAGCGTGATCGTGAAGATCTCCTCTTCCGAACCGATGGACCGGGAGTCCGTGCCCTTTTTCAGGTACGGGCCGAAGCGGCCGTTCTGCACGGTGATCGGGTTGCCTTCGGCGTCCTGGCCGAGCACGCGGGGCAAGCTCATGAGCTGCATAGCCTCGTCCAGGGTGATGGTGTCCACACTCATCGACGCGAACAGCGAACCGGTGCGGGGCTTGGCCTTCACGGGCTTCTTCGGCGGCTTGGGCTTGCCGTTCTTGTAGTACTCCACCGGCTGGTTGGCGAGCTGCTCCTCGGTCATTTCCGGAATGACCTCGGTGACGTAGGCGCCGTAGCGGCCGTTCTTGGCCACCACGGTGTGCCCGGTGTGCGGGTCCTCGCCGAGAACACGCTCTTCGGGGGCAGCGGTTTCCATCAGCTCGACGGCTTTGGCCGCGGTGAGTTCGTCCGGCGCCAGGTCCTCCGGGACGTTGGCGCGGGCGGCCTCAACCACTTCGCCGGTCTTCGGGTCGACCGTCGGGATGGAACTTTCCAGGTACGGGCCGAACTTCCCGACCCGCAGCGTGATGCCGTCGGTGATCGGGATTGAGTTGATTTCCCGGGCGTCGATCTCGCCGAGGTTGTTGACGATGCTCAGCAGGCCGGGCTCGGAATCCTCGCCGAAGTAGAAGTGCTTGAGCCAGGCCGGTCCCCGCGCCTGGCCGTTGGCGATCTTATCGAGGTCGGTCTCCATGTCGGCCGTGAACTCGTAGTCCACGTAGTCGTGGAAGTGCTGTTCCAGCAGCCGGATTACGGAGAACGCGATCCAGCTCGGGACCAGCGCGGAGCCCTGCTTCCGGACGTAGCCGCGGTCCTGGATCGTAGAGATGGTGGAGGCGTAGGTGGACGGGCGGCCGATGCCCTTCTTTTCCAGCTCGGCGGTCAGCGACGCTTCGGTGAAGCGCGGCGGCGGGGACGTTTCGTGCCCGACGGCGGCGATCTCCGAGGCGGTCAGTGCGTCGTCCTTTGCCACGTTGGGCAGCCGGCGGGCCTCCTCGGACTCGTCGTCGCCGCGGCTTTCGTCCTTGCCTTCTTCGTAGGCGGCGAGGAAGCCGGGGAAGGTGATGACGGTGCCGGAGGCCGAGAACTCGGCGTCGCGTCGTTCGCCCGGAGCACCTACAGTCACCGCGCCGAGGCGGATCGTGGCGGTGGAGCCCTTGGCATCGGCCATCTGCGAGGCGACGGTGCGCTTCCAGATCAGCTCGTAGAGGCGGAACTCGTCGCCGGACAGCAGCTTGGCCACCTGGGCCGGGGTACGGAAGGAGTCTCCGGCGGGACGGATGGCCTCGTGGGCCTCCTGCGCGTTCGCGGCCTTTCCGCTGTAGACGCGCGGGGACTCGGGGATGTATTCCGGACCGTACAGTTCGGAGGCCTGGCGCCGTGCCGCCGTGAGTGCCTCGTTGCTCAGCGCGGAGGAGTCCGTACGCATATAGGTGATGTAGCCGTTTTCGTACAGCCGCTGGGCCACCTGCATGGTGCTTTTGGAGGAGAAGCGCAGCTTGCGGCCGGCCTCCTGCTGGAGCGTCGAGGTGGTGAACGGTGCGGCGGGGCGGCGGGTGTAGGGCTTGGTATCGACGGAGCGGACGCGGAAATCGGCGTCCTGCAGTCCGGCGGCAAGGGAGGTGGCGAGTTCCTCATTGAGGTGCACGGCGTTGCGGGAAGTAAGCTCGCCGCTGTCGTTGAAGTCCCGGCCGCTGGCGACCTTGGCGCCGTCGACCATCGCGAGTTTGGCCTTGAAGGAGCCGGAACCTGCACCGAACTGGCCGGTCAGGTCCCAGTAGGAGGCTGCCTTGAAGGCCATCCGCTCACGCTCGCGGTCCACGACCATGCGGGTCACCACGGACTGCACGCGGCCGGCGGAGAGTCCGCGGGCCACCTTTCGCCACAGAACCGGGGAGATCTCATAGCCGTAGAGGCGGTCCAGCACACGGCGGGTTTCCTGCGCGTCCACCAGGTCCTGGTCCACGTCGCGCAGGTTGTCCATGGCGCGGTGGATGGCTTCCTTGGTGATTTCGCCGAAGGTCATCCGGTAGACCGGCACCTTGGGCTTGAGCACTTCGAGCAGGTGCCACGCGATTGCCTCGCCCTCGCGGTCCCCATCGGTTGCGAGATAGAGCGCGTCAGCGTCTTTGAGTTGGGCCTTGAGTTCGGCGACCTTTTTCTTCTTGTCCGGAGACACCACGTAGTACGGCTTGAAGTCGTTATCAATGTCAACGGCGAACTTGCCCACCGAGGTCTTCTTCAGTTCCGCCGGCAGTTCCGAGGGCTGCGGGAGGTCCCGGATGTGACCAATGGAGGCCTCAACAATGAAGCCCTCGCCGAGGTACTTGGCGATGGTCTTGCTCTTGGCGGGAGACTCCACAATCACGAGTTTCTTACCGGTTTTGGCCTTACTTGGCACGGTGCTCCTACAGAAAAAGGTTGCTCGGGCAGATGCGCCCATACCCGCCTAGTTCACCATATTTTGCGGATTCCCGCGCATTCAGCCTGAAACGACGGGGTCCCTGACGCGACTTGCTGGCGTAAAGAACCGTCTGCGCCGCAAGCTTTTACTCGGCCTTTTACTCGGCTCGGCCGCATCGCCCAGGAGCCCGTCAGACGGGGCCCGCGCCTGGGGTCGCGGGTGACTTTCCGGGCTTCGCCGGGGCCTGTCCGGGCATCGCCGGGGCCAGTCCGCGGTCATCCGGGATCATCGACCACATGGTCGCCATCCGCTCCGCGCCCTCGGGAACGTGGTCCGGATCCTCCAGTTCGTAGTCCCGCAATAGTTCGAAGAGCCTGCTATTGAGCTCGGCACGCTGCTCCGGCGTCAAATAAAGCAGGTTGCTGGCCAGCACGACGGAAGAGGAAGGCCCGTCCACGGTTTCGCCGCGCTGGCGCAGCTCGTCCCGGGTCTTGGCGTAGGCGTTGACACGCCGGCGGTAGGCGTCCAGTTCAAGATCCAGCACGGCGAACTCGGGACTTGCCACGCCTCCGCCGGAGTTGATGGTGAAGTCCGTGCCCGCAGCTTTCCAGCGGCGCTCCCTGGCGTCGCCCGCGGTGGCCGCCGGGACCACAATGCCCCACTTCTGCAGGGCGCGCAGGTGGTAGCTCATGGCGCTCGGCGTGAGGCCGGTCTGCGCGGCGAGTTCGGTGGCCGTCCGGCTGACCTGGGTCGAATACAGTTCGGAAATGACTTCCAGCCGGGCGGCGTGGGCCAGCGCCCGGATCGCCTTCGGGTCGGTGATTTCCACCTTCTTTTCCGCGCGCTGCCTACGTTTGGCCGCCGGAGGCACCGGTGGCTCCGCCGCTGGGTTTCCTGTACTCACCCCTCCAGTCTACCGAGCGCCGCCAAACTATGAAAGGAATGCTTGACACCTAATTCCGGGCGGGATAGTTTGCTACTCATGAAACAGGTATTTCATAACGCTCCGGGCGGATCCGTGGCTGCGCAGCCGCTCTGGCACAACCACGATTTCCTGCTCGCCAGCGGCTCCCGCTTTATCGCCACGGCAGGCATGGGCGCCGTCATCATCAGCGTTATGTTGCACCTGCAGAACCTTGCCGCCGCCGGCCAGACCCCAGTTGCAGGGCCCTGGCTCGTGGCGGCCTATCTGCTCTGCTCGGCACTCCCCCTAGTGCTGCTGGCCCCGTGGGCCGGCCGCCTGGCAGACACGAGGGATTCGCGGACGCTCGCGACGGCGTCGTCCGTGGTCAGTGCCGCGGCCGTCGGCGGCATGGGCCTGGGGATGCAGTATCTGGACAATTACCTGCCGGTGCTGTTTGCCATGACCTTCCTGCTCGACACAGCCCAGGCCGTGGCAGGGCCGACCTGGCAGGCCCTGCTGCCGAGGATTGTGGGCGAGGAGCGGACCCCGCGCGCGCTGGGCACGATGCAGGCAACCATCATGGTCGCCAGCATGGTGGGACCGGCAGCGGGAGGGCTGCTCAGCGGCTGGGGCGGATCCGGCCTGGTTTTTGCCGTGGCCAGCGGCTGCTACCTCGCGATGGCCTCGGGCGCCATGCTCATCCGGACCCGGCGCGGGACGGCCGCCGAACGGGCCGGCAAGGAGCGGCCCGCCCAGCTTGACGGACTGCGCCACCTCCGGCGGGACGGCCTGGTCTGGGCGCTGGTCATCGGCGCGCTGTTCTTCATCACCGTCGGCGAGGCGACGAACGTCCTTGAGGTGTTCCTGGCCCGCGACGAGCTCGGTGCCACCGAAATGCAGTACGGGTTGCTGGCCGCGTCGTTTGGTCTGGGGATGGCTTCCGGTGCGGCCCTGGCCAGCCGGATCAGCACCTCCGATGCCCGGCTGCGCGTGCTGCTGGTCTCGATGGCCTTGACGTCGGCTTTCCTGGGAATCATGGCTCAGGTGCCGAACATGGAACTGCTGTTCGTGGCCTATACGGCAATGGGGGCTTCCTGCGGGGTGCTGAACGCCTGCTTCGGGGCGATAGTAATCCTGCGGATCCCGGAAAGCGGCCGGGGCCAGGCGATGGCGATCATCGGAGGCCTGACCCGGGCGGTCTCCATCGGCGCCCTGGCGCTGGGCGGGCTGCTCGGCGCCCTGCTCCCGATCCGTGTCAGCTTCCTGGTGGCGGGAGTGGCCGGTGTGCTGGCGGCCCTGGCCGTCGCCGCGTACGTCCTGCCGCGGTACGGCAGCAAGGGCGCGGCCGGTCCGGTCGTCCCCGCAGCCGCCGCCGCTCCAACGCACCGGCCGGCCGCCGGCGCGTCAGCCGCCGCCGCGTCAGCCGGCGGCGCAGTGTCAGGCGGGCAGCAGGAAGCCGTCGAGGACCAGGTTTCCCACCTCGGCGAGGAGCCCGCCGCGGAAGCTTTCGGCGTCCCAGTCCTCGCCCCCGCCCAGCAGCGCCTCGAGGGCGCCGATGATCTGCCGGACGGAGAGGTCGCCGTCACACGCTGAGACAAAGCCGGCCAGCTCGGTGCTCAGCAGGTTGGTGCGGCGGAGGCCTGCGCCCTGACGCAGCAGGATCACACCGGGGTGTTCGGCGCCGGGGCGCTGGTGCCGCTCCTCGGTGACGTCGTCGGCCACGAGCAGGTGCGCGGCGGCCAGATCATGGGCGGCCAGCCAGTCGGCGCGCTCCAGGGCTGCGCCGAGGTGCGGGCCGACGGGCTGCTCGATCGGATAGGTGATCTCCTCGAAGCGCCGCAGCACCGGCGATGAGCCTTCCGCGGGACGGCGCAGCCAGATCATCCCGAAGCCGATGGCCTCGACCTCGCGGGAGGCAAAATCATCCAGGTAGGCAGCGTACGAGTCCTGATAGAGCCGCCGGTCGCGTGCCTCGGAGGCGTCCTGCAGCCACGTTTCGGCGTACTGTTCCGGGCTGACCCGCTCGCGCTGCAGGAACCAGACGTCCGCGTCGGCGTCGGCCCAGCTGCGCGGCCGCTCGTCCCAGGCCGCGCCCGTCGGGATCTCCCAGTTGCCCAGCAACTGGGCGGTTCCGGCAGGGGCGAGAACCGAGGGAAGCGCCCGGACCAGTGCGGCGACGATGTCATCGCCCGGCAGGCCGCCGTCTCGGTAGGTGAACTGGTCCGCGGTGGCCTCGCCCGGGCTGCGCGGCGTGATCACGAACGGCGGATTGGAGACCACGAGCTCAAATTCCTCGCCCTCCGCGGGGTCGAGCAGGGAGCCCCGGCGGAGACTCACGCGGGCTTCCAGATCCGCGGGGTCCAGGTGCAGCTCGCCGGCGTTGAGCAGCAGGTTGAAGCGGGTGAAGGCCAGGGCCCGGTCGGATATGTCGGTGGCGGTCACGTGCTCGGCATGGTGCAAGAGGTGGAAGGTCTGGATGCCGCAGCCGGTGCCCAGGTCCAGGGCCCGGGCCACGTGACGGCGCGCCGTGACCTGCACCAGGGTGGTGGACGCCTGCCCGATCCCGAGCACGTGGTCGTGGCGGAGCACACCGGGCCGCTGGTGGGCGGCGAGATCGCTGGCCACCCAGAGCTCCGCGCCGCCGCTGCTGACATTGCTTTCCCTCTGGGTGCTGCCCCTCTGGGCGCTGCCCCTCTGGGCGCTGTCCCCCTGGGCGCCGTCCCCGGGTATCCCCTCCCAGCCATACGGCCGCAGATCCACTTTGGCCTGAACCAGACCCTCGGCGGACGGCTCAACCAGGCCCAGCTCCAGCAGACCCGCCGTGCGGATGCCGGGCAGGGCCGCGTTGAGAGTAGCGGCAGACTGCGGCTCCGCCAGCAGCCAGAAGCGGACGACGGCGGCGAGCGCCGCCGTCGTCGCCTCACCCTTGCGGGCCGCCTCGGTGACGATCAGCGCGGGAACGAGCTGGTCGCGGCTCAGGGCACTGTGCGCTGCCGCGCCGAGCAGATCGGCGACCCCGTCCACGGTGTAGCCGATGCCGCGCAGGTCCGCGGCCAGGGATTCGAGCAGGCCGGGCAGGTCGCTGCGCGGGGCGTCGGGGGTATTGCCGGCCGTGAAATGCGTTGAGGGAGTCACCGGACAAGTTTAGTCCCGACCCGGCGGCCCGGGAGCTAGGGTGCCAGGGGTCCTAGAGATGCCTGCCGGCGTAGACCCGCAGGGCGTTCCGGACGAACGTCGCGCCGGCTTCGCCCCCGTAGTTCGCGGCGAAGCGCGGATCGGCAACGTACATCTCCCCGAGCCCGGTGACATAGCCCTTCAGGTCATTCCTCCCATCGGCTTTCCCGTCCGCGCCGCCGGCGGCGGCCGCAGCGGGTGTGCCGGGAATAGCGGTGAGCCACTCAACGTGCCGCCGGGCAAGCTCCTGCGCTTCGGCGCTGTCCGCCGCGATGCCCGACTCCGCTGCGGCGATCCAGTCGCTGCCCAGCTGGCGCGAACGCTCCTTCCAGTCCTCCTTCTCGGCCGGGTTCATCCGGCGCCACCAGGCGTCGCTTTTCGCGTAGGCGTCCTTGCCCCAGCGTTCCTCCACCTCGTCCTTGTACTGGGTGTGGTCGAAGCCGTCGAACATCTTCTCCGCCATGATTTCTCCTCCTGCTTTCAGTGCTTCAAGCGTCTGCCGGACCGAGGCGATCTGCCGCGCCAGCCGGTCCTGTTCCTGCCGCAGCCAATCCAGGTGCCGGCCCAGTGCCCGTCCGGCATCGGGCTCGTGGTCGAGGACCTCGGCGATGGCCGGCAGCCCCAGCCCGAGGTCCCGAAGGAGCAGGATGCGCTGCAGCCTGACGAGGGAGGCCTGGTCGTAGAACCGGTACCCGTTCCCGCCGGTCCGGCTGGGTTTGAGCAGGCCGATGCTGTCATAGTGACGCAACGTCCGGCTCGTGGTCCCGGCGGTCCTGGCGATCTGTTGCACCGACCAATCCACGCTGTTTCCCCTTTCCACTCCGGCACGGCCCCGTCCGTGCCGGTAATCCGATGCTAGAGCTTGACGCAACGTAAAGGTCAAGGCCCCGCACGGGGGCCAGCCGGGGAATCAGCGGCCCGGGGCAACGGCGGTAAGTTGGAGGCATGCTCTTCCTGATCCCCGGACCCCTGCGTGCCCGGACTACTCGCGCCGCACTCGGCGCCGCCGTCGTGCTGGCCGCAGCGGCGTGCTCCCCGGCCGGTTCGATCGAATCGGCGGATGTGCCGGCGTGGAAGGCCACAGCACTTCCCTCGGCCGACGGGATAGTGCTGGAGGACGCGGGGAAAATCCTCAACCGTGATCCGATCACCAAGACCGCCCCCACAATCGACCCGGGCACCTATCTCCTGACCATCAGCTGCGAGGGCGGCGGCAAGGCCTTCTTCGAGGTCTCCCTCGACGGCGCCCGGCTGACCGAAACCGGGGCGGCGTGCAACGGCAGCCGTGAGACAGCACGCATCAAGGTCCCCGCCGCCGGTGCGCTCCGGATCAGCGCCTCGAGCGTTGATGCCCCGCTCATTTATGCCTACCAGGTGGTGCCCGCCTCGTAGCAGCCGGCCGGGGCGCCGTAACCGTGGCCGCCTCGGCCGCGGTACTAGGATCGGTGCATGTCAGATGCCGGGGGGAGGCGAGGGACGGTCCGGGCTGCCCTGCTGCTGGCGGTGGCCGCCGGGGCCGCGGGACTGGCCGGCTGCGAATACGCCGACGACGCCGGGATCTCACCGGCCGCCTCCGGCACTGCCTCCCTGTCGCAACCGGCACGGGCGCCATTGCCGACCCGGGATCCGGAACTCGAGGCCGCCCAAACCCGCCATCTGTCCGAGCTCGAAGCCGTCCTCGGGACACCGGACGGGCTGCTGTTCGGCGGATCGGGCGGGATTGGTGGAACCAGCAGCGGAGGTTTTTCGACGTCGGGTATCGTCACCAGGACCGGGCAGTACAAGGTGACCGCAGCCTGCGTCGGAGCCGCGGATGCGCACCTGTCAGTCACCCAGGGCGTCAGGCAAGGCGGGACACTGCTGGAGCTTGACCTTGACTGCGGCGGAACTGCGGAGGCGCTCGTGGACCTGGAACCCGGCCGCGCGTCGGCTCACGTCGCCAGGTACGGCGGCGTCCCGGGGCCGGGGACCGGAGCCGTCGCCGGCGTCCGGATAAGCTTCAGCGGCCCCGAGCGGTAAGGACGTAGCTGGCACTTCCCGGGACGGCCGCAGAACCTCTGGCGCCCGGGAACGTGCGGGGTTAAAGTGAGCACATGCTCACTGTTCCGGCAACGAGCGTGCCGTTGAACGTGCCTCGGCCCCGCACGGCATCCGCCGTGTGTTTCCTGCTTGCGCTGGCGTTGGGTACGGCCATGGCCGGGTGCGCTTACGAGTATGACGACGGTTTTTCCAGCGGGACGGAGTCCCCCGCCCCGGCATTCACCGATGCGGCCTTGCCGCGCGATCCCCAGTTCAACCAGCCCGTCACCGGCGCAGAACTGGACGCCTGGGTGGCCCTGGCGCTGCCCGACGCCGAGGGACAGGTGTTCCACAGCAACTTCGGCACCCTGGACGCGGGCGAGGAACGGGAAGAGGCCACCGCGAACCTGCCCGAGGGCAGCTACGCGATTACCCTTGCCTGCCGGAGCCCGCGGCGGGTGTCGTTCAGCGTGGAACATAACGAAAGTGATCTGGTGGACCTGAATCTGCGGTGCGGGACTTCACGGGTCAACGTGGTCTTTTTGCCCGCCGACGCCGTGCTGCACATCAAGGTGGACGCAAATGCGGGCGCCAACTTCGCCTACCGGGTGAGCCGGCTCTGAGCTTTCATGCCCGGGACGCGGGTGCCTGACGGCAGTGCGCGGGGCCAGCGCCGTCGCGTGAGCGCCGGGTCGGGCCGGAGACCTCAGGCCGCGCAGCCCTCCGGGCAGCGGAGCGTTTCGGGGCTGGCGGCGCACTCGGCGCAGTACAGCGTGAGGGTGCGGCAGGACAGGTTGGAGCAGTTCTCAAACTTGCTCGTGGGCGCGGAGCAGCGGACGCATTCGCCGATGGTTTTCGCGTCGCCGCTGAATTCCAGGTGCATGCGCTTGTCGAACACGTAGAGGGAGCCCTCCCAGAGGCCCTGGTCCTTAAAGGTTTCGCCGTAGCGGACAATCCCGCCGTCGAGCTGGTAAACCTCCTTGAAGCCGCGGTTCACCATCAGGCTGGACAGCACTTCGCAGCGGATTCCGCCGGTGCAGTACGTGACGACCGGTTTGTCCTTGAGGGCGTCGTACTTGCCGGAGTCAAGCTCCTTGATGAAGTCGTGGGTGGTGGCCACGTCCGGGACGACGGCGTCCTTGAATTTGCCGATCTGGGCCTCGAAGCCGTTGCGTCCGTCGAAGAAGACAACCTCCTCGCCGGCCTCCTTGCGCGCTTCCACGAGCCGGTGGAGTTCCTCGGGCGTGAGGTGCGTGCCGCCGCCGACGACGCCGTTGGCATCGACCCTGAGTTCCCCCGGGGCACCGAAGGACACAATCTCGTCGCGGACTTTGACGCTCAGCCGGGGGAAGTCCGCGGCGCCGCCGTCGGACCACTTCACGTCGATGCCGTGGAAGCCCTTGTATTCGCGGGTGGTCTTCACATACTGCTTGACCGCGTTCAGCTCGCCGCCAACGGTCGCGTTGATGCCGTCCTTCGAGATGATGATGCGGCCCGTCAGGCCAAGTTTCTCGCAGAGGGCACGCTGCCAGAGCCGGATGGCATCCGGGTCCGGGAGAGGGGTAAAGCCGTAAAAGAGCACAATTCTGTTCAAAGCCACGTTTTAAGGGTACTGGGTGGACCTGGGGCCCAAAGCACTCCAGGCTGCGGGAGAGCAATGTGAAGCCGGGACCGCTGGGCCTGTCCCGGCTTCACAGGTTCCGGCGGGCCGGTCACAATTGGGTAAGCAAGGATGTTCCCGGACCCGGCCCCCCTGTTGCTTGCGGCAGGGCTGGAATACGCTCGTGTCATGAGTCTTGAGGCCATGGTTGCAGACACCACGCATCTGCTGGAAATCTGGGTCACCGGCTGGGCTGGCTGCCGGGGGTATCAGACACGTCGGGAGGGCCGGTTCCCTGCGGCCTTCAGGGCCGACACCACCCACGAATGGGAGTACTTCGCCCATGACCCCTCCGAGGCGGAGTTCGCCGCGCTGGCCGCTGTCACCGCTGAAATCCCCGCCCGGGTCCTGACGATCCTCACCAATGACGTCCAGCGCTACTCCTTCCTCGCCCAGCAGCACGGGCTCAACGTCACGTCCGCCTCGCAGACCATGATGATCGTCGACATGGAGACCCAGGACTCCGAGGACCCCTGGCTTCCGGATGATGATCTCCAATGGACACAGTCCCGAACGGACGGCGTCCACCATGCCGTGGTCTACGCCGGGGACGAAGTGGCGGCCAGCGGGCGCGTTTTTGTCGTCGACCACACCGCAATCTTTGACAAGATCATCACCGAACCCGGCTACCTGCGCCGGGGGTTGGGCAGCTTCATCATGCGGGCCCTCGCCGCCCAGGCGTTCGAACACGACGTCGAAAACGGGCTGCTGCTCGCGTCCCTCGACGGGCAGAAGCTGTACTCGCACCT
Organism: Pseudarthrobacter sp. HLT1-3; assembly: GCF_059383535.1. Taxonomy (NCBI): domain Bacteria; kingdom Bacillati; phylum Actinomycetota; class Actinomycetes; order Micrococcales; family Micrococcaceae; genus Pseudarthrobacter; species Pseudarthrobacter sp. HLT1-3. The sequence goes on along the minus strand of NZ_JBWZCJ010000023.1, from coordinate 64,998 downwards.
CGGCTGGGCCACGGTTTGCCATGTGCTGATGCTCTCCACCTCCGACGAGGGCTCGGACCTGTCCGTGGGCTGAGGTCCTGGCCGGCGCTCCTGGCGCCGGGGGTCCCGTGGGCCCGGCCGATTTGAGGCCGGGTGAAAGAATGTACGAGTGAACCCCCATGATTCCCTGATTCCGTTGCTGGGCCGCGGCCCGGACCCGGAACAGCTGCGTCATGTGCGCACCATCGCCGCCCGCCAGGCGGTGCATGCCCCGTGGCCCGACTGGGCCCACCCTGATGTGGTCAGCGCGTACGGGTCCCTGGGCATTCACGAGCCCTACCGCCACCAGATCGACGCCGCCGAACTCGCCCACGCCGGCGAGAACGTGGTGATCGCCACCGGCACCGCCTCCGGGAAATCGCTGGCCTACCAGCTGCCGGCGCTGGACGCGATCCACCGCTCCGAGCTGCGGGTCCTCGCCGATCCCGGCAGGATCCACGACGACGGCGCCGTCACCCTCTATCTGTCGCCGACCAAGGCCCTGGCCGCCGACCAGCTGGCCGCCATCCGGGCGCTGAAGCTCCCCACCGTGCGGGCCGAGACCTACGACGGCGACACCGACCCAGCGTCCCGCCGGTGGATCCGGGACCACGCTAATTTCATCCTGGCCAATCCGGACATGCTGCACTTCGGGATCCTGCCCAACCACGCCTGGTGGGCGCGGTTCTTCCGCCGGCTGCGGTACGTGATCGTCGACGAGGCCCACAGCTACCGTGGCGTCTTCGGATCCCACGTGGCCAACCTGATGCGCCGGTTGCGCCGCATCTGCGCCTACTACAGCCCGGACGGGTCCGGGCCGGTGTTCATCGCCGCCTCGGCCACAGCGTCCGAGCCCGGAACGTCCTTTGGCCGGCTCATCGGCGCTCCGGTGCGTGCCGTCTCGGAGGACTCCTCGCCCCACGGCTCCACCACCGTCGCGTTCTGGGAGCCGGCCCTGACCGAGCTCCGCGGCGAGAACGGCGCCACGCAGCGGCGCACGGCTGTTGCGGAAACCGCGGATCTGCTGGCCAACCTGGTGTCCTCGCGGGTCCGGACGATTGCCTTCATCAAGTCCCGGCGGGGCGCCGAAACCATTGCCTCCATCACCAAACGTCTCCTCGACGAGGTCGATCCCAGCCTGCCGCAACGGGTCGCGGCCTACCGCTCGGGCTACCTGCCGGAGGAGCGCCGGGCCCTGGAAAAGTCGCTGCGCTCCGGCGAGCTGCTCGGCGTCGCCAGCACCTCTGCCCTGGAACTGGGGATCGACATCTCCGGCCTCGACGCCGTGCTGGTCGCCGGCTGGCCGGGAACCCGTGCGTCGTTGTTCCAGCAGATCGGGCGGGCCGGCCGGGCCGGGCAGGACGCCATCGCGGCCTTTGTCGCGAGCGATGACCCGCTGGACACCTACCTGGTGAACCACCCCGAGGCCATCTTCGACGTCTCGGTGGAGGCCACCGTCTTCGATCCCGCCAACCCCTATGTGCTGGGTCCGCACCTGTGTGCCGCCGCCGCCGAACTGCCGCTCGGGTACGACGAGCTGGACCTGTTCGGTGCCACGTCCGAGAAACTGCTGGACCAGCTCGTGGCCCAGGGATATCTGCGCCGGCGACCCGCGGGGTGGTTCTGGACCCATCCACAAAGCGCTGCTGCGATGGTGAACCTGAGGGCCGACGGCGGCGGCCCGGTGAGCATCGTGGACGCCGACACCGGATCCCTGCTCGGGACCATGGATTCCCCGCAAACGCATTACCAGGCCCACACAGGAGCGATCTACGTCCACCAGGGCGAGAGCTACGTGGTGGAGGACCTGAACGAGGACGATCACTGCGTGGTGGTGCGCCGGGCGAACCCGGACTACTACACCACCGCCCGTGACGTGACCCAGATCGAGGTGCTCGAAACGCAGCGCACCACCCAGTGGGGTGACGTGGCCGTGCATTTCGGGGATGTGAAAGTCACCACCCAAGTTGTCTCGTTCCAGCGCAAGGCACTGATCTCGAACGAGATCCTCGGCGAGGAGCCGCTGCAGCTGGGTGCCCGCGACCTGTTCACCAAAGCGGTGTGGTTTGTCATGGACAACCGCACGCTGACCGGCGCGGGGCTGATCGAGGCCCAGTTCCCGGGTGCACTGCACGCCGCCGAACACGCGGCAATCGGACTTTTGCCCTTGGTTGCCTCCAGCGACCGCTGGGACATCGGCGGCGTGTCCACCGCGATTCATGCGGACACCGGGGTGCCGACCATCTTCGTGTACGACGGCCACCCCGGCGGGGCCGGCTTCGCCGAGCGCGGCTACGACAAGGCCCGGGTCTGGCTCGCCGCCACCCGCGACGCGATCAAGGCCTGCGAATGCGAGTCGGGCTGCCCGTCCTGTGTGCAGTCGCCCAAGTGCGGCAACAAGAACAACCCCCTCGACAAGGACGCCGCCGTGACCCTTCTCAACGTGCTGCTGAAGGACGCGGCGGACCAGATGAACGCCGGGCAGCCGGACCTTGCCGCCACACCGCTGCAGGCATAGCCGCGGCTTCGGCCGCCCGCTCACGGTGGCGGCCCCGCCCGGGCCAGCCCGGTGGCCGCACCCGCGGGGGTGCTGGCCTCCAGCTCAGTGCGGACCTGGACCGTGCTGCCGGCACCTTCCGCGCAGCTGAGGACCCTCGCCTTGTTCCGGCGCGCGACGTCCGCCGCGACGGCACACGGCTCGCCTGCAGTGATGCCCCGGGCAGCGTCCGCAGCGGCCAGCGCCGCCAGGTCTGCGGCTGCCGCGGCCCGGGTTGCCATCGCGGCCGATTGGGCCAGCAGCGCGATCATTACCGCGGCCAGCACGACCAGTAGCCCCAGCCCGAGCGCCAACACAGTTCCCGCCCCGCGCTCCGCGTGCCCGTCCGGAGCCGTCGGTGGCCGGCTCACGCCGCAAGACTTTGCAGCAGGTGGAGCCCTGCACCGACGCCCCTGGCCGCCGAGGGTTCAGCCGTTTCGCCCCGGGCCCAGGCGCGGGCCGAGAGAGTCCAGGGCAGAAGTGACCCGACAGTACCGGGGACTCTGCCGGAGACCGTCACGGTGAGCCATTCGCCGTCGGACGCCACTGCCGAAGCCGCCGAGTCCCCCGCGAGCCGGCGGACGATCACGTCCACGGCACCGGCGTCCTCGCCCCGGGCCAGCGCGCGGGCGCCGGCCCGTGCGGCTTCCTCCAGCCGAAGCTGGGTGACTCCCGCGGCTGAACCGGCCAGCAGCAGCCCGAGCAGGAGCAGGACGGCCGGCAGCGCCACCGCGAATTCAGCCGTGACCGCCCCGCGGCTTGTTGAGTCCCGCCGGCGCGGCCGCCACCGGCCGGCTGGCCGGCGGCGGAGCGCCACCTCCCGCGCCACTCCTCCGGCCGGCCTGCGGCGGCTCATGGCAAGGCGAGCGCGGTGCGGATGAGGTTCAGCAGGAAACCCCGGACCTCGTCGCTGCGCATGATGAACACGAGAATTCCGGCGAAGCCCACGGCGGCGAGCGTGGCGATGGCGTACTCGGCCGTCGCCATTCCTGCCTCGGAGCCAACCAGTCTTCGCCGCTTTCGTGTCCGGATCGGGTCAGCGGCGGAGGCCCCCGGATAGATTTCGCGGATCTCCGCGCCCTCCGTCCCGGGGTGAACGTGCCGGGCGTTGCCTGGGCCGAGGGGCGAAACGTGGTGGGTTGACATGACTTTCCCTTCTTGGTTTCCGGCGGGGCCGCCGGCTGTTCTTCGACTCTTCCGGCCCGCAGCGCAACAGGTAAGGCGCTCAGGGAGCCAAGTGGAAAACCGCCCCACAACCGGGGCTGTGGAGGAATGCTCCCCACCACCCATCGGCCACCCCGCCCGGCTCAGCCCGGCAGCATCGCCAGCAGCACCGGAACAACACCGAGGCAGATGAAGGCCGGCAGCGAACACAGGCCCAGCGGCACGACGAGCTTTACGCCCAGGGCCGCGGCCTGTTTCTCCGCGGACCGGAACCGCTCGCGGCGCATGCGGGCTGCCTGGGCGTAAAGGATGGCTGAGGACGGGGCGCCGTGAGCGCGGCAAATCCCAGCGCCTCGCGCACGGCGAGAAGTCCCGGCGACCGTACGTCGGAACTGCGCCAGGCCGTGTCCCAGTCGGCGCCAATGGCGAGCGCAGCGACGACCGGCCGCAGCGGAGCACGGACTTCCGGGGCAGCCAGCTCTGCGACGAGCGCAAGGGCCCGGCCGAGTCCGGCTCCCGCGTCGAGCATCGCGCCGATGAGTTCCAGCATCATGGCCGGGTCGCCGAGCCCGGGTCCCCCGGCCTCCCCGGCGTTTTCCACGGCCGGTTTGTCTGGGGTGTCCGAGCGTCCGGCGTCCGCGGAAGGCTGCGTCTGGCGTCGGAGTCTCCTCCGGGCCAAGCCTCGGTCCGAAAAGGCAGTCAGGGACGCGACCGCCAGCAGCGCAAGCACCGCAAGACCGCCGGCGTCCGCTGTCATGGCTGAAGTCCCGCGGCCGCCCGGACGAGCCGTGCCGACCAGATCCGGCCTGCCGCGGTCAGGGCCAGGCCCGCCGCGAGCGCCGCCACGCCAAGGGGAGTTCCCAGCAGGACCTTGACAGGATCCACCCCCAGCACCACACCCAAACCCAGTCCCAGGAACGGAAGCCACGTCAGCAGCCGGACGGTCGCCCGGGGCCCCGCGAGTGCCGTCTGGCGGGCGGCCTCGGCGTCGTCCTCGGCCTCGAGTTGGGCGGCGAACCGGGTCAGCACGTCAGCCAGCGGGCAGCCGCTGGCCTCGGCCACGTCAAAGCACGCGGCGAGCTGATACCAGACGCGCCGCTCACGGAGGTCCTCGCCCGGACCGGTGTCCCGGACCGGCCGGGCGGGGACTGCGCCGGACGTGCTCGCGCCAGCGGAACGGATGGCCGGCGCGACGGGTGAACCGCGCATTGCTGCGGCGCGGGCCGCGGCAAGGCGCCGCACGGATCCCGGCGCCAGCATCGGGCTCCGGCCCGAAGAACCTTCCCCGGTCCGGGACCCGGGCGGGTCTCCCACGTGCAGGAGCCAGAGCTCATCCCACAGCCGGGATGGAGTACGGCCGCCTCTCAGCAGTGCCGCCATCTGCTGGACGAGGAGGGTCATCGAGACCGTCGGTGCCTTTCGGGGCCGCCATCCGGCACCCCGGCCAGGACCCGGATGCGGCGGGGAACCGCCGGCCGGAGCACCCCGCACGGCTGCCAGCGCCGAGCGGATCCGAAACCGCGGCTCTCCAGAGGCCGAGAGTGCCAGGAACATGGCGAGGGCCAGGACGCCAATGAGCAGGGCGGTCACGCCGGCCCCAACCCGCCAGGGTGCCCCAACCCGCCCGACGCCAAACGGCCAGGGTCCCCCGGGCCGTGGCCCAACCCACTGGGCGCCTCCGCGTCCGGGTCCAATCCAAGACGGACCGCCAGCCCGGGCCAGGCCGGGCCGTGCCGGACGTCACCGGCGCAAATCTCCAGCGCAGCGCCGACCGTCAGGCCCGCCCGGCTGTCTTCCAGCACACCGATGCAGGCCACGGTCCGGCCGCCGTTGGTCCTTTCCACGTGGACAACGGTGTCCAGGGCGCTGGCCGCCTGCAGGCGGACCGCGTCCTGGCCCATCCCGGCCAGAGCCCCCAACGCCGTCAACCTGGCGGGCACATCGGCGGCCGTATTGGCGTGGATGGTTCCGCCGCCTCCACTGTGTCCGGTATTCATCGCAGCCAGCAGTTCACGCACCTCGGCTCCCCGGCACTCCCCGACGACCAGCCGGTCCGGCCGCATCCTCAACGACTGCCGCACGAGCTCGCCCAGGTCCACGACGCCGCCGCCTTCGAGGTTTCCGTGCCGGGCCTCCAGCGACACGACATGCGGGTGGACCGGGTTCAGCTCCGCGGCGTCCTCGATCAGGACCAGCCGCTCGCCCGGTAAACACAGGCCCAGGAGCGTGGCGAGCAGGGTTGTCTTGCCCACTTGACGCTAATGTACCCCCATGAGCAAAGCACGTTCGGCGATAGCAATCTACGCCCGGATTTCCCAGGACCGAACAGGTGACGAGTTGGGCGTGAAGCGGCAGTTGCTCGACTGCCGGGCTGAGGCCGAGCGGAGGGGCTGGCATGTGTCGGAAGAGTATGTAGACGATGACGTGTCCGCCTATTCGGGCAAGAAGCGTCCCGCCTACGAGCGGATGCTGCTGGACTTGGCAGAGGGACGACGAGACGGCGTGATCGTCTGGCACATGGACCGACTACACCGGCGGCCCATCGAGCTTGAGCGCTTCGTTGACACTTGCACCCGTGCAGGGGTGCGCGACGTGGTGACTCTTTCGGGTGACATCGATCTTGCAAAAGGAGACGGGCTACTGATGGCTCGTTTGCTGTCGGCTGTAGCTGCCAACGAATCCGACTCAAAGCGCCGGCGCGGCCAGCGCAAGTCCTTGGAAGTTGCGCAGTCCGGAACCCCTCACATGGGCGGCCCCCGAGTGTTCGGCTTCCAGAGCGACAAGACAACCCACGAGCCGGCCGAAGCGGGTGTTATTCGTGACTTAGCCTCCCGCGCGCTAGCAGGTGAAACGCTTACTTCCATGGCGACTTGGTTGCAGGATAATGACATCCGCACTGTCGGCGGAAAGGAATGGCGCACCAATACGGTGCGGGCCTTCCTCACCAACCCTCGCTACTGGGGCATGCGCGTACACCAGGGCCAGATCATCGGCCCTGCGACGTGGGAACCAATCATCACCCCCGAGCAAGGCGAACGCCTGCAACGGTTGCTGCTGGACCCGGCCCGCCGCACGAACCGGAGTGCACGCCGGTATCTTTTGACTGGGCTGCTTGTCTGCGGCAAGTGCGGGACCCGGCTTAACTCAGCGCCGCGCGGTGAGATACGTCGATATGGCTGCCGCAAAGGACCCGACACCCGGGGTTGCGGAGGCGTCTATATTTACGCTCAGATGCTGGAGGAGTTCATCGCTCAGGCCGTCCTTTACCGACTGGACTCACCATTCATGCACGAGGCTCTCACGGACGGCGACACAGACCAGGAGGAAGCCCGATCCTTGGGTGATGCCATCCAGTCAGACACGAACAGGATGGACGACCTAGCCACGATGTGGGCGGACGGAGAAATCTCACGCACGGAATGGGCCAAGGCCCGGAACCGGATTCAAGAGCGTTTGGAACGGAACCGCCGCACGTTCGCACGCCTCACGCACCGAGACGCAGTGGCTGACTACATAGGCCATGGAGAACAGCTACGAGCCCAATGGGACGGTCTCAACCTGTCCCGCCAGGTGGCAATCGTTAAAGCGGTCCTGAACCACGTGACGATTCTTCCGGCCAATACGCCAGGCCGTCACGGGCTGGACCCGGAGCGCGTCGTACCTGAATGGCGGCAGTAGCGGCCGGGCGGTCCGTCACGTGCTCGGCGCTGGCGCGCCATGCGCGCGTGCACGGCCCGTCCCGGCACCCAGCAGCACGCCTATCTCACGCAGGGCCGCCAAATCCGTGACCTTCTCGGGCACGCCTTGGGCCTGACAACTCGCCTGCACCCAAGCTGCTATCAACTCCGGCTCAACCATCACGCACCCCACTGAGCCCAGACCGCCGGAGGACCAGCCCAATCCTCCACCGAAGCCGACGACCATTCGGTGCCAGGAGCAGCGCCCATGTAATCAGTCGCCTGTGCCAACACTTCGGCTGCCGAACTGCCATGCAGTGCCATGCCGTGCGGCGTGAAACCCTGCGCGACGTCGTACCGATGCAGCCCGAACACGCGCGAACCCGGATCTACGAACGTCTTAGACACGTACTTAGACAAGTACCCGGCAGCGTGTCGTGCCTCGGATAGCGCATTAGAGCCAACGCCCAACCCGCCGAGCAGCTTGATATGGACGAAACCCCGGCCCCACGCTTGCTCCAACTGTCTGCGCCGGATGAACCGTCCGACAGCAAAATGCACATGAAGGCCATGGTCTGTCTTGTGCCACTCGGGAACCCACACGTAGGGAAACGGGTCACCACCCAGAACTGCCCTGAGGTTACGGAAGAAATCAGCGACGTGCAGACGGAGTTGCTTTGGGTCATGGCAGCCGACGGCGTAGGTCAGCGTTCCCAGGCGATTGAGCCGATTAGCCGCGCAATACCGCCGGAGCTTGGCCCGTGCACGACGGCCGGCCTCGGCGGCTGCCCGCTCGGGATCAGCCGCCGACCCTTTCGCAACGTAAGTCCGGAGAGGCTTCTGCGAACTGACGAAGCATCCGCCGCCCTCACCGGCTTCTGGATACAGCGTGAAGGACCATCCGGCGTCAGGCGCGATAAGCCGATGCAATGAGTGCGTGACAGGAGTAGTAGGCATTGGGACCCCAGGAACGAAACCGACAAGGAATCGCTGAAGTCCACCGAAAAAGTTAGAAAGGGATCGGGCTAAGACAGGGGCTTCAGCATCCGGTCTCGCTCCGGATGGGCCCTCTCTGTTTTAACCGTGAGCATTATCGGGAACGCGGGCCTACCACGTCGCTCGGCCCTCAGGACGGCCACCCTGCAAATTATGTATTCCGGCCCTGAGTTGGTTCTGCCGGGTACTGCAATGCGCCCATCCTGCCACACGAATTACACAGCTGTCACTACCTGCCGCGTAACCGTTCGTCCTCGGACGCAGAGCGTCCTCCGGGCGCTGCGTCACTTGCCACCGATGAGCAGCTACCCTGAGCGTCATGCATGGAACATACAAACCCGACGGCGAGCACGGCCCTGACGTCATGATTGTGGGAACCTGGGGCGGCTCCCAGCCCCACCTCGCCTTCCTTGACGACCCGGCGATGACATTTTGCGGCGTCGAGACTTCCGGACCCACACGCACATGGTTCGCACTGACAGGATGCAAGCGCTGCGCAACTTCAGCGCGGAAGAAAGGCATCTCCGCGGTCACCGATGTAGACGGTGACATGTGCCTGATTTAGTTCCCGAGTTATGTTGCTATTTCAAGTCAAGTGCGCGCCTACGGCGCGCCCTGCCCTGCTACCGGAATATCGCGATGGCGTGCAGGATCACCGTTGGCGAGTTGAAAAGGAAATCATCCTCTGACATCTCAACACCCAGCGCCTTCGCAGGCTCAATCATGTTCTTCATTCCCTCGGTCACAACATTGGCCTCCAGGGATGTGGGTGGGGTGTCGCGCATGACCCTGATGGCCGGATAGTTCTCGTCCTCTTCCAGCAGCGCTTCAACCTGACCGATAATGGTAAATTCGCCCTCAATCCCCTGTGCTCCCCCAATCAGGAAGGCTTCGTCCAGGCCCGCCATGATCCGTGGGTGTTGAATACCAAAGGGCGCAATCTGCACCAGTTGCATGCGCGTCTCACCCTTGCCACGTATCCAGCCCGCCATCATTCTTGCTGTCTTTTTCAAGCCGGCGATTTCGGCTGTCGGCCGCTTCAGTGCTGAATCCGGATTTCCAGCTTCATTGGAAAACGAAATAAAAGCTGAAAACACGCGGTGCAGGGGAGCAAGTGTTACGCGAGCGGTGAACTCTACGGTGTCCCCAATCCCGATCTCTTCACGAATTTCTTCGTCCCAGTTGTCGAGGGTTCCGAACGCGCTGGCCGCATGAAGATGTTTGTACCAGGCATCGAAGGAGGAGAAAATCGTCCGGGTCCTGACCATCTCTTCATGGATGTCGGCAGACTTCTTCTTCCCACCGGATGCCTTGAGTGGGCCGTAACCAATAGTCCCCTCCAACCCACCTTCACGAGCTTCTGAAGCCTTTTGGATGATCTCGTCAATCTTTCCTGCTTCGACTGCTGACAGGGAATTGATGACTGTCTCGTGATTCAGGTACAGGAACTCACGGTGCAACTTAGTCTTCGGCTTGTTGTATCCAGCCACTTGGCCCTCCTGCCAATAGTCAGTCTTGAACGTACACGGCAGTAGGCCATACTCCCCAAGACCAGACGATACCCTGCAAAAGCCCCACAGACGTTCCCGAGTCCTAGACGTAAGAATGAACCGACACGCAACTGCTCACTTCATTGGGCCTAAAGCAAAGCGTCCTTGTGCGCCATCCGAACCGCCTTGGCCAGCTCGGTTCGCCAGCGCCGCACATCCGCGCCGCGTGTCTTACAAGCGTGACAATTAGGGCAGAGAGCAACCATGTTCGTGGGGTGGTCGTTCCCACCAAGTCCCAAATCCACGATGTGATCGACATCCAAAATTGGTTCGCCTCGACGGTTCATCTCTGCTGGCATACCTGTACAACGCGCGCTTTCGCAGCGTCCACCACACCTGACCAAAACCGCTTGACGCGCCGCAGCGCTACGTGCGAAGTCAACGCGCACGACACCGTCCCGACGACGGGGCTGCCCGCGGCCCTCAACGCGGTTCAACAAATTAGCGTAGGAAGCCCCAGGTCTAGCTTCAGGGACTTCCGGACCGTCGTCCGGCTCAGCTGAGGCTTCGTCTAGAGCAGTAATCGTATCCTCGGGCCATTCGCTTTGTTCGGGCCCAGGTACCGCTTCCAACCGCCATTCAATTTCTGGACGGGCTACATGGTCCTCACCAACTCCTTGAACCCAAGCGCGACCAATCACCGCCGCCCATGTGAGGAAAACAAAGGAGCCGCCGAGCGGTTTGTACCAAAACCGGACAGGCGAACGGGAACCACGAGCAGTTTCGAGCAGCGCGTTTCCGCCAGCATTCAGCCTGTGGGCCCCGTTGAGGCCCTCGCCACGGTACCCGAACTGTTCCGTCAACGTGGGAGGTTCGTCCGCATATGGGCCGGCAGCATCGGAAAAAACGTTAACCACGCTTTCCCCTGGAAACCTCACGATGCCCGCCTGTTTATTCCCCCCGAACGCGTTGTAGATTTCCGTTCGGCTTCCAAACTCGTTGCCAAGTCTCGGAGGGTTCACTTGCGCAGCGGTCACCACGTCGAAGCCGAGCCGCTGGAGCGCGCGAACAGCGCCGTTGGAGCCACCGCTAAAGTCTCCCGGTTTCAACGTGCCAACGTCGGGGTGTTGTCGCCCGAATGCGACAGCGACGACCGGCTTAGAGTCGAACAACTCGCCGTCAATTCTCAGAAAGTAGTCACGCGACTCCTCAAATTCGTAGTGGCCCAGGAAAGCAGCGCGCTGTAGCCGGCGAAACTCACCAACTGCCCAAAGAACGGCCTGCGGGTCGTCGAGCTGACTAAGCCGAGCCATAGGACTCCCCTCCAAGTTCGATTGATGGAACGTAAATTGCCACTAGGCGGGACGTCTGGCGACAGCTCCAGCGCTGTACCACTCGACCAGCGTGGCGGCCAGGGCTACTGCTGCCCGGGCCTCCTCGTGATTCACGTCGCTGTAGTCAACGCTTCCATGGCGGTCGCGGTGCCCGTGCCAAAGCGTCCGCGTCGACGTGAGTATAAGTTCGGTACTGGGGGCATGCTGATGCTCTCGCAGCGGAAGACGCCAGTCTCCCTGATCCCGCATCTGAGTTATGACCGTGCCGAGCGTGGCAGCCTTGTTATTCGGCTGTACGACGTCGATTGCCGCAATCTCCACGGCCCGGACTGCATCGGCGTATCCGGCGCTGTCATTCGGCTGAAGCCCATGAACATGAGCCCAAGCACGCGCGAGAATCCTCCCAGCGGAGCCCGCAGAGTGGATGACACCCTCAACGCTGGCCTGTACGCCCTCGGGTACCCGCTCGGCAAGCCCAATTCGTCCCGCCCGCTCTCCAACGGTCCACTTTGACCGCCCCGCCTTCAGCAAACCCTCCAGGGTCCGCGCATTTTGCGCAGTCACGTACGAGGCCGATGCGGAGACGACGTAATCAACAATACGAAGTAATTCCATGTCCGATACAAGACGCAGCTGGTAGAGAACATGCTCGGACTGTACGAAAATACCGCCAGTGGAGACGCCGAGGTCTACCCGAGTGTTCAACTGAACATCAAGGCATTTCGGGGAGCTGTAGTACGACCTGTCCTTGAGGTAGGCGTCGACGTAGCCGATCAACGGCTCCTTGAGCCAGACAGGAACACCCGCGACAAGAACCTCATACTCGACTACTTCGTTATCGTCTAGCCCAAAGGGCACCCACTCGGCTGTCATGCTACGCATCTTGCCAGAAAATTACTCCGTTGTTGTTTTGGCCACATGCTTTACTACGGTGCTCAAGACTTGGCGGTGCATTAAGAACTTGTCGGATTTCCCGACCCCGTTGCGCCGCTGATCAGGAAACTCAGACGGCGCTCCACCATCCGCTCCAGCACGGTCTGCACGAAGGACCCGAACATCCCGTTGCGCCTGAGCTCGTCCATCGAGAAGACCCGTTCCCGGCGGATTCTGATGCTCAGCAGTGTCCCGGCCGTGGAGATCGGCGGCAGGACAGCGTGCACGCGGAAGCCGCCGTCGAGTCTGATATCGACGCAGGGTGAGCCATCGTCCAGGCGCCGACCGCCGGCCGCCACCAGCCGGGCCGCCAGCGCCCGGACCTGCGGTTCACCGGAGAAGGCCACCGGTGCCCGCTCGAGTCCGCCGCCGCGGTCCAGCCAGACGGAGCCAGGGCCGTTGACGAAGATGTCGGTCACGGCCGGGTCCCGGACCAGCACCTGCAAAGGACCGAGGCCGTTCAGTTCCGCACTGATCCCCTCGACCGCGGCCAACGCGCCGGCGGTCCCCAGCAGGCGTCCGCTCGCTTGCACGGCGGCTGCCACGCGCGACGGCGTCACCGGCCCGGCGTCGGACATCACGGATTCGCGGACGGATTCCAGCAGCCGGGCGTCAACGGCGGCGCGGGCCGGCGTGCGGTACCGCGGGGCGCCCGGGCTTGCTCCGCCGTCCGGGGGGCCCGGCGCGGAATGGGAGCTCATCCGGCGGCTCCCGCGCCGAAGTCCAGCACCATTCCGGCGAACCGCCGGACGTTGCGCTGCCGTGCGGTGTCCAGCAGGCGCCCGAGTTCGGTCGCCGCCGCGGCACGCCGGACGTCCGGCATGATTCCGGCCAGCGGCAACCCGACGGACTCGGCAATCAGCCCGGCGTCCAATGCGGCCCCCGGTGTGCCCCGCACGACCAGCACAGTCTCCACCGCGGGAAGGTCCTGCAGGAGCCTCGCCGTTGCCACGGCCGCGCGCAGCAGCGCGGGCGCGATGACGACTATCCGGTCGCAGTCCCAGGCGAATGTCCGCAGCGTGTCCCGTCCCCGGCCGATGTCCACGAGAACGAGCTCGTGGCCGCGCCGGGCGGCGTCCAGGACTCCGGCGACGACTGCCTGGTCCACTCCGTTGTGGCGCTCCCTGTTGCCGGGCCAGGAAAGGAAGGGGAACCCGCCGGCCAAGGGCAGGGAATCGGCGAGCTGGCGGGGATCAATCGTGCCGCTGGCGTCGGCCAGATCCGGCCAGCGGAGACCGGGGGTTTCCTCGGCAGCGAGCGCGAGCTCCAGACCCCCGCCCCACGGGTCGCCGTCGACGAGCAGGACCCGCATTCCCTCCCGGGCGGCAGCATGGGCAAGCCAGACCGCGGCCGTGCTGGCCCCCGCGCCGCCGCAGCCGCCGACAATGCCGAGGACTGTTCCGCCGGACTCAGGGGTGCGGGCACGGGTGAGGTACTCGGCGAGCCAGGACGCGGCATCGGGCAACACCGCGACCCGTTCGGCCCCGATGGCGGCCGCCAGGTGCCACAGACCGTCGCCGTCCCCGTGGTGGCCCACAAGGACAGCCGGTGAACGCCCCCGCGGCGGCAAGTCGGGGATGTCGCTGCCGAGCAGCACCACCGCGGCCGTGTCCCACACCGCCGACGCCTCCCTGATGCTCCGCACCGTCCGCAATTGGCCGCCGGATGCCGCCACCACGCGTTCCACTTCACCGCGCAGCACCTCGGAGCCCGTCACCAGCAGCGTCTGCGCCGAGTCCTCGGGCAGCCACCGCACAGCTCCCGGCACGGGGTCGGAGCCGGTGCCCGGCGCGCCTGATGCCCCGGGGAACGGCCGGGCGCCGGCCCGTGGCTCAGCGCCGGCCCAGGGAGCGTTGCCTGCGAGGGGATCAGGGCCGGCGGCCGGGAGTTGGTGCCTGCTCATGCGGCCACTCTTCCGGGCCGCGGGGCCGGCCATAACCCGCGCGGGCCGCTATGTGGACAAGCTTTGGACCAACCAGGGACAAGCACCAGACGTTGATGCACCAGCAGCCGGCCGGCACCATGGACGGGCCCGGTGAACGGGGAAGCCCGCCGGCAGGGCAGAATTGACTCCATGTACCTGCTGCTCGCCGCCCACGCCGACGGCGCAGCCCTTCAGGAACTCACCGCGGACGGCGCCCCGCACCCTGACGCACCGGCCGCCCGGATCGTCAGCGCCGGCGAGCTGACCGGCGTCGTGCGTGGCCTCGAACGACGGCGGCCGCGCTGGATCTGGCACCGCACCCAGGACTGGTACCCCGCGCTGCTGGCCGCCGGCGTCGAGCTGGAACGCTGCTACGACCTCACCCTGTGCGGTGCGATCCTGGCGCACTCGGAGTTCACCGCCCACACCGCGTACGCACAGCACGCCGAGAAACTGACCCAGGACGAGGAACTGCCGCCGCGCGCGCTGCAGCCGCCTCCCCCGCCCGCTGACCAGGGCGCCCTGTTTGACGATCCCGGCCTGCGCAAATCACCCCGCTACAGCCCCGAGGACCTCCGCACGGAATACGCGGCCCAGCAGCAGGCACTCAGCCAGGCGGCAGGGCCCGGCGTCGAACACTCCGGCGAGAACCGCAGGCAGCGCCTCCAGCTGCTGCTCGCGGCCGAGTCCGCCGGTGCCATGATCGCGGCGGAAATGCAGCACACCGGTGTGCCGTGGCGCGAGGAACTGCATGAGCAGATTTTGGCGGACTACCTCGGCCCCCGTCCTCCCCTGGGCCAGCGTCCGGCCAAGCTGGAGGCGCTCACTGCCGAGCTGCGGCGGCTGCTGAATTCGCCCTCGCTGAACCCGGATTCGCCGCAGGAGCTGATGCGCGCCCTGCACCGGAACGGCATCGAGGTGAAGACCACGCGGCAGTGGGAACTCAAGGAATCCAGCCACCCGGTGATTGAGCCGCTGCTGGAATTCAAGAAACTCTCCCGCCTGCACGCCGCCAACGGCTGGGTGTGGCTGGATGCGTGGGTCACGGCTGGCAGGTTCCAGCCGGAGTATGTGGTGGGCGGAGTGGTCTCCGGCCGTTGGGCGTCCCGCGGCGGCGGCGCGCTGCAGATTCCGCGCCAGATCCGCGGCGCCGTGCATGCCGATCCGGGGCACAAGCTGGTCGTCGCCGACGCCTCGCAGCTCGAGCCCCGGGTGCTCGTGGCGCTTGCGCAGGACGCCAGAATGGCTGAAGCCGCGCGCGACAAAGACCTGTATGCCGGCATCGCCGCGCAGGGTTTCGGCGGTGACCGCGCCAAGGCGAAGGTGGCACTGCTCGGAGCCATCTACGGGGCAACGACCGGCGAATCCGGGCGCCTGATGCCCCAGCTGACCCGGACCTATCCCCGGGCGGTCGGTTTCGTGGAACACGCAGCCCGCGAGGGTGAGGCCGGCAGGACCGTCACGTCACGGCTGGGCCGCAGCAGCCCGCCGCCGTCGGACCGCTGGCTGCAAAGCCAGCAGTCGACCAGCGCCGAGGAACAGCGCCGGGCCGATTCGATCGCCCGCTCGCGCGGCAGATTCACCCGGAACTTCGTGGTTCAGGGTTCCGCGGCGGACTGGGCGGCCTGCTGGCTGGCGGAACTACGACGCCGGCTGCGCGCCCTGCGCGCGGACGGAACCCCCGCCGGGGAACTGGTCTTCTTCCTGCACGACGAAGTCATGGTCCACTGCCCCGAAGCCGCCGTGGACGCCTGCGTCCGCGCAATCGAGGACGCCGCGAACGCCGCCAAGGAACTGCTGTTTGGCAGAATCCCGGTGGAATTCCCGGTGAGCGTCGCCGTCGTGGACTCGTACGACAACGCCAAATAGTCCGCCGGGGTCGCCCGCCGTAACGTACCCGCCGGTAGCGTTGTGTGCCCGTGTGACGGCGGTTACCCTCGAAGGGCCGGTCGGTGATCCGACAGCGGGCTGGCATGCAACGACGCATATTCCTTGGGGAGGCAACACATTGGCTGGAATTTTTGAGATCGCCGAGGCCGGCGAGACGAAGTACTTCTTCAAGCTGACGGCATCCGACGGAACGGTGGTCGCCGTTTCACCTCTGTTCAACACCATCAAGGGCGCCGCCGCGGGCATTCGGGCCGTGCGGGAGAACGCCGCGACCGGGCTGGTCGTCGACAACTCCGGTCGACGCAGCAAGTCCGTACCCCTGAAGGCCGCCACCCGGCCCGGCACGCTTCACGGTGCGAGGCTGGCTCCCAGTTAGGACCATGGCTTAGGTCAGGACCATTTGGGCGGGGCCGGGGGCTCCGGCAAGGCCGGGACCTACCGCCTCAGCCGTGCAGCCTGCTCCAGGTGTCGACACTGAGCAGACGCGTCCGGTCCCACGGGACCGCCCAGCCCAGCTGGTCGAAGAGCTGGCTGAGGATCATCCCGGTAAAGCCCCAGACCACCACGTCATTGACGGTAAACGCGGGACTCTCGAACGTTTCCCCGGCCCGGGTCACGGTGGCCATCACCCGGTTGTCCGGGTCGAGCAGATCCCGGACCGGAACGCGGAAGACCTGGGCGGACTCGCCGTAGTCCACCACGCGCACGGGAGACTGGGACGCCCACCAGCCCAGAACCGGCGTCACGAGGAAGTTCCCCCGGGGAAGCGCCAGTTCCGGCATCACGCCGAGGACCTCGACACCGGCCGGGTCCAGCCCGGTTTCTTCTTCGGCTTCCCGGAGGGCGGCGCCGATGACGGATTCTCCCGGGTCGATGCCGCCGCCGGGGAACGCGACCTGACCCGGATGGTCATCCAGGGTATGGGCGCGCTGCAGCAGCAGGACATCCAGGCTGGCCGGCGCCAGGAGTTTGACCGAGGTCGCCGGGACATCATCGAGGGAGCCAAACAGCATCAGCACGGCCGCCCGGCGGATCCGGCCGCCGGACTCGACGGGGATTTCGCGCCAGCGCGGGTCCGGGGACGGCGCCGTCCCGGCCTCCACCGCGGCCGCCAGATCGATCAGGTCCTGGCGGGCCGTCACAGCGGCCTCCGCTGGGATTCCATCCGGATTTCCGCGGCACGGTGTGTTTCGGCGAGGAGCTTCGACAGCAGCTCTTCCTGCCCGGGCGCCAATTCGTACTTGAGCAGCTTCTTCGCCTTCTCCGGGTCGGTCTCCCCCATCCCGTAGCTCGGGCACCAGTTCGCCACAGCACAGGAGCCGCAGGCGGGCTTGCGGGCATGGCACACCCGCCGGCCGTGGAACACCACCCGGTGCGAAAGCATGGTCCAGTCCTTCGGCTCGAACAGTTCACCGACGTCGGCCTCGATCTTGACCGGATCATCGGAATCCGTCCAGCCGAAGCGCTTCGCGAGCCGGGCAAAGTGCGTATCCACCGTGATTCCGGGGATGCCGAACGCGTTGCCGAGCACCACATTCGCGGTTTTCCGTCCGACGCCGGGAAGCGTCACCAGATCGGCCAGCCGGCCCGGGACTTCGCCGTCATACTCATCGACGAGCCGGTTGCACAGCGCCATCAGGTTCCGTGTCTTGGCCCGGAAGAACCCGGTGGGCTTGATGACCACTTCCACTTCGGCCGGGTCCGCCTCAGCCATGCTCCGTGCGTCCGGATAGCGCGCGAACAGCAGGGGCGTGATCTGGTTGACGGTGACGTCGGTGGTCTGCGCGGACAGCACCGTGGCCACCAGGAGCTCGAACGGGCTGCGGAAATCGAGCTCCGCGTGCGCGTACGGATACTGCCCCGCCAGGGCCTTGTTGATCCGCCGGGCACGCCGTTTCAGGCCCAGCAGCGACTCCCCCGCGGTCCGCGCGCGGACACCCTTGGGACCGGCACTCTTGCTGCGGGCGCCCTTGACGCGGGTTCCCTGGGGATCCGCAGTCTGGGGATCCGCCGTCTCGAGCCCCGCCGCCTGGAGCCCCGCGCCCTCGAGCCCCGCGCCGTCGGAACTCGCAGCCTGGGAATCATCGCTTTGCGGACCGGGTGCGGCGCCGCCGGGTGCGGGTTTGCTGAACTCGATGGCCACGGGGATTGGCTAACCGCGCTCGATGTTGCTGAGATCGCGGAGCAGGCCCACGCGGCCGTCGGTGTGCTGGACGAGGAACTCGTGGCCCCGGTCCTCAAGGGCGAGCACCCAGCCGCCGGGCTCAATCACGAACGCCGGTGCTCCGCTGTGCTCGTCCACTGCGGTGCGGGGCTGGGCGACGGCGAACCAGAATGCCTCGTGGACGGGCTGGACGTCGTCGTCTTCTTCCGGACGGCTCGCGGGGTCAACCGTGGCGCCGATCGGCTCCTGCTCGCGCACCCGCGGGTTCACCGTGGTGGGGGCGTGGCCCGAAGCCGCGGGAACGTCGGCCGCCCGGGTGTCCTCCGCGGCCGCGGCGGCCCGGGCGTGCGCGTCCGGAACCTGCCCGGCGGGGGCTTCCTCAGCGTTTTTCCCGGCGGACGCTGCGGCAGGGGCCACGACCGCGGCGGCCTGGGTCTGCTCGACGCCGGACGGCGCTGCCGGCGCGGACGCCGCGGACGCCGCGGACGCCGCGGACACTATCCCGCCGACCTGGGTTTCCGGGGAACCCACGACCGGAGCGGGCGCGGCGGCCCGTGCCGGTGCTTCCCCGGCTGCTGCCGGCGTCGACGCTGCGGGACGCACTGCTGACGGGCCCGACACGCCTGCCGGGACGGCGGCGTCGGGCTTTCCGCCCGAGGTCATCCGCTTCGCCCAGCCGGCGACGGGATTGGCGCCTTGGGCCTTCGGCGCGTGCTCGTCTTTGGCTTCTTTCGGCGCCTTCGGGGCGCGCGGCTTGCGGTCGGGGACCGCAGACTCGCGGGCCAGCACGTGGGCAGGGACCTCGGCGCGGTCCAGGAAGTCACCGGCGAAGTACGGGATCAGGCGGCCCAGCACGGTGGCCGCGAAAAGTCCAAGGGCGCCGACCAGGGCCAGCAGCATGCTGGGGACGTAGGCGCCGGCAATGGCCAGGAAGAAGAACGCGACGGCGAACGACGCGACCACGGAGCCGAACTGGTCAACCGACAGGGAGCCAATCCGGATCTTCGTCCCGGGGCTGAGCCTGCGCGCCGCGAACAGGGCAGTCACGATCACCGGCAGCAGGATCCCGAGGCCCAGGAAGAACAGGCTGCCGAGGTTCCACAGGTTGTAGCGGCCGGCAAACATCGGGATCAGCGACGCAACGAACAGAATAAGCGTCGAGCCGAAAACGGTCAGATCGCGGATGGTGAACGGTCCGAGGACCGCTTCGTTCTTCTTGCCGGCCGGCTTGCTGGTTGCCTTGTCGACCGTAAAACGGGGGGCGTCCCCGTAGCCGGCAGGCTGGTCCCCGCTGCCGTTGCCCTGGCTTTGGGCGGGCGTCTTGAGTTGCCCGTTTGCTTGCTCGTTCATTCGGTTCTCCTTAGCATGGCGGCACTCTGGACAGCGCCGTCTAACAGCAGGCCGAGCAGGGACCGTGGGCGGTCCTGTCGCCTCCATCGGATGTCACAACTTCATCTCAGCCTAGTCAAGTGGCAGGCCGATCACTAGCTGACAAGCCGGGGGCAGGGGCACGAACTGACGTCCCGGTTTTGCTGCGCGGGGCACCCCCGCCGCCACTCGGCGCTTAACAAACACCGCTCACGGTTCGGCATGTGACGCGGCACACGTCCGACGCGGCGCAGGCGTTAGTGTGTATTTCGGAACAGCTTTTCGCGGTACGTCCGTGACCAGCCGATGCCCGACGACGCGCAAGCGGCCCGGCGCTGCGGCGGGAACGGATGCTCCCCACAGCACGGATCGATGAATGATGAGGTTCACCATGTCCCAGCAGACACCCGGCTCCACGACGACGCAGGCTCCCCAGCGCGATGCCTTCGAAAACCTGTCGCAGGAGAACCGTAAGTTCGCCCCTTCTCCCGAGTTCGCCGCCAACGCCGTGGTCACCGCCGCGGACTACGCCGAGGCCGACGCCGACCGGCCCGCCTTCTGGGCGAAGCAGGCCCGCGAGCTGCTGAGCTGGAGCAAGGACTTCAGCCAGGCCCTGGACTGGTCCAATCCTCCGTTCGCGAAGTGGTTCGTCGGCGGCGAGGTCAACGCGGCCTACAACGCGCTGGACCGCCACGTCGAGGCCGGCCACGGCGACCGCGTTGCGATCTACTTCGAGGGCGAACCGGGCGATACCCGGACGTATACCTACGCCCAGCTCACCGACGAGGTCAAGAAGGCGGCCAACGCCTTTGAGTCGCTCGGCGTCGCCAAGGGCGACCGTGTGGCCGTGTATTTGCCGATGATTCCCGAGGCTGTCATCACGCTGCTGGCCTGCGCCCGGATCGGCGCCATCCACTCGGTGGTCTTTGGCGGCTTCTCCGCCGAGGCGCTCCGCTCCCGGATCGACGACGCCGAGGCCAAGCTCGTGGTCACCGCGGACGGCACCTACCGCCGCGGCAAGCCCAGCTCGCTCAAGCACGCCGTCGACGACGCGTTGTCCCACGAGGGAGACGGTTCCGGGCACACTGTTGAGAACGTCGTGGTGGTCAAGCGCAACGGCCAGGACGTCGACTGGCACGAGGGCCGGGACCACTGGTGGGCGGACACGGTCGAGACCGCCTCGCCCGAGCACACCGCCGTCGGGCATGACTCCGAGCACCCGCTCTTTATCCTCTACACCTCCGGGACCACGGGCAAGCCCAAGGGCATCCTGCACACCACCGGCGGCTACCTCACCCAGACCGCCTACACGCACAGGGCCGTCTTTGACCTCAAGCCGGAAACCGACGTCTACTGGTGCACGGCCGACGTCGGCTGGATCACCGGGCACTCGTACGTCGCCTACGCCCCGCTCCTGAACGGCGCCACCCAGGTGATGTACGAAGGCACCCCGGACTCCCCGCACCAGGGCCGCTGGTGGGAAATCGTGGAGAAGTACAAGGTCTCCATCCTCTACACCGCACCCACCGCGATCCGGACGTTCATGAAGTGGGGCAAGGAGATCCCCGCGAAATCGGACCTCTCCTCGATCCGCGTCCTGGGCTCCGTCGGCGAACCCATAAACCCCGAAGCGTGGATGTGGTACCGCGAGGTCATCGGCGGCAATGCCGGCAAGAACGGCGAGCGGAAAGAAACCCCGGCCCCGGTCGTGGACACCTGGTGGCAGACCGAAACCGGCGCGCAGATGATCGCCCCGCTGCCCGGCGTCACGGCCACCAAGCCCGGCTCGGCCCAGGTCCCGCTGCCCGGCATCGCCGTGGACGTCGTGGACGAGGCCGGGGAGTCCGTGCCCAACGGCTCCGGCGGCTACCTCGTGATCCGCGAACCGTGGCCGGCCATGCTGCGCGGCATCTGGGGCGACCCGGAGCGCTTCAAGGAAACCTACTGGTCCCGCTTCGAGACCATGTACTTCGCCGGGGACGGCGCCAAGAAGGACGAGGACGGCGACATCTGGCTGCTCGGCCGGGTCGATGACGTGATGAACATTTCCGGCCACCGCCTCTCCACCGCCGAAATCGAATCCGCCCTCGTGTCCCACCCCGCCGTCGCCGAGGCCGCCGTCGTGGGCGCCGCGGACGAGACCACCGGCCAGTCCGTCGTCGCCTTCGTGATCCTGCGCGGCGACGCCGTGGACACCGGGGACGCGATCGTGCAGGAACTGCGGAACCACGTCAGCAAGGAGATCGGGCCGATCGCCAAGCCCAAGACCATCCTGGTGGTGCCCGAACTGCCCAAGACCCGCTCGGGCAAGATCATGCGCCGGCTGCTCAAAGACGTCGCGGAAGGTCGCGAAGTCGGCGACGCCACCACCCTGGCCGACAACACCGTCATGGCCCAGATCGCGCAGTCGCTCCGGAAGTGAGCGGGAACCCGGTCCGGGCTGCGCGGGGCGGAGCGCTGCAGCGGTGAGCGACGCGTGTGAGGTGCGGCGCGGGTGACCTTTTCCGTGTCGCGCCGGGTCGCCGCGCCCGTGCAGGATGTCTGGGCCCTGCTCACCGATCCTGGGAAGTGGCCGGACTGGGGGCCGTCGATCACCGGCGTCGAGCCCGCCCCGGCCGGAACGCCGGCGGGGACCGCGGCCGGAGGGATTGGGCTCGGCAGCCGTGGCAGGGTCCGCACCGTCCTGGGTGCGGCGCTGCCTTACACCGTGACAGCGTTCGAGCCGGCACGGTACTGGTCCTGGTCCGTGGCGGGGGTCCCTGCCACGGGCCACCGGGTCGTTCCGCAGCCCGGCGGCTGCCTCGTCACCTTCACCGTCCCGTGGTGGGCGCCCGCCTACCTTCCGGTGTGCGCCCTGGCGCTGCGGCGGATAGAGCGGCTCGCGACACGTTAGGGACGTCCGGGACACGTTGAGAACTCAGGCCCCGGAGCAGGCCCTGACCAGGACTACCTCGAAGCTCGTGGCCTGAGGCGTCGAGAACTTCGCGTTGACGAGGGCGAGGGTATCGCCGAACAGCGCCGCCGTCGTCGGGACGTCGAAGTTCGGGCTGGTGATGACTTCCTGCACCTTCCCCCTGCCCAGCGACCCGTTCAGTTCGATCCGGCTGACCTGGTTCGAGAAGTTCTGCACGGCCCAGAGGGTGTCGCCACGGACCACGATGCCGTCGACGTTCGTCACCTCGACCGGGGCGCCGGAGGAGTCCGTGACGCGGATCTGCTTGTTGGATCCGTCGTCCGGGTCCACCGCATACAGGGCACCGCGGGCGAAGTGGGCCACGATCAGCGTGTCCCCGTCGTCGGCGGCGGCGATGCCGTTGAGGTTGAACCCCTTATCCACGGTGCCGGCCGGCGCTTCCAGCGCCAGGGTCTGGACGTCGCCCAGTTCCCCGTTGTGGCCGATCGGTATCCGGTACAGCTCGCCGGCACTGGAATTGGTGAACCACGCGCCGTCGCCGGTCAGCGCGACGTCGTTGATGAAGCTGGCACCGGCCGGCGCGAGCTCATAGATTCTCGCGGTTTCTTTGGTCTCCAGGTCATACACATAGGCCTGGCCGGTGGCGCCGCCGGCGACGAACAGAAGGTCGTTGTCCCGGTCGACTTTCAGACCGACGGCCGCCCGGCCCTCCGGGGCAGTGATGAACAGTTTTGCGGTGCCTTTGTCGATGTCCCCCCGGAAGATGTTGCCCTTGAGCAGGTCGCCGGCGAAGAACGTACTTCCCTCCCCTGCGGCGATGCCTTCAGCGCCGGTAGCGCCGGGGAGTGTGATGACCGGGGACCGGTCATCCCGGTCCCCGCCGGAAGCGGCGGCCGGGGGCGCCGGCACGAGAAACGCGGCCAGGGCGATGATGCCCACGGCGAGCCGGCGGAATGATTTTTCTGCATGAATGCTGCGCATGATGTGCTCCGAGATCGGGCTTTCCGCGCACGAGCTGACCGGTACGGGAGCTCCGCACGGTGGTCCTTTCAGTTTAAGCAGGGCAGCAGCTGGGTTCCAGTGCCCGCCGGCCGCCCCCGGGCAGTCATCTGCGCACGGCCATGCGCCGTTTCCGCTGACGTTTCCGCTGACGTTTCCGCAGCCGGAGGCGGCGGGCCGCAACGCAACGCGATACATTGGCAGGCATGAGCGAAACCACCCCCGGCGGCGCCGGCCGCGGCACCATCCTGGTCCTCAACGGACCCAATCTGAACCTGCTCGGCACCCGCGAACCCGACAAATACGGCACCGCCACCCTCGCCGACGTCGAACAGCTCGCCAAGGACACCGGCGCGGCGCACGGCCTGGACGTCGAGTGCTTCCAGTCCAACCACGAGGGTGCGCTCGTGGACGCCATCCACGCCGCCCGCGGGAAGGCGCTAGGCATCGTCATCAACGCCGGCGCGTACACGCACACCTCGGTCGCCATCCGGGACGCCATCTCCGCAGTGCAGCTGCCCGCCGTCGAGGTCCACATCACCAATGTCCATGCCCGCGAGGAGTTCCGGCACCACTCCTATCTCTCCGACATCAGCAAGGCCGTGATCGCCGGCGCAGGCGTCCTGGGCTACCAGTTCGCCGTGGAGTACCTCGCCGGGCTGCAGGCCGGCAAGGACTGAACTTGTCCCCCGCTGAGCGCGGCGGCGCCCGCGGCAGGGGTCCGTCGGCCACCGCCGAGTGGTACCGGCACTTCGGCACCGTCGACGCGCCGGGCAACTCCGCCTGTTACGCGGAGTGGTCCGTGCGCATCGCGGGTGACCCGGAGCTGATCCGGCGGATCGACCAGTGGCCGTACAACAAACGCCAGCCCCTGCTGATGCTCGCGGCCGCACGCTTCCTCGGCGCCCGGATCAGCCCCTACCCGGACTTCCGGGCATTCCTGGACGCCCACGGGGACGACGTCTCCCGGATCGTGCTCAGCCGCGCCACCCAGACCAATGAGGCCGGGCGCTGCGCCACCCTGCTGCCGTCCCTGGCGCAGATCGCCGCCGCAGGCGGGCGCCCGCTGGCGCTCCTCGAGGTCGGAGCGTCGGCCGGCCTCGCCCTGTTTCCGGACCGCTACGGCTATGAGTACGACGCCGGCGGTCAGTTTACGCGGCTGGTCCCGGCCGGCGCCGCACCGGGGAGTTACCCGGTCCTGGGCTGCACCGTCACCGGCCCGGTCCCGCTCCCGGCGGAACTTCCGCCGGTGGTCTGGCGTGCCGGGATCGACCTTAACCCGCTGGACGTCAGGAACGCCGACGACGTCGCCTGGCTCGAAGCGCTGGTCTGGCCGGAACAGGACTTCCGCCGCGAACGGCTGCGCCGGGCAATCGCTATCGCCCGGGCCGACCCGCCGCTGCTGGTGGCCGGGGACCTCAACGACCGGCTCCCCGCCCTCGCCGCGCAGGCCCCGGCGGACGCCACCCTGGTGGTCCTCCACAGCGCGGTCATGGCCTACCTCGATGCGGAGGCCAGGGAGCGCTTCCGGAGCACCATGGCCCGGCTCGCCGCCGAACGCGGCTGCCACTGGCTCTCCAACGAAGGGCACACGGTGATCATCCAGGCCGATGGCTCCAGCGTGGTTCCCGAAATGGACGAATCCCGGCTCCGCGGCCGGTTCCTGCTGCTGCACAACGGCCGGCCCGCCGCGATCGCCGGTCCGCACGGCCAGAGCCTGGAATGGCTCTAGCGATCGAACCCCGCGCGCCGGGGCGGTTCCGCCGGCCCTGCTACTTCTGGATGCACTGGCCCGGGGAAACGGCACGGCCGAGGCCCGGCGCCTGGGCGGCCACCGGCCCCAGATCCGTCATCGTGATGGCATAGCCCAGCGACGATTCCTCCGTCGCCTTGGCGAAGATCACGCCCGCGACCTGCCCGTCGGTGGTCAGCAGCGGTCCGCCGGAGTTACCCGGCTGGACGTCCCCGGCAATCCGGTACACGTCCTCCGGCGCGGGGTTGCCGCCGTAGATGTCCGGCACCAGCACCGTCGCAATGTCCTGCACGGTGGCGGGTTTGGACTGGAACGGGCCGCCGTGGGGGTAGCCGGCGAACGCGGCCGGACTGCCGGCGGGCAGGTCGGCGCTGAGCGGCAGCGGGGCCGCGCGCAGGCCGTCCACGGCCACGACGGCGAGGTCATGCTGGCTGTCGAAGTACACCACGCGCCCGGGCAGGGCGCCGCCGCCGGGGATCTCCACGACCGGTTCGGGCACGCCGGCGACCACGTGGGCGTTCGTCACCACCCGGCCGGGAGACACGACGAAACCCGATCCGGTCTGGTTCTGTCCGCACTGGTAGGCGGTGCCCGCAATCTTCAGGACCGAAGCCGCGGCGTTGTTCAGGGCCGGGGTGTTGGTGCTGGCATCCGGAACGGCCACCGGCTGGCCCTGGCCGATTCCCTCGAACAGGGTCGGGATACCCTCGCCGATCACGGCGGACCGCAGCTGGGCCATCGACGCCTTGACCGGCACGGGAGTCACGCCGTCGATGAAGCGGATGACTTTCGACTCGGCGAGCGGCTGGGAGACGAAGGGAACGCCGAGCGCACCGAGGCTAAAAGCCAGCATCGACATGACCAGGGCGGAGACCACCACGTTGACGCCGCCGCCGGCCACGCGGTCGATGGACCGGAGCGGCCTGATCCGCACGACATTGCGGACCCGGCGGCCGATCGCCGTGCCCAGCCCGTGCCCCAGCACCATCAGCAGCACGGCGGCGCCAATGATCGCCGTGAGGCGCCAGCCGCTGTCCTCCACCAGGCCGCTGACAATGGGGACGGACAGGAACGCGGCCACGGCGCCCGCGGCGAAGCCGGCGATGCCGCCGACAGTGACGAGGAAGCCGTTGCGCAGGCCATGGATCAGGTAGGACAGCAGCGTCAGAATCAGGACGAGGTCCAGGATGGTCAAGCCGAACACCAATGCTCCTTGATAGGCAGGTAAGCCCCAATTCTACCGGCGCCGGCTGACAGTTTGCCGGGCCCGCCCGGCGGCCCGCGGCGGGTGCTCCTCCCGCCCCGGGCATGACGTTTGCCGCGTTTCGGTGCCAAGTACGTCACAGAAGCTCCAAAATTCTGAAACAATGGCTGAAGCGCCCCAGCCGACACAGTTTAGACAGGAGATTTCATGGATATCGAGGTATTGCGCCGCGCACCCCTCTTCGCCACGCTCGACGACGAGGCGTTCCGTCTGTTGACGGACGAACTCACCGAGGTGGACCTCTCACGCGGAGCCTCGGTATTCCGGGAAGGCGACCAGGGCGACCAGCTCTACTTCATCGTCTCCGGCAAGGTCAAGCTCGGGCGCACCTCCCCGGACGGCCGCGAATCACTGCTGGCCATCCTCGGCCCGGGTGAACTGTTCGGCGAAATGGCGCTGTTCGATCCGAGCCCCCGCACCGCCACGGCAACGGCTGTCTCGGAAACGCGCCTGGCCGGGCTCAAGAACGAGAGCCTCAATGCGCTGCTGCGCACCCGCCCGGAGGTCTCGGCCCAACTGCTGCAGGCCCTGGCCCGCCGGCTGCGCCGCACCAACGATTCCCTCTCCGACCTGGTCTTCTCCGACGTTCCGGGCCGGGTCGCCAAGGCGCTGCTGGACCTGGCGGACCGTTTCGGCCGCCCCGCGACCGACGGCGTCCTGGTCGCCCACGAGCTGACCCAGGAAGAACTGGCCCAGCTGGTCGGGGCTTCCCGCGAAACCGTCAACAAGGCCCTCGCCGAGTTTGTGCAGCGCGGCTGGCTGCGCCTGGAGGCCCGCGCCGTCGTCATCCTCGACATGCAGCGCCTCCGCCAGCGCTCCCGCTAACCCTCTTTGGCAGCACACGAAGGCCGGACCGCGGAAACGGTGCCGGCCTTCGGTGGTTAAGCCCTACCCCTACGCCCCTGCCCGCGGGACATGCCCAGCGTTGGTCACAGCTCGCCCGCGGGACATGCCCAGTCCTCGCACCCAGGAGTGGACACAATGCCACCCTGTCCACCCGCCGGGGCCACCGGAGGACATGTCCAGCCGTGGGAACCGTGGGGCCCAGGGTGGGGGCAGTCGGGGCTAGGGCCGGGGTCAGCGTTCGCGCTGGGGTTCTCCGGCGACGGTCTTGGCCGCCTCGACTTCAAGCATGAGCTGCCCGTCTTCCTCGACGAGCTTCGGCTGGTAGACGTGGAATTTGCGCTTGTAGCTCAAGTACGCGATGCAGCCGTTGGCCGCCGCCATCTTCTCGAGCATGATCTCCGAGCCGGGCACCAGGAGTTCGCCGAGGGTGCGCCCGACCGTGTTCTCCTGGCCCACCTCGTCGCCGAGCGCGGTGGTGTTCCGTTCGTCAATGACCCTGCGGGCGCAGACCCAGCGGCCCCAGACGCCCTTGGTGGCCAGCAGCGACGGCTGCTGGTTCACCGGCACCGTCGCGGCGAAATAGCGGGTGTTGAAGCGGCGGTGCGCGAAGTCCGGGCTGAGCCAGTTGACCAGGGGTTTGAGCAGGTCGGTCCGCACCGAAAGCCCGCGCTTGGCGAGCACCTCGGTGAAGGACTTCTCCTGCTCCGCCACAGCAACCCGGGCCCGCATCCAGTCCGCGGAGGTGGTCGCCTCCACCGTGGTGGACAGGTCGGGACCGGCCAGCAGGATGCCGGTTTCCTCGAACAGTTCGCGGATGGCGCCGACCACATGGCGGCGCGCCAGCCCGACGTCGGCGGTCCCCATCTGCTCGGCCCAATGCTGCTGCGAGGGGCCCAACCAGCCGACGGCGTCGTCGTCGGACGCCTCCAGGGAGCCGCCGGGAAAGGCGAGAACACCCAGCGGTGACGTGCCGGGCCGGTAGCCCAGCCACGTCTCCAGCCCCGTGGGCGAGTCGCGCAGCAGCACCACCGAGGAAGCGAAGCGGGGCTTGCGGGGGGTCCGCTCGCCGTGTTCCATCCAGCTGCGGGCCGCCCCCTCAAGATCCGGGGGAAGAGCAAAGAGGCGTCGGGCTAACTGAGGCAAGGGAGTTGACCTGCCCTCTAGGCGAATTCGGCGATCAGTTCGACTTCAACCGGGGAGTCGAGCGGGAGGACGGCCACGCCGACGGCGGACCGTGCGTGCTGGCCGGCGTCGCCGAGGACCTTGCCGAGCAGGTCCGACGCGCCGTTGATCACACCGGGCTGGCCCGTGAAGGACGGGTCAGAGGACACAAAGCCGACCACCTTGACGATCCGCGTGATCCGGTCCAGGTCACCGATGACACTCTTCACGGCGGCCAGGGCGTTGACGGCGCATACCGCGGCGTACTGCTTGGCAGCCTCCGGGGAAACGGTGGCCTCGTCCGAGGCGCCTTCGGTGCCGGAGGACACCTTTCCGGTCGCCTCAAGCCTGCCGTTGATGAACGGCAGCTGGCCGGAGGTGTACACGTGGTTGCCGGAGATGACGGCGGGCACGTAGGCGGCCACCGGGGCGGCAACCTCCGGCAGGCTCAGGCCGAGCTCGGCGAGGCGCTGCTCGACGGCGGACGACGCGCCGGTGCCGGCGGTACTCTGGGTCGGCGCCCCGGGAACTGCGGAGGCGCCCGGACCGGCGGATGCGGGGGTGCTCATGGCTACTGCTTCTCCCGCTTCAGGTAGGCAACGAGGCCGTTTCCGTCCGGGCCCGTGACAACCTGCACGAGCTCCCAGCCGTCGTCACCCCACTGGTCCAAAATCTGCTTTGTGGCGTGGATAATGAGCGGAATCGTGGCGTACTCCCATTTGGTCATGAGCTAAAGCCTAGTCCTTGCCGGTAAAGTGGAAAACATGGCGACTGGTAAGAACCCTTTATTTGACACGGCCACCACCCTCGGAAAGATCCTTCTTTTCCTGGGCGTGAGCGCCATTTGTGGCGTCCTGGTTGCGGGGCTGCTGGTCCCTGCGGCCGCGGTCACCGGCGGCTCCGCGAGCGGATCGATCAAGTTCTTCGAGACCCTCCCGGCCGAGCTGCAGGTGGACCCGCCGAGCCAGTCGACGTCGATCCTGGCCTCCGACGGCAGCGTGATCGCCAACCTCTACGCGGAGAACCGCACCCGGGTATCCCTCGACCAGATGTCGCCGTACGTCAAGGACGCGGTAATCGCCATTGAGGACAGCCGCTTCTATGAGCACGGCGGGGTGGACACCACCGGCATCATGCGCGCCCTGGTCAGCACGGCCCGCGGCAACCGGCAGGGTGCCTCGACCATCACCCAGCAGTACGTGAACAACGTCATCAACTCCACCCTCGAAGCCGAGGGCAAGGGTGACCAGGTCCTGCTGAACGGCGTGAACAAGGGCGTGGGCGACAAGCTGCGGGAGATGAAGCTCGCCATCGCGCTCGAGAAGAAGTTCACCAAGGAGCAGATCCTTGAGGGCTACCTCAACATCGTGTTCTTCAACCGTGACGCCTACGGCATCGAGGCCGCGTCCAAGTTCTTCTTCAGCACCACCGCCAAGGACCTGAACCTGCCGCAGGCGGCGCTCCTGGCCGGCCTGGTCAACAGCCCATCCTTCTTCGACCCGATCAACAACCCGGAAAACGCCAAGGTCCGCCGCGACCTGGTGCTGCAGTCCATGCTGACGCAGGGCAAGATTCCGCAGGCCGAGTACGACGCCGCGGTGGCCACCCCGGTGGAAACAAAGGTCACCCAGCCGCGCCAGGGCTGCGCCTACTCGGCGACGGCCCCGTACTTCTGCGACTACGTGCTGCACCTGCTGCTGAACAACCCGGCCTACGGCGCCGACGCGAAGGAACGCGAGCGGACGGTGTTCCGCGGCGGCCTGACCATCAAGACCACGCTGGACCCGAACGCCCAGGCGGTGGCACAGGCCCAGGTTGAGGCCTCCGCCGGGGAAAACCCGGACAAGTGGGGCGCCTCGCTGGTCTCCGTGCAGCCCGGCTCCGGCAAGATCGTCTCGATGGCGCAGAACACCCAGTTCCTTGAGGCCGAAGGAAAGTTCAACAACGTCATCAACTTCAACGTCGACATGCGTGACGCCCAGGGCAACGACCTCGGCGGCCTGGGCGGCTTCCAGCCCGGCTCCACAATGAAGCCGTTCACCTTCGCCGCGTGGCTCAACGAAGGCAAGTCGATGAACACAGTCCTCAACGGGACCGTGCGCAAGTACCCGCTGAACTACCGGTGGAAGAACACCTGCCCCACCCCGGTGGACGGCGCCTACAACACCGCGGAAAAGCGGCTCGGCGCGGCGGATGACCTGCAGAACGCCGAAGAAGGATATTACAAGAACATGAGCGTCGTCGACGGCCTCGCGAACTCGATCAACACCATGACGTTCGCCACGGCGGCGGGAGTGGACCTCTGCGGCATCCAGAAGATCGTCGACGCCGCCGGAATCCACGCGGGCCAGACCAACGAGCCCGTCCCCATGACACGGCTGTCCAACCTGATCGGCGCGACCCAGACCTCGCCGCTGACCATGGCCAGCGCATTCGCCACCTTCGCGAACGACGGCAAGTACTGCGAGCCGATGGCCATTGAGTCGGTGACCGACGCCAGCGGCGCCCAGCTGCCGGCCCAGGCCACCAGCTGCCGCGATGCGATCAAACCGGAAGTTGCCCGCGGTGTCAGCTTCGCGCTGCAGGAAGTCCTCAACCGCGGCTCCGGCTCCCTGATCAGGCCGCGGATCTCCACCAAGACCAGCTTCCCGATCGCCGCCAAGACCGGCACCAACGACCCCAACAACTCCACCTGGGTGGTCGGCTACACCAGCGGCCTGGCGACGGCGTCCTGGTTCGGCGACGCGCTGGGCGGCCAGGACCGGCCGGGACGCAACCTGACCTTCAACGGCAAGTTCTACAAGGCCATCGACGGCTACATGATCGCGGGCCCGCAGTTCTCGAACTACATGACCGAGGTGGCCCCGGCGTACGGCACCAACCCGTTCACGGCCCCGCCGTCGAACCTGGTGACCGGTCCGACCCCCACCACGGCACCCAAGCCGTCGACGCAGGCAACGCAGTCTTCACCGGAACCGTCCAGCCCGGCACCGGAGCCAGCCCCCTCGGAGACCAAGCCCGGCAACGGCGATAAGCCGAACCCGTGACCGGAAACAACCCGCTGGCAAGCCGCGTCCGAAGCATCGGGCGCGGCTTTGCCGTCACCGCCGCCGCGGGCGCCGTGACGGGTGCCGCCGCCACCGGATACGGGCTGTGGGAGAAAAACCAGTTCGTCCTGCGCGAGGAGACCCTGCCGATCCTCCCGGCAGGGTTCGCCCCGATCCGGGTACTGCACCTGAGCGACATCCACTTCGTGCCCGGCCAACGCAGCAAGGCCGCGTGGCTGTCCTCGCTCGCGGAACTGGAACCGGATCTGGTGGTCAACACCGGCGACAACCTCAGCCACGCCAAGGCCGTGGAACCGGTGCTGGAGGCGCTGCGCCCGCTGATGAAGTTTCCCGGCGTCTTCGTCCCCGGTTCGAACGACTACTTCGCCCCGCGGCTGAAAAACCCGGCCGCCTACTTCCTGGGACCGTCCGTCAAGCCCAAGGATCCCATCAAACTGGACTGGCCGCGGCTCCGCGCCGGCTTCGGCATGGGCGGCTGGGTGGACCTGACCAACCGCTGCCAGTCGCTGATCGTCAGGGGCCTGCGCGTCGACTTCTCCGGCGTCGACGATCCGCACCTGGGCCTCGAGCGGTACGCCGGCTGGCCCCGGGGCACCAAGGGCCAGGACAGCGCGCCGCACCTCCGGGTCGCCGTCATCCACGCCCCGTACCAGCGCGTCCTGGACCACTTCACCGAGGACCAGGCCGACCTGCTCCTCGCCGGGCACACCCACGGCGGCCAGATCTGCGTCCCGGGATTCGGTGCGCTCGTGGCCAACTGCGACCTGCCGACCTGGCGCGCCAAGGGCCTGCACGACTGGGAAAGCAACGGACGCACGACGCCGGTGAACGTCTCCGGCGGCATCGGCACCTCACGCTTCGCCCCGGTCCGGATCGCCTGCAAACCCGAGGCCGTGCTGCTCACGCTCGCACCGCGCCCCTGAGCCCACCCGGGTCCTCCCGCCCATTCCGGCAACCCGGCCAACGCCAGCCGCCGCAGGACATGCCCTCCCCCGGGCTCCGGGGATGGACATAGTGGCCTCCTGTCCCCTCCCCGCGGCCACCACTGGACATGCCCTCCCCGGCCTGCCCCGGCCACCGCGGGACATGCGCTCCCCCGGGCTCCGCGGGTGGACATCGTGGCCTTCTGTCCACTCCCCGGGGCCGCCACTGGGCATGTCCCGCTGCCAGCACAAGGCATGCCCTCCCCGGCCGCCACTGGGCATGTCCCGCGGGGCGCCGATGCCCTAGGGTAGTTGCTACAGGAAACTACATCCGGGTGCGTTTACCCCTACGCAGCTGAGCATTAAGAAGCGGGCATGGCCAAGCAGACCTCATTTTTCTCCTCCATCAGCCGTCTCTATCCCCACGTCAGGCCGATCATTCCGCGGCTCGTTATGGGCCTGCTCTGCGCCCTGACCGCCAGTCTTGTGGCCCTGACGATCCCCCAGGTGCTGCGGGTGCTGGTCAACGAGTCGCTCCGGCCCGGCGGCAGCGCGGACGCGGTCTGGATCGCCTCCCTCGTGGTCCTGGGCCTGGGTGTCGCGGAGGCCGGCCTGGTGGCGCTGCGCCGGCAGTTCGTGATCAATCCCGCCACCACCGTCGAGACCCGGATGCGGGTCTCCCTCTATGACCATCTGCAGGACTTGACCGTCTCCTTCCACGACCGGTGGGGCTCCGGCCAGCTGCTCTCCCGTGCCATGACGGACCTGAACTTCCTGCGCCGCTGGATGGCCTTCGGCGCCATCATGCTGGTGGTCACCACCCTTACCGTGGTGATCGGCGTCGTGGTCATGTTCACGATGAGCTGGCAGCTGGCGCTGATCTTCCTCGCCGCCGCCGTGCCGATCATGGTTTACGGCTTCCGCTTCCGCACCCGCTTCAGCAAGGTGGCCCGCCGCAGCCAGGACCAGGCCGGCGACCTCGCCACCACGGTCGAGGAATCGGTCCACGGGATCCGGGTGCTCAAGGCGTTCGGCCGCAGCCGCGAGGCGCTGGAGAACTTCAACGAACAGGCCGAGGAGCTCCGCCAGACGGAGATCGTCAAGGCCAAGCACGTGGCCACCTTCAGCATGGTCGTCACGCTGCTGCCCGAGCTGGCCCTCGGCGCCGGTCTCGTCGTCGGCGTCCTGCTGGTTTCGACCGGCGAGCTGAGCATCGGCGCGCTGGTGGCGTTCTTCGCGACCGCTGCCGTGGTTTCAACCCCGGTCGAGTTTTCCGGCACGCTGCTGGCCATGGCCCTCAACGCCAAGTCCGTGCTGGACCGGCACTTCGAGGTGATGGACTCGGTGAATACGATCACCAGCCCGGCACAGCCGCGCCGCCCGGCCGAGCTGAAGGGCGCGCTCCGCTTCAGCGGCGTCAGCTTTGCCTATGAGGATGCCCCGGAGAAGCCGATCCTCAAGGGCATCAGCCTTGCGGTCCAACCCGGTGAGACGATGGCCTTGGTCGGAATCACGGGCAGCGGCAAAAGCGCGCTGCTCCAGCTGGTTCCCCGGCTCTTCGATGTCACCGACGGCGCCGTCACCATTGACGGGGTGGACCTGCGCGAGTTCAGTGTCGAGGAGCTCCGCACGGTCGTCGGCGTCGCGTTTGAAGACACCACCCTGTTCTCCAACTCGGTCCGCGACAACGTGATGCTGGGCGCCCCGGCCGGCCTGCCGGACGGGCAACGCGAGCAGGCGCTGGAGGAAGCGCTCGACGTCGCCCAGGCCCACTTCGCGTACTCGCTGCCGGAGGGCCTGGACACGCTGATCGGCGAGGAAGGCCTCAGCCTTTCCGGCGGCCAGCGGCAGCGCATCGCCCTGGCCCGGGCCATCGCTGCCCGGCCCAGGGTCCTGGTCCTGGACGATCCGCTCTCCGCCCTGGACGTCCACACCGAGGAACTTGTCGAGACCAGGCTGCGGCAGGTGCTCTCCGGCACCACCACGCTGATCGTGGCCCACCGGCCGTCGACCGTGGCGATGGCGGACCGGGTGGCGCTGCTGGAGGACGGCCGGATCACCGCGGTCGGCACCCACACCGAACTGCTCGCGGAGAACCGCCACTACCGCTACGTGATCGCCAGCCTCGATCCGGAGCCGCGGGACCTCGACTCCGACCTGCTGGATAACGAACTGTCAGGCTTCGGCGCCGAGGAGATCTCCCGATGAGCAGCACAACCTTCGGCACCGCGAACGAGGACAACGCGCACCTGTCCCGGACCGAGAGCAAGGCCGTGCGGCGCCGCTCCCTGGCCCTGCTCGGCTCGCTCATCCGCCCGGTGCGCCGGCGGTTCTGGCTGACCATTGCCGCCGTCGTGCTGTCACAGGCTGCGCGGGTTGCCGGGCCGGCGCTGATCGCCTTCGGCATCGACCGGGCGCTGCCTGCCCTGCGGGCCGGTGACAACCTGCCGCTGCTGCTCACCGGCGCCGCCTACCTGGCGGCCGCCATCGCGACGGCGGGCCTCACGGCCCTGTACGTGACCTCGACGGCGCGCCTGAGCCAGGCGATGCTGCTGGACCTGCGCGTCCGGGTTTTCCGGCACACCCAGCGGCTCAGCCTGGAATTCCACGAAAAGTACACCTCGGGGCGCATTATCGCCCGGCAGACCTCGGATCTGGAGGCGCTGCGCGAGCTCCTGGACTCCGGGATCAGCTCGCTGGCCTCGGGGCTGCTGTTTATGGTGCTGACGGCCGCGACGGTGGTCGCCCTGGACTGGCGCAGCGGGCTGCTGGTCCTGGCCGCCGGCGTGCCGATGTACTTCCTGACCCGCTGGTACCAGAAACACTCCCAGATCGCGTTCCGCGAATCCCGCGTCGCTTCGTCCGGGATGATTGTGCACTTCGTGGAAACCATGACCGGAATCCGCGCGGTCAAGGCCTTCCGCAAGGAACGCGACAACGCGGCACACTACGCCGGCCTCGCCGAGGACTACCGCAGGGTCACGGTCCGCTCCATCAACCTCAACGGCATCTTCCAGCCCGGCCTGGTGCTGATCGGCAACGTCTGCGTTGCCGTCGTCCTGCTCT
The DNA here is from genome assembly GCF_059383535.1 of Pseudarthrobacter sp. HLT1-3. Classification (NCBI taxonomy): domain Bacteria; kingdom Bacillati; phylum Actinomycetota; class Actinomycetes; order Micrococcales; family Micrococcaceae; genus Pseudarthrobacter; species Pseudarthrobacter sp. HLT1-3. Next base: position 29,510 of record NZ_JBWZCJ010000023.1, on the reverse strand, counting down.
TCGGCGGTTTCCGGGTGCTCAGCGGCGATCTCGCCGTCGGCGTCCTGCTGGCCCTGATCCTGTCCACCAAGCGCTTCTTCCAGCCGGTGGACCAGATGGCCATGTTCTACAACTCCTTCCAGAGCGCCCAGGCGGCGCTGGAGAAAGTCTCCGGGCTGCTGGAGGAGGTCCCCACCGTCCGGCCGCCCACGAACCCGGAGGCACTGCACGACGCCGGCGGAACGATCGACTTCCGGCAGGTCGAATTCCGCTACGGCGACGGCCCGGTGGTCATCCCCACGCTGGACCTGCACATCCCCGCCGGCCAGACCGTGGCGCTGGTGGGCCAGACCGGTGCCGGCAAGTCCACCTTCGCCAAGCTGATCGCCCGCTTCTACGACGTCTCCGCCGGCTCCCTGACGCTCGACGGCGTGGACCTGCGGGAGCTCGCGACGGCCGACCTGCGCCGGAACGTCGTGATGGTCACCCAGGAGGCCTTCCTGTTCAGCGGCTCCGTGGCGGACAACATCGCCCTCGGCCGGCCGGGGGCGTCCCGCGCCGAAATCGAGGCCGCCGCGAAGGCCGTGGGCGCGCACGGGTTCATCCAGGCGCTCCCCGAGGGCTACGACACGGACGTCAACAAGCGCGGCGGCCGGGTTTCCGCCGGGCAGCGCCAGCTGATCAGCTTCGCCCGGGCCTTCCTGGCCCGGCCCGCCGTGCTGATCCTGGACGAGGCAACGTCCTCGCTGGATATCCCCTCTGAACGGCTTGTCCAGGCCGGCCTTGCACGGCTGCTCAAGGGCAACGGAACCGACGCCGGACGGACCGCCCTCATCATCGCCCACCGCCTGTCCACGGTGGAGGCCGTCGACCGGGTCCTCGTGATCCACGACGGGCTCGTCGTCGAGGACGGCAGCCCGGCAGAGCTGATCGGCGGCGGCGGCCGGTTCGCCCGCCTGCACGGGGCCTGGAAGGATTCGCTGGTCTGAGCCCCGATTTCGCATCCGGGGCTCCTATCGGATACTCTTGTGAAGTTGCTTTTGAAGTAACGGATCGGGATGTGGCGCAGCTTGGTAGCGCGCGTCGTTCGGGACGACGAGGTCGCAGGTTCAAATCCTGTCATCCCGACCAATCAAGAAGAGGGCCTTCCAGCTGGAAGGTCCTCTTCTTTTTGCGTCGGCGGAAGGCCCGGTTCAGGACGACGCCTTCAGCAGTTCCCGGGGCCGCCAACCCGGTTCCTGATTTACCGCCACCAGGGCAAAAAATAGCCCCGGGACGCGTTCGCGATGTCCCGGGGCTACGACGTGCGTTTGCTTACATCGGGTCGGGCCAGTTGCCCACGTTGGTGGAGTAAGTCATCGGGTCAGGCCAGTTGCCCACGTTGGTGGAGAAGGTCATCGGGTCAGGCCAGTTGCCCACGGCCTGAGGGGCGTTCATGGGATCCGGCCAGTTACCCACAGCGGTGAATCCGACCTCGTCGACAGTGGAACCAGCGGACAGCATGGCCGGGGCCGCAGCGGAGAATGCCAGTGCACACGCCAAAACGGCGCCAGCTGCAATCTTCTTCAACATAGAGTTCCTCAATATGAGTCGGAGTCGTTACCAAGTCAGCACTACCCTTGTTGACACACATTGTAAAATGATTTCCACAGAGACTGTCAAGCATTTAGTACAAAGAATGTCCGGAATTAGGAGGTATCCGTGGGGAACGGATTCGGGGAAAAACTCCGAGCGGAACGGCTGGAACGCGGCCTGACGCAGGCCGAACTGGGTCGGGATCTCTACTCGCCCAGCTACATCTCCCTACTGGAGACCGGGCGCCGTGAACCAACCGCGGATGTGATTGAAGAGCTGGCCCGGCGGCTGGAGCTCGCCCCAAAAGCGTTGGAAGCCTGGAGCCAGCCGGTATCCATCAGTGATGCCGAGTACGTGCTCGCGGGGCTTTATGCCCGACAGGCCTGGGACCTGCGGGATTACCCGCTGGCGGCGAAGCACGCCGCGGCCGCGGCCCAGATCGCGCTCGATGCCAAGAACACCAGTGCCTGGTGGAATATGAGCTATATGCAGGCCGAATGCCTGATCAAGCAGGGCCGGTGGGAAGAGTGCAAGGACATCGTGCAGCGACTGCTGGACCACCCGATGGCCGCCGAGTCGGCGGGGCTGGGCGTACGGGCTGAGCAGATGCTCGCCGCGGCCGCGCAGGGGCAGGGACAGCTGACGGCCGCCGTCGAACACTCGCAGGCGGCAGTGCGGCTCTGCGCCGAACTGCCGAAGGGATCCACCCTGATCATCGGCGCGCTGCGCGCCCTGATCGGCGCGCTGGCCGAAAGCGGCCGCCTCGATGAGGCGTGGCAGTACTGCCAGGACATGAACGAGCAGATGGATGATCATTCCATGACCCAGCTCGCCGGCGAGGTTGCCTGGGTGATCGGCAACGTGGCATTCATGCGCCACGACTACCAGGAGGGCATCAAGTACCACGAGCGTGCGGCACAGATGCTCTCCCCGGCGAACGACATCGACCTCTGGGCCCGGTTCAACAAGGCCTCGGCCGCCGTCCGCCTGTCCTCCGGCATCGTCGAACCCGAAACGCTGACCTCGATCGAACGTGCCGAGCTGGCGCTGTCCATCGTGGGGGGCAACAAAACGGACCACCTCGAGGTGGCGTTCATCCGGGCCCGCTGGCTCTACCTCACCGGCGATATCGTCGCTGCAGTCCAGAAACTGCGCGAGATCCACGCCGACAAGGATGCTCTGGCAAAGCACACCGCCGGCGAAGTCTCGTTACTGCTCGGCAAGGCGCTCAAGGCGGCTGGTGAATCCGACGAGGCTCTCGTCTACCTTGAGGAAGCGCAGCGGGAATTCAGTGCAGCCGGCGCCTCGGACCGGGTCCAGCAGTCCATGGACGCCGTGCTGGAAATCCGGCTGGCGCAGCGCCGGGCGCAGGCCGCTGCTTCCGCCGGAACCTAGCGGCCCCCGCCCGTGGTTAATTACGTCTAGGCGAACGTGCGCCCGGTGAGCTTCTCGTAGGCCTCCACGTAGCGGCTGCGGGTGCGGACGACGACGTCGGCGGGCAGCGCCGGCGGCGGGGTGTCCGAGGACTTGTCCCAGCCGGATTCGGCCGAGGTCAGCCAGTCGCGGACGTACTGCTTGTCATAGGAGGGCTGGGCCTTGCCCGGTTCGTAGGTCGCGGCATCCCAGAACCGTGAGGAGTCCGGGGTAAGCACCTCGTCGCCGAGGGTGATGACGCCGCTGGCGGCGTCGAAGCCGAACTCCACCTTGGTGTCGGCGAGGATGATGCCGCGGCCGCGGGCGATCGCCTCGGCCTTGGTGTAGATCTCCAGGGTGAGCTCGCGCAGCCGGGCGGCGATGTCCGCCCCGACGAGCTCCACGACGGCGTCGTAGGTGATGTTCTCGTCATGCTCGCCCACCTCGGCCTTCGCGGAGGGGGTGAAGATGGCCTCGCCGAGCCGTGACCCGTCCACGAGTCCGTCCGGAAGGGGGATGCTGCAGACGGTGCCGGACTGCCGGTACTCCAGCAGCCCTGAGCCGGTGAGGTAGCCGCGGGCGATGCATTCGACCGGGAACATGTCCAGCTTCTTGCAGATCATCGCCCGGCCCTCGACGGCGGCGGGCACGCCGGCGTCGACCGTGGACGCCAGCACGTGGTGCTCCACGCCGAGCTGTTCGAACCACCAGAGGCTCAGCTGGGTCAGGATGCGGCCCTTGTCCGGGATTTCACTGGCGAGGACGTGGTCGTAGGCGCTGATCCGGTCGCTGGCGACGACGAGGACGCACTCCTGGCCGATCCGCTCCGTGATAGATGCGTCGGACGAGACGTACAGGTCGCGGACTTTTCCGGAGTAGATATGCTTCCAGCCGGGCAGGTCCAGAGTCGCGGTGTCCAGGCCGGTCTTCGGCGCAGAGGTGGGTCCGGTCGTTTCCGGGACGGAGGATTCTGGCGTGCTCATGCTCAGGCCTTCGCTTTCGTGGCGCCGGGGGTGCCGGGCGTCGTGACCTTGATCTCGCCGCGGGCCGCCTTGCCTCCGATGTCGGTGCGGAACTGGCTGCCGTCCAGCTGGACCAGCTCGACGCCGTCGTAAGCCCGTTCCCTGGCCTCGACGAGGTCGGTGCCCAGCGCCACCACGGCCAGGACCCGGCCGCCGGCGGAGACAACCTTGCCTTCGTCGTCGAGCCTGGTGCCGGCGTGGATCACGTGGACACCCTCGATCAACTCGACTTTTTTGAGCCCGCGGATCCGGTCGCCGGTGCGCGGGGTGTCAGGGTAGTTTTCAGCGGCGACGACGACGGCGACCGCGGTGTCCTTGGACCAGCGCAGCGGCTGGACCTTGTCCAGTTCGCCCCTGGCGGCCGCCATCAGCAGCCCGCCGAGGGGGGTTTTGAGGCGGGCGAGCACGGCCTGGGTTTCCGGGTCGCCGAAGCGGACGTTGAATTCGATCACGCGGGTGCCGCGGGAGGTCAGGGCGAGGCCGACGAAGAGCACGCCGACGAACGGGGTGCCGCGGTGCGCCATCTGGTTCACCGTGGGCTGGGCGACGCGGTCGATGACTTCCTGGACGAGGCCTTCGGGCGCCCATTCCAGCGGGGTGTAGGCGCCCATGCCGCCGGTGTTGGGGCCTTCGTCGTTGTCGAAGATCCTTTTGAAGTCCTGCGCCGGGGAGAGCGCCACGGTGTTGAGGCCGTCGCAGAGGACAAACACGGAGACCTCGGGGCCATCGAGGAACTCCTCGATCACCACGGTGCCGCCGGCGTCGAAGCAGCTCAGCGCGTGCGCGAGCGCCTCGTCCCGGTTGTTGGTGACGACGACGCCCTTGCCGGCGGCGAGTCCGTCGTCCTTGACCACGTAGGGGGCGCCGAAGGTGTCGAGCGCGTCGGAGGCTTCCTCTGCGTTGGCGGCCACCCTGGCCATGGCGGTGGGAACATCGGCCTCGGCCATAATTTCCTTGGCGAAAGCCTTGGAGGCTTCGAGCTGGGCCGCGGCCCTGCTCGGGCCGAACACGGGGATGCCGGCGGCGCGGACGGCGTCGGACACCCCGGCGGCAAGCGGAGCCTCGGGGCCAACGACCACCAGGTCGACGGTCAGCTTGGTGGCCAGGGCCGCGACGGCGTCGGGATCGTTCGCGTCGATGGCGTGTGTGGGGACCAGTTTGCTGATGCCGGCGTTGCCCGGGGCCGCGTGGACCTCGGATACGTTCGGGTCAGCAAGCAAGGATCGGACAATGGCGTGTTCGCGGCCGCCGGGGCCGATTACTAGTACCTTCACAGTTCCCAAGGGTACTTTGTGGACCCGGCAGGCTCCTAAGCCGTGACCGCCCCGGGACATGCCCAGTCCGGGCGGCGCCCACGGGACATAAGGCCAACATGTCCACCCCGGCACCCCATGGGAGGGCATGTCCCATGCGGGGGCGGCAATCCGCGGCGGGTGCGGCTACGAAGACCAGACATGGAGAAGCCCAGCACGCAGACGCCCCGCGCGGAAGAACCCAGCCGAGGAAATCCCCCCCGGACGCCGCCGGGCAACGACTCACGGACGAAGCGGCCGTCCGGACCCACCGCCCTGGCCGCACTGGCGGGAGTGGCGGCGGCCGCCGTCGTCCTGTCCGTTGCCGAACTGGTCGGCGCGTTCTTCACCGCGCGGGCGACGCCGCTGAACGCCCTCGGCTCAACCTTCATCGACTTCACGCCGCCGTGGCTGAAGGATTTCGCGATCGCCACGTTCGGCACCAACGACAAGCTCGCCCTGTTCGTCGGCATGGCTGCCACCATCGCGCTGCTCGCCTGCGCCCTGGGCATCGTCGCGTACCGCAAATGGACCCTCGGCGTCCTGGGCGTGCTGCTGATGGGCGCCGTGATCGTGGCGAGCGTGGTGACCCGGGCCGGAGTCCGTCCGCAGGACGCGGTTCCCTCGCTGATCGGCACCGCGGCCGGATTGATCGCGCTGCGGCTCCTGATCGCAATGTTGTGGCGGGACCAGCAGCGGCCAGGGGCGGACCCGGGCCACGCAACGGGCCCGGACCGGGCCGCCGCCGGCGCAGGGAAGCGTCCCGCTGCGAGCCGCCGCGCGTTCTTTGCCGCCACCGGCGTTACCGCCGCGGCCTCAGCCATTGCTGCGACGGGCGGACGCCTGCTCAGCGCGGCCCGCAGCAACGTGGCCCAGGCCCGCGAATCCCTGCAGCTGCCCGCCCCTGCGAAAGCGGCCCCCGCCGTTCCCGCCGGAGTGCAGTCCAGGGCTCCCGGCGTGACACCGTGGCTGACACCCAACAACGACTTCTACCGCATCGACACCGCCCTGAGCGTGCCCGAAATCAACGTCCAGGACTGGGAACTGCGGATCCACGGCCTGGTGGAGCGGGAGGTCCGGCTCAGCTTCCAGGACCTGCTGGACGCAAAGCTGATCGAATCGCACGTCTCCCTGACCTGTGTGTCCAACCCGGTCGGCGGGAACCTGGCCGGCAACGCCAAGTGGCTGGGCATGCCCATCCGGGACGTGCTCAAGATGGCCGGACCCAAGGACGGCGCCGATATGGTGCTCTCCACCTCGATCGACGGCTTCAGCGCCTCGACCCCCCTGGAAGTTCTCCAGGACGACCGCGACGCGATGCTGGCGATCGGCATGAATGGTGAAGCCCTGCCGCTGGAACACGGTTACCCCGTGCGGATGGTCGTGCCTGGCCTGTATGGCTTCGTGTCCGCCACCAAATGGGTGGTGGACCTCGAAGTCACCCGCTTCGCGGACAGCCAGGCCTACTGGACGCGGCGCGGCTGGTCCGAGCGGGGCCCGATCAAGACCATGGCCCGGGTGGAAGTCCCGAAGTCCTTCGCCAAGGTTCCGGCTGGGCGGGTTGCGATCGGCGGCACCGCCTGGGCCCAGACGCGCGGCATCACCAGGGTTGAGGTCCAGATCGACAACGGGCCCTGGACCGAGGCGACCCTCTCGGACGAGGCCTCACTCATCACGTGGCGGCAGTGGTCCTTCGACTGGGAAGCCACGCCAGGCCCGCACTACATCAAGGCCCGCGCCACGGACGGAACCGGCGAGGTCCAGACGGACCAGCGCGCGGATCCGGTGCCCGACGGCGCCTCGGGCTGGCAGTCGCTGATGGTGACCGTGGAGTAACCGGGGTATCCCCACCGGGCACCATAGACTTGCTGCATGCCCCTGAATTCACACGCCACCTTCACCGTCGAGTCCGCCGTCGAACTGGCCGTCGTTGAACGCAGCGGCTTTGTGGAGTCCCGGCACATCGGCTCCGCCGTCCTCATTGCCGGGGACGGCAGCGTCGTCACCGAACTGGGCGACATCACCACGCCGATCTTCGCCAGGTCCACGCTCAAGCCGCTGCAGGCCCTCGCCTCAATGCAGTCCGGCGTGCCCCTGCGCGGCGCCCAGGTCGCAATCGCCTGCGGCAGCCACGTCGGCTCGCTGGATCACATGGACATCGTCGAGGGCATGCTCAAGGCCGCAGGCGTCAAGGAAGAGCAGCTCCAGTGCCCCGCGGCCTGGCCCGAGGATGAGACCGCCCGGAACTGGCTGGTCCGCTCCGAAAGGGGCAAAACCAAGCTCGCCTTCAACTGCTCCGGAAAGCACGCCGCGTTCCTCTGGGCCTGCACCGAGAACGGCTGGGACACCCACAGCTACCTCGAGCCCAACCACCCGCTGCAGCAGCGCATCCGCTCCGTGATCGAGGAATACACCGGCGAAAGCATCGCCCACCTCGGCATCGACGGCTGCGGCGCCCCCGTGGCCGCCGTCTCCCTGACAGGACTGGCCCGGGCCTTCTCCAAACTGGCCAAGGCCCCCGGGGACAAGAACTCCAACGCCCGCGCCGCCACGATCGCCACCTCGATGCTGGACTACCCGTGGGCGGTTCAGGGCAAGGGCGAGTGCAACACAATCGTCATGGACGACCTCGGCATCCTCGCCAAGATCGGCGCGGAGGGCGTGCTGGTGATGGCCACCCCCACCGGCGCCGCCGTCGCCATCAAGGTCCTCGACGGCAACATCCGGGCCACCACGCTCGTCGGGCTGACCCTGCTGGCCGCCGCCGGCGCCGTCGACGTCCCGGAAGTGGCCAGCGTGCTGGACAAGGTGGTCACGCCCGTGCTCGGCGGCGGCCGGCCGGTGGGCAAACTCCGCCTCGGCCAGGCAGTCTCGGCGCTGCTCGACTGACGGCGAGGCCCTCCGTGGGACGTGGGCTGGACTACGGACGGCGGCTCGGGCAGTCTGGATAGTTCCCGACGTCGCCCACTCCGGGTGAACGTCCGGGCCCTGCTACCGAACGGAGCAGCATGGTGATCGACGGCGAGCCCCGCGCGCCGCGGCTCTGGCCGCGGCTGGCCGCCGGCCTGGCTCTGGTCGCGCTCGCCACTGTGCCTTCCGACGCCGGAACCGGCCCGTCCGACGCCGGCAGCGCACGGACCGCCGCGCCGACACCCCCGTCGCCGGCCGCCGCCCCAACACTTACCGTGCTGCCTTCATCCACGGCTCCGGCGCCATTAAGCCCGACGCCGGCATCCCCCGCAGCAGCCATACCGGCCGCCGCCGTGACCGTGTCCACCTCCGCCGAGCTGGCCGCAGCCCTCGAGGCGGCACAACCGGGGCAGACCATCCAGATCCAGGACGGCGGCTACACCGGCAAATTCGTGGCCGCTGCGTCAGGCACGGCGGCGGCCCCGATCACCCTGACCGGATCCCGCACGGTTGTCCTCAGCTCCGGATCCCTGACATCCGGCTACGGGCTGCACATCACCGGCAGCTACTGGCACGTATCGGGGCTGTCCGTCGCGAACTCCGCCAAGGGAATCGTCCTGGACGGATCCGCGCACACCGTCCTGAGCCAGGTCGACGTCGGCGGTATCGGCAGCGAAGCCGTGCACTTCCGTGCCAACAGCACCGACTGCACCATCCAGGGCTCGGAGATCCACGATACCGGCCTGGCCAAGCCGGGCTTCGGTGAGGGCATTTACGTGGGCAGCGCCAAGAGCAACTGGAAGTCGGTGATGGGCTCCGCGACAACACCCGACCGGTCGGACCGGGTCCTGATCGCCAACAACCGCATCTCCCGGACCTCCGCCGAGGGAATCGATATCAAGGAAGGCACCACGGGCGGCAGGGTCACCGGCAACACCTTTTCCGGGGCGGGGCTCTCCGGCGCCAACTCCGCCGATTCCTGGGTGGACGTCAAGGGCAACGGCTACACCGTGACCGGCAACTCCGGGTCAACCACCAAGCTCGACGCCCTGCAGGTCCACAACGTCCTGGACGGCTGGGGACGGGACAATGTGTTCGCCGGCAATGCCGTGCTGGGCGGGGTGCCCGGTTACGAAGTCTGGATCCAGTCCGAGGGCCGGGGAAACTCCGTCCGGTGCATGCCCAGCGCTGCGGGCCGCGGACTGGCCAACGTCCCGTGCACGCCCTGACTGGAACCGGCCCAGCTGCCCGGTGACTAGGCTGGATTGCCGGCGGCGCCGTCGCGTGCGTCCTCCAGCAGCAGTACCGTCCGCGCCTGGTAGGGACGGCCCAGGGCGCGGTATTGCCAGCCTTTCGAGGTGTAGTCGCTGGCATCGAGGGCATGACGTCCGTCGACGACCAGGCGCTGGCGAACGAAACCGGCGAGGTAGTCCGGATCGGCGCGGCGGAACTCCTCCCACTCGGTGAGCAGCGCCACAACATCGGCCTGGACCACCGCCTCCTCCATCGAACCGACGTAGTTGAGGTCCGGGTAGAGCTTGTGGGCGTTGGCATTGGCCTCCGGGTCATAGACGGTCACCACCGCACCCTCCAGATACAGGAGCCGGGCGACGTCGAGCGCCGGGGCGTCGCGCACATCGTCTGAGTTCGGTTTGAAGGCCGCCCCGAGGGCTGCCACCCGCACCCCGGCGAGGTTCCCGCCGGCGAGTTCCCGGATCAGGTCCACCGTGCGGACGCGCCGGCGGTTGTTGATCGCGTCGACCTCCGCCAGGAAGCTGACGGCCTGGCCCACGCCCAGCTCCTCGGCACGGTGGCGGAAGGCCCGGATGTCCTTCGGCAGACAGCCGCCGCCGAATCCGAGGCCGGGTTTGAGGAACCGCCGGCCAATCCGATCGTCAAGGCTCAGCGCCTGGGCCAGCAGGCCGACGTCGGCGCCGGTGGCCTCGCAAACCTCGGCCATCGCGTTGATAAAGGAGATCTTCGTGGCCAGGAAAGAATTTGCCGCCACCTTGACCAGCTCCGAGGTGGACAGGTCCGCCACGATCAAAGGAGTGCCGGTGCCAAGAATCGGGGCAAACACCGCCCGGAGCTGGGATTCCGCCCACTCGGACTCGACCCCAAAGACCAGCCGGTCAGGATGCAGCGTGTCCTGCACGGCATATCCCTCGCGGAGGAATTCGGGGTTCCACGCAAGTTCCAGCTCGCACCCGATCGGCGCGATGTCCTTGATCATTCGGGTGAGCCGCGCGGCAGTTCCGATCGGAACGGTGGACTTGCCCACGAGCAGGGCTCTGCGTGAAATACGCGAGGCAAGGGTGGTGAAAGCGGCTTCGACATAGCCCAGGTCCGCGGCGCCGGAACCGGCCGCCTGCGGGGTGCCAACGCAGAGGAAGTGGACATCGCCGAACTGCGCCACCTCGTCGAAGTCGGTGGTAAAGCGCAGCCGGCCGGAGGCCAGGGCCTCGCCAAGCTTCTCGGGCAGGCCGGGTTCGAAGAACGGAACCCTGCCGGCCCGGAGCATCTCGATCTTGTTCCGGTCGACGTCGGCCCCGAGGACCTCGAAGCCCAGGAGTGCCATGCAGATGGCGTGCGTGGCGCCGAGGTATCCGGTGCCGACGACAGTGAGCCTGGGAGCGGGCAGGGGCGATGACGGAGGGTTGCACATTGGTTTCTCTTTTCCTGAGGGAAGCACCTGAGCGGTCATCGGCCGGCGGCATGGCGCCAGGCCGTTTCCTCTAGACGGTCTTGCAGGGCTCGTTCGAGACGCCCTTCCCCGCTTGTGCGGCTTTGTTGCTGCATTCGACGACGTTGCCGAGTACCGGCGTCAGCGAGTAGCCGAAGCCTGGACCATTAACGTCGGCTGAGTTGTTCCGGAAAACGTTTCCGGTTCCCCAGCCATCGACAATTTCGTGGGTCTGGAATCCGTCCAGCGGAGAGTTCCACCCGGAATTGTTCTCTATCGTCCACCCGTTTCCTTTCACATCCACCCAGGAGTCCGCTCCGACGATGCCGGAGCCGTCAAAGCGGTTGCCGCGGACGGCGCCACCGGATGTTCCTTCCTTGATGTCCACGCACTCCGCGGTCGTGCCGGCGATGTCATTTCCCGCGACCTCGTTGCGGTCGCTTTTATCCGGCTGGCAGCCGCTGATATCGCACCAGTTGCTTTGCGCCGTCCCGATATAGATCCCTTCACCGAATTTCGCTTTCCGCAGACCGGTGTCCCTGATCGAATTTCCGAGGACTTTGTTATCGGTGCTGAACCTGCGCAGGTGGATTCCCTCATCACCGGTGTTGCTTACGGCGAGGCCGCGCAGCACGCTGTGCGTGGATTCGTCGACCATCACGCCCTTTTGTCCGTTGCGGACGGCGAAGCCCTGGAGCACCCAGTGCGAGGCCTGGTTGAGGTGGAGGACGTAGCCGTCATCGAGCTGGCCGCCGTCGAGGATGCTGCCGCCGGTGCCGCAGAGTGTGACCGGCCGGCCCTCCGCCCCATCGCCGGTGGCGGTGAAGTTGCCCGTATAGATGCCTTCGCTCAGACCAATGACGGTTCCGGGTCCGGCGTTGGCGAGGGCCACCTGCAGTTCCGCCGCGCTGGCCACCGTGACCGTGGCCGGCGGGCAGTCCCCGCCGGGCGCCGGCCCGCCCGACGCCGGCGAAGTGGCCGCTGTCGGCCCCGGCGGGACGGTGCCGGTGCCGACGCCGGTGCCACCGCCGGTTGCACCGCTTCCGGAGGAATCGGGGGATGGGGCGTTCACGGCCAGCCAGACCGCTCCCCCGGTGAGCAGAACCAGCAGCAGGGCAAGGGCCAGCATCCACGGGCGGGCCAGTGCCTTCACCGGCTTCATCGCCGCAGTCCTGCGACGTCGTCGGGGACCACGAATCCCCTGCTGAGGCTGGTCAGCGGCACTCGTTCCGCGTACGGACTGCGGATCAGCGCCGCCCTCTTCCGCCGGACCACCGCGGTGATCAGCAGCAGGCCCCCGAGCACAATCCAGACCAGGCTGAGCGGCTGGACGACGGAGCCAACCGCTTTCTCCACGGTGTAGGCCGGTGCCCAGCCCAACAGGTTGTTCCCGAAGATAACTGCACCGCTGGACCCCTCGGCCCGGATGGCCGTGCTGCCCTCCCCGGCCACCGTATTTCCCGCGATGACGGTGCCGCCCACGTCGCCCACGAGCGTGATGCCATGGTTCGACACTGCTTTCAGATCATTGGAGTTAATGTCCGCTTTCGCGTTCCGGACGTAGATCCCGGTATCCCCGCCGATGATGGCGTTCCCGAACACGGCGGCCGAGGCCTGCGCATCGCGGACCGACACCGCCTGGAGCCGCTGGTCCCTGAACTCGTTGCGGCTGATTCCCACACCGCCGGCGCCATGGTTGACCACCACACCGACCTCGTTGCCCGCAAACACATTGCGCTCGATGGCAAGGTTGCTGCCTCCGCTGAGCTCAATCCCGTACCGGGCATTACCCGCAAGCGTACTTTCGGTCACCTGGTTGCCACCATAACTATTCACTGCCGTTCCGACGGCGTTGGGCCCGTCCGCGAGAGGCCGGCCGTCGAGCGAAATCCCGTTACGGCCATTGCGCTCGGCCGTTACCTCCTCCAGGACGACCCTGGTGGCGGAGCTGGCAACCGCGAAGCCATCCACCGCGTTGTCCGATGAGCGTGTCCTGGTGATCTGCGCGTCCCTGACGGCACGGTGCAGGACCAGACCATCCACGAGGCTTCCGCTGATGGCCGAATCCTCAATCACGATGTCCCGGGCGTTGGAGACAAACAGGCCGAACGCGTTGCCATCGATCGTGACATCGTCGATGCCGGCGGTCACCACGCTGTAGTCCTGCGTTGTCCGGGCCGCAAAGGCGGCAAGCGCCTCCTCAGGCAGCACCTGCGCTCCCCCGGCGGCTGCCTCCGCTGCCTCTTCCGGCCTCGGCGGTCCGCTTTGGAACGCCGCGACGTCGTCCGTGCCGGTCAGCGAAAGACCGCCGGTATTGCCGCTCCAGAACCCCAGGTTGGAGACGTTGGCACGGGCCAGGGAGGCATGTCCGCCAAGGATTCGGACATAGGCGCGGCCGTCGCCCGTCGTCGTGTCAACACTTTGCTCGGCGCTGTCCCAGCTGGTGAGGCGGACGTCCGCCGTCTCCGAGCCGGCCACCGTGAGGGAGCCGCCCAGCGTCACAATGGAGACGAAGTTCTCCCGGGTGCTCTCCAGCCGGATATCGAGCCCTTCCGGCCCGTCCGGCGCGATCAGGGACAGGTTGGCCCCGGGGAGGACAACGATGCTCTCGGACAGGACATAGGGCCCGTCCCCCTGCCGGGTGAAGGCCTTGGGCGTGAGCATCGCGAGGTCGGCCACGGTGTACGGTTCCGGCCGTGCCGGCAGGACCAGCGTGTAGCTGGAGCCGGTGCGGAGCCGGTAGGCGCCGGCCAGCCCTTCCACCCGCCAGCGGGCCGCCGAGGCGACGGCCCGCACGTAGATGAGCCGCTCGGCTTCGCGTTCGACGAGCTGCGCTTCCCGGGCCGGATCTCCCGGGTAGATTTCTCCCTGGACGTTGCCGTTGGCGGCAATCTCGTTCCGGCCCACGGGATCCAGCGGCCGCTGGTTCCACAGCCGGTCGGCCTGGAGGATGAGCGTTCCGGAGCCGGCGAGAAGCACGGCGGCGAGGCCGACCAGCAGGCCCTGCCGGGTGGGTCTCATGAGGAAACCGCCTTCGGTGTCAGGCTCTGGGCATCCTGGCCGTCGCCGCCCGTCTGGTCAGCGTGCCGGGTAAGCCAGCCCTGTCTGTTCATTGTCGCGAAGGCATAGACCTTGATGGGCAGCGCGACCAGGATCACGGTAAGGGCCAGGACCGGCAGGATCAGGATGTCCTTCGGCTGCCGGCGCAGATGGGAGATGCCGCGGATGCCCCGGCCCAGCAGCAGCCAGCACGCGGCCGCCGTGAAGCCCAGCGGAGTCGGGTCCAGCCGGTTGAAGACCAGGTAGAAGACCGTCAGCCCCATGGTCACGGGGGTCAGCAGGATTTGCAGCACCGTCACCTTGGTGACGAACGGGACCCGCCACAGCCAACCCATCGCGATCGCTGTCAGATAGCAACGGTAGGAGTTCCGGCTCCAGCGGACGCGCTGCTTGACGAAGGCGCCGAAGTTCGAGGGAAACATGGACAGCGCCCGCGCGGTGGACTGGTGGACCGTCTTGTACCCGGAGGCCAGGACCAGCCAGGTCAGACGCCCGTCGTCCCCGGAGATGCACCGGCGGCCCATGAAGTACTCGTTTTCCAAATGGTCCAGAACCAGCATCACAGCCTCCCGGCGGTAGACGGCCGTGCGCCCTGAGATGCACGGCACCGCGCCGGCCCTGCCCATGGCCGGCACATAGTCGAGGTACCTGAGGTCGACCATCCAGTCCGCCACGCGCCGCCAGATGCTGGTGTCCCGCTGGTAGACGTTCTGGTGCGTGCCGACGGCGCCAACCAGCGGGTCCTCAAACGGCATCTGGACATTCCGGAGCATCCCCGGCAACCACCAGGTGTCGGAATCCGTAAGTACCAGGATGTCGTACTGTGCGAGCCGCACACCGGCTCCGAGCGCTGACCGCTTCCCCACGTGATGGAAAAGCACCGGCCTGATGGTCTTGTCCCCCAGCGCGGAAATCCGTCGGTACGCCTCGAGATCCTCGACGTCGAGGACGATGATGATCTCCGTTGGCCCCTGTTGACGCCAGGAGTCCAGGGCGCTCATCAGAATATCGGGATCCTCATGGAACGAGGGGACGATCACCGAGGTCGTGGCCTCGAAGTCGGTCACATACGGTTGGGCCCGATGGGAGAGGATAAAGCGGTACAGCCACAGGCCCCAGACAATTGCGCCCGCGATTGCCACTGGAAAGTACGGCGCTGCCTGGGTGTAGAAATCACTGATGCTGGACCAGTCGAATGTTGTTTGGGTTTGATTCTGCGGGGTATTGAAAGAACGCATCATCGAGCCTTCATTGTTCAGAGAATAATTGGACGCTAAAGCTAATGGCCCCCAATAGTGTTCCGAGGCATTTGTCGGCCGTTAATTCTTCTGGCCAGGGCCCTGTGCCGGATCCAACGATCCGCCCCTTTGGGCTCGTCCGTGCCATCAGCTTGCTGCCTTTTCTCTGGCTGGCCGCACTTCGAGCATGGGCTTGCTGCAACGCGGCACGCTAGGGATTTGCTTACCCTATTAGCGGTTGCGTATACCCGTATTTACTTGGGAAATTACTTGGATGCACCGAGTCTGGAATTACTCGCTTTCACGCCCTATATACCGGAAAATTGTCAACAAGTGTTAACACACCGTGAATTCTTGCGTGACGTAAGGTGGAATGGGCCGCCGCGGGCGGCCACCCGCAGGGGATCGGTTGCGTCGGTGCGGCGCCAGGCAGAAGGCAAATCAATGGTGGTTCAACGGCGCCGAATAGCGATCGACGAGGGCCGGGCAGCCCTCGCTGCCTGGCAGGCAGCCAATGCTCCGGAAGCTGCCCCCGACGCCGCCGGCCAGGAGTCCGGCGCCCCGCTCCCCCGCGCCACGATTGCGACGGCGGTCCGCTACTCCCTGGAGGAGGTCACCGCCCGGGCACCCGGCAATTCAGTGGAGGTCCGGGTTCCGCCGTTCGGCGTCACGCAATGCGTGGAAGGTCCCCGGCATACCCGCGGCACCCCGCCGAACGTCATCGAGTGCGACGCCGCCACCTGGCTGGCGATGGTCAGCGGGCAGTTGGGCTGGGCAGACGCCGTCGCCTCCGGCCGGGTGGCCGCCTCCGGTCTGCGCGCCGACCTGTCCGGCCTGCTGCCGCTCTGACAAGCCTGCCGCTTTGGCAGGACTTCCGCCCTGGAGGCGTGCCCCCGGCGCCGGTGCTAGCCGCGGCCGATGAACGGCATCCCGGCGGCGGTGATCACGAGGGATCCGACGCTGGCCGAGGGTGGCATCCCTACCATCAGCAGCACCGCTCGGGCGGCGTCCTCAACCGGGAACGTCGGCTCGACGCGGCGGCTGCCGTCGGCCTGCACAGCCCCGGAGCCGGCACCGATCGTGTCCATCAGCTCGGTGGCCGAATTGCCGATGTCGATCTGCCCGCAGGTGATGCCGAAGCCGCGGCCGTCGAGTTCGATGCTTTTGGTCAGCCCGGTCACGGCGTGCTTGGTGACGGTGTAGGCGACCGTCCGGGGGCGGGGTGAATGGGCGGCGATGGAGCCGTTGTTGATGATCCGCCCGCCCTGCGGTGACTGCGCCTTCATGGCCCGGACGGCAGCCGCGGCGCACAGCATGGACCCGGTCAGGTTCACCGCCACCGTGGCGTCCCAGTCCGCCGGGCTGATCTCATCCACGGCGCCGGCCGGGCCGAACACGCCGGCATTGTTGAAAAGCACGTCCACGCGGCCCCAGTGCTCGAGCGCGGTGGCGAACAGCCGTTCGACGTCGTCGGGCACGGTGACGTCGCAGGGAACGGCCAGGGCCTGGGCATGCCCGGCCCCGGTCTCCAGCAGTTGGGCTTCACGCCGGCCGGCCAGCACCACCCGGTACCCGTCGGCGAGCATAAGCCGGGCGACCGCCCGGCCGATCCCCGAACCGGCGCCGGTGACTACCGCTACTCGGCCGGGCAGATGCTGTCGTGTCATCCGGCCAGCGTATGCCGAGATCCCGCATCAGGACAGACTTCCGGCTACATTGCGGCGACGTGTCAGCCCGCCGCGGGCGGCCGGTCCGCAGCCGGCCCGTCCCCGTTATCCCCCCTTTATCCCCCCTTGGATTCATGGACACACTGCAGCCGCCGCCCAAGGTGCAGGTGCGTGCCCTTTGGGACTTGCGCGGGGAAGTCCGTGGCAGCACAGTGAAGCATGGCAACCACCGCTGGAGACGCACTGCTCGCCTACTTTGCTGAACAGTTGGCTGAACTGCGCCTTCAGGCCCCGGGGGTCCGCGAGAATCAGCCCGACGCGATCCACAAGATGCGTGTCGCGGCCCGCCGGCTCCGCTCCCTGCTCGCCTCCGGCCGGAAGTTGTTCGACGACGGCGCCGCGGAGGATCTCCGCTCCGAACTCCGCTGGCTCTCCGGAACGCTGGGGCCGGCTCGGGACCCCCTGGTGGTGCAGGCCCGGCTCCGGGAACTCCTGGCCGCGGAACCCGAAGAGCTGGTTCTCGGCCAGGCAGCTGCCCGGATCGATGAGGAGCTCGACGCCGCCGCTGCCGCCGGCTTTGAGGGTGCCCTCGCCGCGCTCGACGGCGAGCGGTACGCAGAACTGCTGGGCCGTTTTGAGGCCTGGCTCAACGCTGGCCGCCTGTCCCAGAGGGCGTCCCGGCCGCCGCGGAAGACCATCGGCACGTTTGTCGCCAGGGATGAGACGCGGCTGCGGCGTGCGGTTGAGGGCCTCCCGGCGGCGGAGGACCGCACCGGCGCAAGGGATGCAGGGCTGCACGAGGTCCGGAAGGCCGCGAAACGGCTGCGCTACTCCGCGGAACTGGCCGAATCGCTCGGCGGCCGCGGGGCCGGGAAGGCGCGGCGGACGGCCAAGGCGGCGCGCAAGATCCAGACCTCGCTTGGGCAGCACCAGGACAGCGTCGTGGCCCGGTCCCTGCTCGCGGAGCTCGGCGGACGCTCGCTGCGCAGCGGCGAGAACGGCTTCACCTACGGCCGGCTGCACGCCAAGGAAGAACAGCTGGCAAGCAGCGCGGAGGCCGACTTCCTCAAAGTGTGGCGGAAGTTCTCCGCCTGACCTCCATCTGACGCCCCGGGGTTCCGCCCGTGGGGTTCCGCCCTTTGGGTTCCGCCGTTTGGTTCCGCCCGCTTGGTTCCACCTGTTTGTTCGCCGGGTCGGTGGCGCCCGTCAGGTCCGGCCGGCGCGGGTGGTGAGCCGTCCGATCGCACTGTCCGAGAGGTTCTCCAGCAGCGCCCGGGGGCCCGCGTAGACTTCGACTGCGCCGGCGTCCCGGAGTTCGGCTTCGCTGGTCCCGCCGCAGGTCAGTCCGATGGCCGGAATGTCGAGCTTGCCGGCAGCGTAGATGTCCCAGACGGCGTCGCCCACATAGACGGAGTCCGACGCCTGCACCCCCAGAACGTTCAGGGCGGCGACGAGGATGTCCGGCGCCGGCTTGCTCTCCTTCGCGTCGGCCGAGCTCGTGGCCGCATCGATGACATCGTCGGCGCCGATCACGGCCCGCAGCACTTCGAGGTCGCGTTCCCGGGCCGAGGAGGCCAGCGCGACGGCGAGGCCGCCGTTGTGGCACCCCGCCAGCAGTTCCCGGGCCCCATCCAGCGGTGTCAGCGAGGGCCAGAAGGTGGAGAACACGGCCGCGTGCGACGTCATGATGGTGCTGTCGCCGTCCGGGTCCCGGTCGGACGGCAACAGCCTGGCGAGGATCCTGTCCCCGCCCATGCCGACCGAGCGGTGGATGCTCGCCATCGGCACGTCGTGGCCGGCCTGCCGGAAGGCCTGCCACCACGCCAGGGTGTGGAAGTAAACGGAATCGACCAGGGTGCCATCGACGTCGAACAGCACGGCCGCCCTACGCAGCCGATGCGGCGGCGCGGCGCTCACCCGGGCTGCGGCGCCCGGACCCGCGAGGCCCGCGGGATCAGCGCCGGTGGAATCAGCGCCGGTGGGATCGAGGCTAGTGGGTTCAATGATGGGCGCGCGCTCGCTTTCCGGCGGCCAGCGAACCGCCGGACAGGGAGGTGCCGCGGCCTGCGCCGCCGGCGGATCGCTTGTTCAGCCTGGACAGCGGCCCGGCCGGTGCGGCCGGGCCGCCGGCGCTGCGGTCCCGGATCAGGCCGGTGCCGGCGATTTCGCGCGCCTGGGCAACACCGGCCACGGCTGCCCTTTTGGTCGGGAACGTGACGGACACTGCCATCAGGCTGCCGGCACCGTCCAGCATGCGGATCCGGTAGCCGCCGTCGGGCGCATCTACGAGCTCGAAATATCCAGCCATCGCACACTCCTTCATCCTTCGCCCCACATTGGGATATTAGTAAGTGTACTTATCTAAAGGGTGGACGAAAACCCTGCTCCCATGCCGGGCGGCGGTTTTGCCCGGGCGACCGCAATTTCGTGCTCAGCGCCCGTGCAGCGGGGTGTCGCTGCGGTGCATGCCGTCGGCCTTCAGCTCCAGTGCGCTCATCACGAGGGCGAAGTGGCTGAACGCCTGCGGCGTATTGCCCAGCTGCCGCCCTTCCTCCACGCCCCACTCCTCGCTGAGGAGTCCGACGTCGTTGCGCAGCGCCAGCAGCCGCTCGAACAGTTCCCTGGCCTCGTGATGCCGGCCGGCCCCGAGTAGGGCTTCCACCAGCCAGAAGGAACAGGCGATGAAAACGCCTTCGTCGCCGGGCAGGCCGTCGTCGCTCTCGGCCGGCTTGTAGCGGCGCACGAAGCCGTCGTGGGTAAGTTCGCGCTGGACGGCGTCAATCGTCCCAATGACGCGCGGGTCATCCGGGGCCAGGAACCCGACGCGCGGGATGAGCAGCAGGCTCGCGTCGAGTTCCGGCCGCCCGTAGGACTGCACGAAGGTGTTGCGTTCGGAGTCGAACCCGTTGGCCATCACCTCGGCGTGGATGGTGTCGCGCAGTTCCTCCCAGCGGTCCGCCGGGCCGGTCAGGCCGAAGTCGCGGACGCCCTTGACCATCCGGTCCGCCGCCACCCAGGCCATGATTTTTGAGTGGGTGAAATGCCGCCGCGGCCCGCGCATCTCCCAGAGCCCGTTGTCCGGCCAGCCCCAGGCTTTCTCGAGATGCTCCATCAGCGCCACCTGGAGATCCCAGGATTCGTCCGTGTGCTCCAGGAGCGAGTTCCGGGTCAGCGACAGGCAATCCAGCACCTCACCCCAGACGTCCAGTTGCAGCTGTCCCGCCGCACCGTTTCCGGTCCGCACCGGGAAGGAGCCTTCGTAACCGCGCAGCCAGGGAAGTTCCGCCTCCGGCAGCCGGCGCTCGCCGTGGATTCCATACATGATCTGCAGATCTGCCGGGTCGCCGGCCACGGACCGCAGCAGCCAGTCCCGCCATGCGGCGGCCTCCTCCGTGTAGCCGGAGGCCAGCAACGCCTGAAGCGTCAAGGTGGCGTCGCGGAGCCAGCAGAACCGGTAGTCCCAGTTCCGGGTGCCGCCGATCTCCTCCGGCAAGGACGTGGTCACGGCCGCCACAATCCCGCCCGTGGGCGCGAAAGTCAGCGCCTTGAGCGTGATCAGCGAGCGCTGCACGGCCTCGCGGTAGGTGCCTGTGACGGTGCACTTTGCAGACCAGTGCTGCCAGAATGACTCGGTGGAGACGAGGGATTCCTCGGGGTCCACGGTCCGCGGCCGCCGCAGGTGGCTCGGCGCCCAGGTCAGCACAAACGGGACCCGTTCGCCCGCCTTGACGGTGAAGTCGCTGATGGTTTGCAGCCGCTCGCCCCGCAGCGGCGCCTTCGTCACCAGGTAGGCGGCGTCGGGACCGGCGACCGCGTGGATCCCGTGCTCGTCGTGGCGTACCCAGGGAATGATGTGGCCGTAGTCAAAGCGCAGCACCAGCTCGCCGCGCATCCGGACGGTGCCGCGGAGGCCCACAACGATCCGCACGATGTCGGCCACCGTATCGCGCGGCGGCATGAAGTCGATGACCCTGACTTTCCCGGTGGCTGTCTCCCACTCGGTTTCCAGGATGAGGGTGTCCTTGCGGTAGCGCCGGCGCGTGCATTCGCCGCCGCCTTCCGGAGCCAGCAGCCAGCGGCCGGACTCCGGGGCGTCCAGCAGCGCGTTAAAACAGGCGGGCGAGTCGAAGCGCGGCAGGCAGAGCCAGTCGATCGAACCTTCGGTGCTGATCAGGGCCGCAGTGTGCAGATCGCCGACCATTGCGTAATCTTCAATGCGAGCCATGGGACATAGCGTGCCACACCCGTCTGGCTGCGGACCAGCGGCCGAAGGTCCAAGGATTCGAGATCCGGAAATCCGCGAAGGGGAGGCAGGATGAACGGCACCGCGCACATCGGCACCAGCGGCTGGAGCTACGACCACTGGGAGAATGTGCTCTATCCGCCCGGGCTGCCGGCACGGGACCGGCTGGCGCATTACGCCGCCCGTTTCAGCACGGTGGAGCTCAACGCCAGCTTCTACCGCTGGCCCCGGGACACCTCCTTCGCCAGCTGGCGGCGACGGCTCCCGCCGGGGTTCCTGCTGTCCGTCAAGGCCCCGCGGGGTTTGACGCACGCGAAGAAGCTCTACGCCCCGGAGGTCTGGATCGAGCGGATCGCCCGGTGCTGGCACGAACTTGGGGACAAACGGGCGGTGCTGCTGGTCCAGCTGCCGCCGGGGTTCGCCCGGGACGACGCCCGGCTGGAGTACTTCCTCACGGCGCTGCCCGACTGGATCCGGGTCAGCGTGGAGTTCCGTCATGCCAGCTGGGACCACCCGGAGGTTTACGCGCTGCTGGAACGGCACGGCGCCGCCTACTGCATTATGAGCGGCGCGGGGCTGCCGTGCGTCCTGCGGGCCACCGCGCCGTTTGTCTACGTCCGGCTGCACGGGCCCGACCAGGATTACCTCTACGGCGGCTCCTACCCGGACCAGGACCTGCGCTGGTGGGCGGACCGGATCCGCGAATGGCAATCGGCCGGCAGGGAGGTTTTTGTGTACTTCAACAACGACGGCGGCGGGAACGCCGTGCGCAACGCCGAGGTCCTGCGCGAACTGCTCGCCGCTGCCTGAACCCCGGGCGGCCCCGGCCGCAGTCCGTGCCCGGACCGGGCCCGTGTGGCAGAGTGGAGGCATGAAATTGGCGTCGCAGCAATCACCCCAGCAGCAGCCGGTCACCGGCACCCGGGCTTTCCGTCTGGCGCACTGGATTTCCGATACGTTCAACGGGTACCGCCTGCAGGCCGCGAAACGCTGGGACTTCGTCCCGCAGACCATCGGCTACCAGGGGTACGGCTCCACGGCCTGGGTCCGGGTGCTCGGCCGCGTGGTCCTCACCACCAGGCCGAATCCCGGCAGCCGCGAAGAGCACGCCGCAAAAAACGGCAACCAGAACATCCGGGGCTGGCGCGCCTTCACGTCCGTGCCGATCCAGTTCACCGAAGTGACGATCGAAATCGGCGGGGTGACCGCTCTCGTGCATGCGGACCGCGGCGGACTGGTGGACACGATCGTCAAGGTGTCCCTCCCCCCGGGGTGGCACACCGCCGTGCTGCGCGCCGAAGGCACCGAGCCGACGGAGGCGCGGATCTACGTGATCCCGCCCGACGCCAAGCTGGGAATCGTCTCGGACATTGACGACACCATTATGGTCACTGCCGTGCCCCGCCCCTTCCTCGCGCTCTGGAACACCTTTGTGCTGAACGAGCGGGCCCGGATGGCGACGCCCGGCATGGCCGTGCTGATGGACCGCCTCATGGTCGAATACCCGGAGGCGCCGGTAATTTACCTCTCGACGGGCCCGTGGAACGCCGCGCCCACCCTGGCCCGGTTCCTAAGCCGGAACCTGTATCCCTCCGGCGCCCTGCTGCTCACCGACTGGGGCCTGACCCAGGACCGCTGGTTCCGCAGCGGCCAGGAGCACAAGCGCCGCAACCTGGAACTCCTCGCCGAGGAGTTCCCCAACTTGCGCTGGCTGCTTTTCGGCGACAACGGCCAGCACGACGAATCAATCTACTCGGACTTTGCCCGGCAGCACCCCGACAGCGTCGCCGCCGTCGGGATCCGCCAGCTTTCGGCCGGCGAGGCCGTGCTGGCCGGCGGCCACTCGGACTCCGGTGACCATACCGGCGCGCCCGTCCCGTGGCTCTACTCCCCCGACGGCGCCGGGCTGGCCAAGGGCCTGCTGGACCGGGGCCTTCTCTAGCCCGCCGCAGACTCCAGCGCTGCGGGAGGCTCCGGGACGGCGTCCCGGAGCCGGGCGGCGAGCACTTCCTGGAGCCAGTAGAACGAGGCCTTCCTCGTGCGTTGCTGGGTGTCGCGGTCCACGTGCAGCAGTCCGAACTGTTGCCGGTAGCCGCCGGACCATTCAAAGTTATCCATCAGCGACCACACGTAGTACCCGCGCAGATCGACTGATTCGGCCGCGCCTCCGGGTGACGTCGCTTCCACCGCTGTCGCGATGTGGTCCGCCAGGTAGCGCACGCGACGTTCATCCGGGATGATGAGCCGGCCTTCCGGGTCCCGGATCTCAAGGTCCTCGAAGCTCGCCCCGCCCTCGGTGATGTAGACCGGCGGAAGGTCAGGGTAGCGCTCGGCCATTTCCGCGAGCGCGACAGCCATGTACTCCGGTTTGATCGGCCAGCCGTACGCGGTGATCTCGGTGTCCGGGAACGACGCGATGTGGAACGGCGCTCCGGGTGCGGTACCGCTCAGGTCATCGCCCATGGCCTCCGCCATCCCCTCGGGCACGGCGCCGTCGCCCGGACCTGATGCCACCCGCGTTGGCATGTAGTAGTTGAGCCCGTAGAAGTCCAGCGGCTGCGAGATCAGCTCCATGTCCTCACTGGACGGGCTGAACGAGGAAAACCATGTGGCGGCCCGGATCGCATCGGGGTACTTGCCGAGCAGGACGGGGTCGGCGTAGAGGCTGTTCTGGGCCATGTCCATCAAGCCGGCGCTGAGCTTGTCCAGCGGGTTCACTGAGGCCGGCACCATCGGCGAGTACACGTTCGTGATCCCGATGTCGCCCGGGACGTTGGCGGCCCGGAGGGCCTGCAGCGACAGTCCGTGACCCAGCAGCTGGTGGTGGACACTGGGCAGGGCTTTAAGCATCAGTGATTCGCCCGGTGCGTGCATCCCCAGCATGTAGCCGTTGGTACTGACAGTGGCGGGTTCGTTGACGGTAACCCAGCGGGCCACCCGGTCGCCGTACGCGGCCGCGGCGATCGCGGCGAACTCGCCGAGCCGGTAGGCCGTGTCCCGGTTCATCCAGCCGCCGGCCTGATCCAGTTCCAGCGGCGTGTCCCAGTGATACAGCGTGGCCATCGGTGCGATCCCGTTGGCCAGGAGCAGGTCGATCAAGCGGTCGTAGAAGTCCAGGCCCGCAGGGTTGACCGGACCGCTGCCGCCGGGCTGGATGCGTGGCCAGGACAGGGAGAACCGGTAGGAATCGACCCCGAGCTCCTTCATCAGGGCCACATCTTCGGGCATCCGGTGGTAGTGGTCGCAGGCTACGGCTGGGCTGTGGTCCTCCACGATCGATCCGGGAGTGCCCGCGAAGACGTCCCAGCCCGACGGGCCGCGGCCGTCCTCGTCCAGGGCACCTTCGATCTGGAAGGCCGCAGTGGCCACGCCCAGGATGAAACGCGACGGCAGAAGGGCGGCCAAGTCCTTGGCGGAAGCTTTCATAAGCGGATTCCCCTAGATAGTTTCAGGCAGGATAGGTTCAGGCAGTGGACTGATTTTAGGCCGCTGAGCATCCCCGCGCCACGCGCCGTTCCGTGGGCGGGCCGGCCGCGCCTTGCTGGGGCGCCCGCGGACCGCCCGCGGACCGCCCGAGGACCGCCAGGAAGGGATCCGCTCAATACACCGACGCCTCCGGCCCGAACAGGAAGTCCTTGGCGTGTGCCACGGCCTTCTTGAACGCGTCGTTGCGCAGGGCCTGGAGCTGTTCGGTCTCATCCGCCGAAGGTTCCAGGTAACTCGTATACCCGGGCCTCAGCACCCAGATGTCGCCGGCCGGCGGGAGATAGAAAACCCCGAAGGACCGGTGCTGGCTGTCGTCCACGGTCCAGATGGGGACCACTGCCAGTGCTGCACCGGTGTCGATATTGATCCACTGCGCCCGCGGAAGCGGCGCCTCGTGGGCCTCCGGGTCCAGAAAGGGTGCTGTGCCCTTGCCCCACCGGGCCTCGAAACGCTCGTGGAAGACCGGCATCAGGTGAGAATCGTAGCGGCGCCATGCGCTCATGGCCGCCCTCCTTGTCTTGTGCTTGTCGTGCTGGTGCTGGTGCTGGTGCCGGCGAGTGAGTGCTGGCGCCGGAGCCGTGGCGGGGCGCAGCGGCCAGGATCACCATGGCCCGCGTTCCCACTGCACGGGCGTGACGCGCAGCAGCGGCTGCTCCGTCCGGTGGTGCCGGACCTGAACCTCCCGGCTTCGGGTGCCTTCGCTGCTTCCGGCGCGTCCGGTCCTTCCGGTGGCGGGGCGGGCTGATCCGGCGGCGTTCCTGCCCGGATCATATTCGGCCCGGGATTTCGGATCCCGGAGGACTGCGAATGACTCCAGGATCCGCCGCACGTCGTCCCCGGCACCGGTCCCGGTGGCAGCAGCCGCGGGGTCAGGAGCAGCAGCCCCGACGTCGGGGTGGCGGAGGCGCATCAGCGCCCGGAAGCCGCGCTGAATCTCGGCCGGGGTCACGTCCGGCGTCACGTGCAGGGCCGCGTAGTAGCCCCGCGGGTCGCGGTTCATCCCTTCACCCCCGTCCGGCAGACCGGACGGGGACCAGACGGTGCCGGCCGCGGCAGGTGACGTCTGGTCCCCGCATTTAGCGCCGGGCTGGACGGACTCCGTCCGACCCGGCTACTTGCTGATCTCGTGCATCTGGTCCTGCGTGTGGCTGATTTCGATCTTCCGCGGCTTGGCCTTCTCCAGCACCGGAATGCGGAGAGTCAGGACGCCGTCGGCGTACTGTGCCTTGACCTTTTCGGTGTCCAGCGTGTCGCCGAGGATGAGCTGGCGGCTGAAGACGCCGCGCGGCCGTTCCGCAGCGATCAGCTCAACGTTGGGCTGCGTCGGATCGCGCCGTTCAGCCCGGACCGTCAGCACGTTGCGCTCGATATCGAGGTCCACCGAGTCAACGTTGACACCCGGAAGATCGAACGCGACGACGAACTCGCCATCCTCCTGCCATGCGTCCATCGGCATCGCAGCGGGCCTTGCCGCCGTTCCGAAGACCTGCTGGGTCAGCCGGTCCAGTTCCCGGAACGGGTCCGTGCGCATCAACATCATTTCTCACTCCTTCATGCGAGAGTTTTGTCTTTTTGCGTATCCACCGGGTCGATTATCTATGGTGGTGGATATAGATTTTTTATAGCACCGGTGCGACACTGATGCAAGGGGATAATGCTTCAGGCATTACCGGCACTTGGAAGCACCGCAAAGGAGTACCGTGACGGATCATGGGCAGGAGCTGGGTCTCTATGCCATCTCCGTGGTGGCCCAGTTGATCGGGACGGGGCAGCAGAACATCAGGCTCTACGAGCGGCGGGGCCTGCTGACCCCGGACCGCACAGCCGGGGGAACCCGGCAATACAGCAATGCGGATCTCGCTGTGCTGCGGCGGATCAGCGAGCTGCTGGAGGAGGGACTCAACCTGGCCGGTGTCGCCAAAGTCCTGGAGCTTGAAGCGGCCAACGCCGCACTGCAGAGCGAGCTGGCCCGCCTCCGCCCGCGCCGGTCCTAGCGCCGCGCGCCGGCCGCAAGGCGGTGGGATTCCTCGAGGAGCTCGCCCAGTTCCGCCAAACCGATCCGGTCCAGCCGCACGAGCACCAGTAACGGTGAACGCTCGTGATGCGGAGTCCAGAAATAGGTTTCCGGGTCCGTTCCCGCGAGGGCAGCGCGCTCCTCGGTCTTGACTGTGAGCACGCCGTCCTCCCAGATCCGGGCCATCAGCATGGCAGCGAACCAGGCGGGCCGGCCCCAGCTGGTCCGCTCCACCACACCAGGGAGAGCCAGGGCCGCGCGGCGGACATCCTCTTCGGTGGCCATGCCCCACTGTGGCACCGGGGGCGGGGCAAGGCAACGCCCACGGGGTCAGTCCTGGCTGGTATCGGCTTTGGAGAGCTCGCCGGTGATCTGCTCGCCGCGGACGCGGGCGGTCCGCCATGTGTCCAGCGCGATCACTGCGCCGAGGATCACGAACGAGATGGACATCGAGGCGAGGGCATCCGTCAGCCAGTGGTAGCCCAGATAGAGCCGGCTCACGGCGGCGAAGAAGATCCCGACGCCGGCCAGCAGAAAGCCTCCGACCGCGGCCTTCCGGTTGCCCCGCCGGGAGAAAATCAGGAAGGCGCTGACCAGCAGAAAGTCGCAGGCTCCCAGGACGTGCCCGGAGGGGAAGGAGAAGGTGAAGTCGGCGCCGAACAGCATCAGGTCCACCGGCGGGCGCTGGCGCCCAATGGCTCGCCCGATGATCTGCGCCAGGATGACACCAGTAAGCATGGCGCCGGCGAGGAGGATCGGCCGCCAGGCGTGCTTGGCCAGCAGACCCCAGGCAACGGTCACCACGAGAACGATGATGGGCAGCGCCACCGGGCCGAAGACGATCGCGAGGAAGATCATGATGGCCGTCAGCGGTTCGGAGCGGAGGGTCAGGAGCCAGGCACGGACGGGCTCGTCGCCCGCGGTGAAACCGTCCTGCTGGAGCACCCCGGCAAGGATCGAGAAGAACAGCACGGCGCCGACAACGGCGAGGCTGACGGCGATGCGGTACAGGTTTTTCCGGTCCTGCCCGCTCATGTAGCGTTCCTCCACCACGAACTTGTCGTGGAAGACCCGCCACCAGCCGGGCGAGTTCTGTGATTGTTCCTGCGCCATTTCCCGCATCCGCCTCTATACCGTGTGTGGACTCGTTCTTCGTGAAGAATATCCCGGTTCCGTTGCCTCCGTGCGGTTCCGCACGGAGGCCGCGTCCCTCCCCGGTAGCCTGAAGCAATGGGCGTGATGAATGAACTGATCAACCCGGGCGTTGTCCGCTCGCTGGAGCGGATCCTGGCCGCGGCCGCACCCGGCAGCACCTTACCGGCCCTGGCCACCGCGGCCGGAGAACTTGAGGATCTGAGCCTGCGGGAACGCACCGATCTCCTGAGCCGCGCCCTGCTCGCTGACCTGCCCGGGAATTATGCCGGGGCCGCGGCCATCTTCCGCCGGGCGCTGGAGAATCCGGACTTCACCGGCTGGATGATCTGGCCCGTGACCGAGACGGCGGCGACGCTCGCCCTTGGCTCCCCTGGGCCCGGCGACTTCGAGGACTGCCTGGCGCTGCTGGCTGAGCTGACACCGCGGCTCACCGGAGAGTTCGCGATCCGGCGGCTCCTCGCCGTCGACCTGGACCGCGCCCTGGCCGTCGTCCAGGGCTGGACGTCCCACCCGGACTGGCACGTCCGCAGGCTCGCCAGTGAGGGTACCCGGGCGTACTTGCCGTGGGCGATCCGCGTCCCGGCACTCACCGACCGGCCGGAAGCCACCCTGCCGATCCTGGACGACCTGTACCGGGACCCGGTGGCAGACGTCCGGCGCTCGGTGGCCAACCACCTCAACGATCTGGCCCGCCACGCCCCCGACGATGTCGTTGCCACGGCGGCCCGGTGGATGGCCGCCCCGGACGAGAACACACCCCAGGTGGTCCGGCACGGGTTGCGGACCCTGCTCAAGAAGGCCCACCCCGGCGCGCTGGAGCTGCTCGGGTTCCCGCCGGCGTCGCTGACCGTGACGCCGCCCCGGCTGGACCGCACCGTCGTCGAGCTTCCCGGCGAGCTGGCTTTCGATTTCGAGATTGTCAATATCGGGCCGGCCGAGGCCCGGCTCGCCGTCGACTACGTGGTGCACTACGCCAAGGCCAACGGCGCTCTCGCGGAGAAGGTCTTCAAGCTCGGCACGTCGGTCCTCGGCCCGGGTGAGTCCCGGAGATTTTCGAAGCGCCACGCGTTCCGCCAGATGACGACGCGGCGCCATCATCCGGGCGCGCATCTACTCGAACTGCAGGTCAACGGCGTGCGGTACGCCCCCACGGAATTCTCGGTCCGGACCGGTACCGGCGAGACCCTGCGCGGTGATTTGACGGGCCCATAAGTATGACGTTATTGTCGCTTCAACCATTGGGGCCGATTCATAACCCAAGAAGGAGCAGTGCGATGACGACAGTAACTGAATGTATCGAGATCCAGGTCGACAGCCGCCAGGTTCTGGACGAACGGCTCGACGACGCCGTGCGCGGACTCCAGCAAATCGCCATGGCGACCGGCACGCAGGGCATCCTGCTCACCCGCCACAAGGCCGGCCACTACACGGCGGCGCTGTCCGACCAGGTCCCCTTCGGCATGACGCGGGAACTCATTAACTGATCCCACCTAACTGATCCCAACGCGGGGTCACTTCGCGCCCATCTTGGGCGCCGGAATGGGCGCGAAATGACCCCGCGTTGGTTGGGGTTGGGGGCGCTGGCCTTCAGCGCAACAAAGCCAGGTCCCGGGCGGCGGAGCATCGACTCCCGCCCGGGACCTTTTTGTCTCCAGTGTCAGGCGGCAGCGATCACCAGTCGTGGACCGTTCCGTCGACGAGGCGGTTGTAGGGCAGGTAGGCCTGCTGGTAGGGGTAGGCAGCGGCGGCTTCCTCGTTGAACTCGACGCCGAT
>NZ_JBWZCJ010000022.1:0-79780 GCF_059383535.1 Pseudarthrobacter sp. HLT1-3 | reverse complement strand
CCATGACGCCCAGCCGAAAACCGGAACCACCCCGGCCCCTCCCAAGGCCACCGTAAACGACGACCACCCACCTCAACAGGGGGTACTTAAGAGATACAAGCCTTCAACGATGATCTGGCGCCGGCCATCAGCCAGCACGGTCGCGGAGATGACGGTGTAGTCGGGCAGGTTGAAGATGCGTGGCAGCGTCGGCCGCCGCCCCGGTAGGCTCAATCAAGGCTCGTGGTCCTGGTCCTGTTCCTGGTTGATGCTAGACACACTCATCCCAGCAGGGCCACGGGCCCCCTTTACAGCTACGACACAGAATCAATTCCCCACCAACATCGAACAGCCGGAAATTCCCTGCGAAGACAGACAGGGGAATGATTCACTCGGCGCAGTTACCTAATCATCGTAGTCAGCATAGTCCTTGCCGAGGCGATCCTTTAGGAATATGTCCTCGACCTCGCGGCGGAATTGCTCCTTCTCTCCGAGAATTCGCTTTACGTATTTTTTCTGTTTAGCAGTCTCAGCGGAAGAGTTTTCGAGAACTTTCTCAATTCGGTTGATTGTGGTTTCTACAACATCTCCGTCCAGAGAAATTTTATGCTCCCAAGGTACCGGAACGTCATTATAATACGCTCCCGCCCCCCGCCGGGAAACTATAGAAACTGCTCCAGCAAGGGCGGCTTCGCGGGGCATTCTGTCTTTGCCCGGGTGGTGGCCCATATCTAAGTAGACAGTTGTGTCCTGGAGAAGTGTAATCACACCCTCGCGTGAGAGCCCCTGAATAGGGCGCCACTCAATGTTCTTGGGTGAAGCTTCAATAACCTTCTCAACGATTTCGTGCCCCTTGGCGGGATTGTAAGCGACAGTTCGTCCCCTAGGCGTTCGTTGCCGCGATTGGGAATCGAACTCTTCTGCACGGGTGTAGTCCGACAAAATTGACGGGCTGGTATTGATGCGCGAAGCCACGTACGCCCACGCATAAGATGACTGGGTCATGTGGATCCAGTCATTTCTATTGCGGGTGCGGAGTATCGAATGGAATTCACTCACCATTAGGTGCTTGGTGACGCGGAGGAAGTTTCTCACACCGTCGAGATTTATCCGTCCAACAAGTCTTTCAGATTCGAACAGCGGCGAATTGTCAATGCTAAGCCACCAGCAATACTTCGCAGCATGCTTGAATTTCTTTAGCTCCTGCGTGTATGTCTCCGGAACGACAACCGCGTTCCGGGGGGAGTCGACTGCCCCGGCCGCCTCGGGAGCGTCGTAACAATCGTATTCCACAACACGCGGTTTTTCAGCGCCACTACAAGGTACCAAAAACGCCGGTTGTCCTAATCGTCTTAGCATGTCGACTAGCTGATGCAACGCCTCCGGTCCGCCCGTTCTGACACCTCGCGGGTATAGAACATAAATATTATCGTAGGAGCGCGTCATCAATTGGCTTTCGTTATATTGTGATGTTGTGGCCGCAGCACGAGGATGGCGTGTGAGTTTTTTGTCACTTGAGACCTACTTTTCTACGGCGCGGACCGAGGCGGTTCTGGAAATTATCCGTCCTGATATTCCTTCAATCCTTCCAATGAATACCCAGAGTCCGTCAGCTGGTTTGTACGGAGGGCCTTTCCTCAATCCAAATGAAGCTCCACCGGCCACAGCTCTTAGGCGCTGCCTCGTGACGAAACCGCCCGTAACTAAAAGCCGCCCGTATCCTCTCGCGTATGCCCTTAGCTTGACACGTCGTTCGTTATCACTCAGACCATGTGGATCGGATATTCCGAAGACCTGAGGGTGATGGATCCATTCGAAGTACCCGTCGGATTCAGATTCCATCCATCTGAGTAGCAGTTCGGTACCTTCCCCGGACTGCCAGGGCGTCTGAGCCCCGGTTCCAATGGATTCGTCAAAACCGTTGAGCTCCAGGAACTTGTCATGGTTCATGAACATTCCGGGCTCGATAACGTTCCAGACGTTCCTGCGCGTGAGCCCCGTACCGGGCTGAGGAAGGCTGAATTTTGGGCCGAACTCGTCCGAAACCGTCAAAGCGCCGGCCGTGCCTCTTATGTCGTAGGACTTGAAGGTTTGAACAAAGTCGGAGGGGAACCAGGAAGTATCATTTGGGAACATGACGACGTCCGCCCGAGAAGGTGCGCTTTGGACGGCAAAGTTTCTTCCAGCCGCGGCGCCGCGAGGACCGTCGACAATCCGGACCTGCGCGGACCCGAAATCAAGCCCACCGACTTTGGCTCGAATCAGATCTCCATCATCCACGGCGGAGACGACGAGCCAGTCGTTATTTCCGAGTTGTCCGGCCA
The DNA here is from genome assembly GCF_059383535.1 of Pseudarthrobacter sp. HLT1-3. NCBI lineage: Bacteria > Bacillati > Actinomycetota > Actinomycetes > Micrococcales > Micrococcaceae > Pseudarthrobacter > Pseudarthrobacter sp. HLT1-3. The sequence goes on along the minus strand of NZ_JBWZCJ010000022.1, from coordinate 77,477 downwards.
ATGAGCTTAGCAGTTTCTCTATAGGCCGATGGGACCCAAGAGTCGTCACGGCAAACCCAATATTCAAAGGTGACCTTCCCGATGCGCGCATAGGTAATGTAGGAGCCTCCCCGGTGCCAGTTGGTCACGGGCTGTGGGCTAGTCCCCAGATTGAGTCAGAGTGGATAGCGGCTGGCAGAACGTGGGTCGCCGATTCCAGCGAGATCGCCGTCCGATTCAACGTCGAAATTCATTGAACCAGAGTCCGAGTGCTGGCCACGCCGGTCCCGCAAGCCAGGGCCAGCCACCGAAGGAGCGCTATGTGGCGCGGGCGTATCGATGGCACGGGAGTCATAGGAATAATACCCGTATGAGGCGGCATCCGGACCCTTTGCAGGCAAACGATTCAATACTATGCCGAGAATATTCGACTCTACCATCTCAAGCGACTGCAATGATTTCTCGAGGTTTGTCTGCCGGATTTTTCCGCTGCCCACTACTACGGCTACCCCGTCAACTACCTGCGCCAATACCGTCGCATCTGTGACAGGCAGCAGAGGAGGAGCGTCGATAATCACGGTGTCGAACGCGTCTGCCAACCGACCTATCAGGTCTTTCATGGCCGCTGAGCCCAAAAGTTCGCTCGGGTTGGGGGGGATTTGTCCAGACGTTAGAACGAATAAATCGTGGGGCCCCCATGGTTGCATTAGATCGTTGACGTCTGTTTCGGCGACAAGGGCAGTAGTAAGACCGGCGCTGCGATCCAGGCCTAGGTAATCCCCGACCATTGGCCGCCTTAGGTCAGCGTCGACCAGAACAACTGAGCGACCCGATTCGGCTATCGTTATGGCGAGGTTGACGGCGGTGCTTGTCTTGCCCTCGCCGGGTAGGGATGAAGTGATGAGAATGCACTTGCTCTTGTAATCAACATGAGCAAATTGGAGGTTCGTTCTCAACTGCCGGAAAGACTCTGATCGCAGGCTTCGGTGTCCGGCTGTCGAAACAACTGGATTCGACTCTGCCTCCTGATCGAACGGTATGCGGCCGAGGATTGCTGCAGACGTGACCCTTCGGACATCGCCCTCTCCTCGGACGCGATTGTCCAGCGAAGTCAATAGAATTGCTCCTCCGGATCCGAGCGCGAGGCCAGCCGCTAGCCCCAGAATTAGGTATAGCTGGACGTTTGGAGCTGACGGAACTGACGGAACGGACGCAGGCGTCACGATCGATATTCGGATGGGCGAAGATCCGCCGCTTGTCGGCTTTTCCAGAACTTCCACGGCCTTGACTAGGCTTGAGGCGACGCTCTGGGCAATTGCGGCAGCCTGTACCGGTGATTCATCTTCAACGGAGACGGTGATTAGAACAGTGTTCAGGTCCGTGGTGGCTTTGACCTTTTGACCGAGCTGGGCCGCCGTTTCGCTCAACCCAAGGCTGTCGATCACCGGCTGCAGCACGGTTGGGGTGTTGACCGTTTTCACGTACGACTGCACTCGTGCCTGGCTGAAGGTGTTGCCTGCTTGGAGTTCATTGATCGTCCCAGAGCCCTGGATCGCGACAAACAGTTGCGTCTCGGACGAATAAGTGGGTTTGGAGGCTATCGACGCCACGCCGCCAGCGAGAAGTCCCACCAGGGTGACTGAAACGATGAGTATCCAATTGCGACGCAAGATGCGAAGGTAATCGCGCAGATCCAAGCCAGGGCCCCCTGTTTTAAGACTGGAGTAAGCCATTGGGCATGGCTCCAGGACAGCGATATTCATGCAGTCAGTAGAATTCTACCCGCCTCGGCTCTTCAAGTTGTCGCAGGGCTAGGGTGCCGGACGCAGGACGAGCCGCCCGGGAAAGTCGTTTGTGATCCTAGTTGGCGCCGATATGGGAAACTCGTCGTATCAGATGCCAAAATCCATTCACCTCGTATCTAGATCCTCAAATACCAGGAAAGTCTGCGTATCCAGTACTCCAGGCATGGATTGCAGCTGGTCGAAGATCACGCGGCGCAGGTCGATGTTGTCCATGGCGCGCACGAGCAGAATCACATCGAAGTCGCCGCCCACCAGGGCGATATGGTGCACCTCCGGGATAGCGCGCAGCAACTCGCGGAGCTCCCGCCAGGAATGCTGCCGCACCTTCAGCGTCACGTAGGCGGAGGACTTGAGGCCGGCCTTGATCGGATCCACCAGCGCCGTGAACTTGGTCAGCACACCCTCGCCGGTCAGCCGGGCAATCCGCGTATACGCGTGGGCGCGCGAGATGTGTACGTTCTCCGCGACCTGTGTGACCGACATCCGGCCGTCCCTGGTCAGCTCCGCAATGATTTTCCGGTCCACATCATCCAGCGGCACCGCCGTCTGGTCCGCGTCTGCCTCTAACATTTGTCCACAACCCCCGCCGGTAATCCAGCTCACATTTACGATTTGTCTTCCAGACTAGGCGGATTTTCTGGACTTCTCCACGATTCTCGGCTGAGCTGGATACGAAACATGGTCCCGCCGCATACTTGGATCGAATAGTGGCTACAGAAGGACGGACCAATGACGATCTCCGCAGACCACACTGCGCAGCACCCGGCGCCCGAGGACCAGACATCCGGCGCCACCGTTTCGGGCAATGCGCCGGAAGACGCCGCCAGCGAGGCGGTACGGAAGTTCGGCATCACGGTCGAGGACTACATGCTGCCCGCACGGCACCAGATCCAGATGGTGGGCCCGGACGGCACCCTGAACCCGCACACCGAACAGGGCACCCAGCCCGGCCACGAATACACCCTCCCCTCCGACGAGGAACTGCTGGCTGCCTACGAGCAGCTCGTCGTCGGACGCCGCGTCAACGACCAAAACTCCGCCCTTGTCCGGCAGGGCCGTATGGCCGTTTACCCGTCCAGCCACGGCCAGGAGGCCTGCCAGGTCGCCGCCGCACTCTGCTTGTCAGAGGGCGACTGGATGTTCCCCACCTACCGCGACTCCGTGGCCGTGATGGCCCGCGGCGTCGACCCCGTCCAGACCATGACGCTCTTCCGCGGCGACTGGCACGGCGGCTACGACCCGGCCAAGCACAAGGTCGGCATCCAGTGCACCCCGCTGACCACCCAACTGCTGCACGGGGTCGGCGTGGCCCACGCCGCCAAGTTGCGCGGTGAGGACACCGTCGTCCTAGCCATGTGCGGCGACGGCGCCACGAGTGAGGGCGACTTCCACGAGGCGCTGAACTTCGCCGCGGTGTTCCACCTGCCCGTCGTGTTCTTCGTCCAGAACAACCAGTACGCGATCTCCGTGCCGCTCGCGCACCAGTCCGTCGCGCCGTCGCTCGCCCACAAGGCCGTGGGCTACGGCATGGCTGGCGAACGCGTGGACGGCAACGACATCGTTGCCCTCTTGGCCGTGCTGGGCCGCGCCGTCCGGCTCGCCCGGGATGGCTCCGGCCCGCTGCTCGTGGAGGCCCACACCTACCGCATGCAGGCCCACACCAACGCCGACGACGCCACCCGGTACCGCCAGGACAGCGAAGTCGCCGAATGGGTGGCGAAAGACCCGCTGAGCCGGATGAAAACCTACCTGACGGGCCGGGGACTGCTCGACGACGCACGCGCCGCCGGGATCACGGAGAAAGCCGAAGCCGTGGCCACCCAGCTCCGCGACGGCCTCAGCGAGGAGGTCCCAGTGGAACCCCAGGACCTCTTCAAGTACGTCTTTTCCACCCCCACGCCCCAGCTGAAGGAACAGTCCGCCATGCTCGCCGACGAACTCGCCCGCGACGCCGCCTCGAAGACGGAGGCCGCGAAATGAGCCCCACCATCACCACCTCGTCCGAGGCGAACAGCAATGTCAGCGCCGCCACCGCCCGCGCCGCCGCCGCCGCAGCTGTAGCCGAGCAGGCCGGCCCGCAGACCATCACCCTCGCCAAAGCCCTGAACACCGCCATGGCCGACGCCATGCAGGCGGACCCCTCGGTCCTGGTCTTCGGCGAAGACGTCGGCATGCTCGGCGGCGTCTTCCGGATCACCGACGGCCTCGCCAAGACCTTCGGGAAGAGCCGCTGCTTCGACACCCCGCTGGCCGAATCCGGCATCGTCGGCATGGCAGTCGGCATGGCGATGAACGGCATGCGCCCGGTCATCGAGATGCAGTTCGACGCGTTCGCCTACCCGGCCTTCGAACAGATCGTCAGCCACGTCGCCAAGATGCACAACCGCACCAAGGGCACCGTGAAGCTGCCCATGGTCATCCGGGTGCCGTATGCCGGCGGCATCGGGGGAGTGGAGCACCACTGCGACTCCTCCGAGGCCTACTACGCCCACACCGCCGGGCTGAAGGTCTTCACCCCGGCCACCGTCGCCGACGGCTACCGGATGCTCCGCGAGGCCATCGCGTCCGACGATCCCGTGATGTTCATGGAGCCCAAGAAGCTCTATTGGTCCAAGGACCAGGTGGACCTGGACGCGCTCCGCGCTGAGCACACAGCGAACGCCGAACGCGGGACCTCCTCCGAGGGCCGCGCCGCCGTTGCCCGCCCCGGCACCGACGCGACGCTGATTGCCTACGGCCCGTCTGTCCCGACGGCGCTGGCCGCCGCCGCCGCAGCTGCCGAGGAGGGACGCTCGCTCGAAGTGATCGACGTCCGCTCGATCGTCCCGTTCGACGACGAGACGGTCTGCGCCTCGGTCCGCAAGACCGGCCGCGCCGTGGTCATCGCCGAGGCCCACGGCTTCGCCTCCGTGGCCTCCGAAATCGTCGCCCGGGTCCAGGAACGCTGTTTCCACCACCTGGCCGCCCCGATCCGCCGCGTCACCGGCTTCGACGTCCCGTACCCCGCGCCGAAACTCGAGCACTACTACCTGCCCGGCGTGGACCGCATCCTCGACGCCGTTGACGACCTCCAATGGGAAGACTGACCATGAGCGAACCGAAAGTATTCCTCCTCCCGGACCTCGGTGAAGGCCTCACCGAGGCCGAACTCGTGAACTGGCTCGTGGCCGTGGGCGACGAAATCCGCGTCGACCAGCCCATCGCCGAAGTCGAAACCGCCAAGTCCATGGTGGAGGTGCCCTCCCCGTACGCCGGCACCGTCGCGGTGCTGCACGGCGAGCCCGGCCAGACCCTCGACGTCGGGAAGCCGCTGATCTCCGTGACTCCTTTCGGTTCGACGGCTGCGCCAGCCGCCGCCCCGGTGACTGCGACGGTCGAAACCGACAACATTGCCGCGGAGGTCTACCGCGAGGAAGAGAAGGCAGGGTCCGGGAATGTCCTGATCGGGTACGGGACTCCCGGCGGGAACGGGGTTGCCCGGCGAACCCGTCCACGGAAGTCCCCGGCATGGACTGCCGAGGCCGAGCCTATGGCCCACGTGTCCGCGGCCGACAAGGCTGCGGATGACCTGCTGTTGATGCGGACCCGGGCGCCCGGGAAGCTGGGGGCGGTTATTTCCCCGCTCGTCCGGCGGATGGCTCGCGATCACGGGGTCGATCTGGGCGAGCTCCAGGGATCCGGGGCCAGCGGCCTCATCATGCGCCGCGATGTTGAGGCGGTCATCAAGCCCGCTGTGGCTGAGCGTCCGGCAGCGCCTGCCGAGACCACGCCGGCCCCGGCACCCGGCGACACCGACGCCCGCACCGGGCTCGGCATTACCGGGCGGACCGCCGTCCGCGGCGTCCGGAAGGCCGTCGCAGCGAACATGACACGCAGCCGCTCCCAAATCCCCGAAGCCACGGTGTGGGTCGATGTCGACGCCACCGCCCTCGTGGACATGCGTGCCGCACTGAAGAAGGCCGACCCGCACCACACCCCGGGCCTGCTGGCCTTCATCGCCCGCTTCGTCACCGCCGGGCTCAAGAAGTTCCCCGAACTGAACACCCGGATCGTCACCACCGAGGACACGACCGGCGGCGAATCCCAGGAGATTGTCGCCTTCGACGGCGTCAACCTCGGCTTCGCCGCCCAGACCGACCGCGGACTGATGGTGCCGTCGGTCCGCAACGCCGACAAACTCAGCGCCCGCGAACTGGACGCCGAAATCCGGCGGCTCACCGCCGTTGTCCGCGACGGAAAGGCCAGCCCGGCGGAACTGGGCAGCGGCACCTTCACCCTGAACAACTACGGTGTCTTTGGTGTCGACGGCTCCGCCGCGATCATCAACCACCCCGAGGTGGGAATCCTCGGCGTCGGACGCATCATCGACAAGCCCTGGGTGGTCAACGGCGAGCTTGCCGTCCGCAAGGTCACCGAACTGACCCTCACCTTCGACCACCGCGTCTGCGACGGCGGAACCGCCGGCGGCTTCCTGCGGTACGTGGCCGACGCGATCGAAAACCCGGGGTCGGTGCTGGCGGACCTGTAAACCAGGCCAACCTGTGCGGGAGGAAAGACCTGCCGCATAGGGTCGACTTCCAGCTTCCGGCCAGCTCCGGTCGATACAATCGAAGGTAGAACATCGCACCAACGACGCCGGAACAACGCCGGAATACGGAGATTCTCAATGTCACGATGGCTCGAGGTTGGCCCGGACAACTACGTCCTGACCACCCAAGGTTCCTTGCTCAACACCGGCCTCGTGGTCGGCTCCGAACGCGCCTTGGTGATTGACACCGGCGGCGGACCGCGGCAGGGCCGCGAGATCCTTGACGCCGTGCGGGAAAAGACCCAGTTGCCGCTCGTCGTTGTCAACACGCACCCGCACTACGACCACTTCTTCGGCAACGGCGTGTTCGCCGACGCCGGAGCGACCGAGTTCTGGGCGCACGAGAACTGCGCCGCCGAGATCGAGGAGAACGGCGACAGCCAGCGCCGAGCCGTTGGGACCGATGAGCCGGAGATGGCTGCCGGCGTGGGCGCCAACGTTGAACTCGTGGTGCCGAACGCAATCGTGAAGGACCAGCCCGTGCTGGTGGATCTTGGCGGGCAGAGCGTCACGCTCTTTTACCTCGGCCGCGGGCACACCGATGGCGACCTTCTCGTCGGGACGGCCACGACCCTCTTCGCCGGCGACCTGATGGAGCAGGGCTCACACCCGTCCTTCGAGGATTCCTACCCGGAAGAGTGGGCAGATGTCCTCCGTCATGTCTCCGCCCTGCGTCACCGGTACGAGTTTTTGATTCCCGGGCACGGCGAACCCTGCAGTGACCAGTTCGTGAAGACCATGGCCAACACCATGACAACGGCAGTGCGGCAGGCCACCCAGGCCACGCGGGAGACCCCGGACGACGCCACCAAGGCCATTCCGATCCTGCCCTATGGGCCGGAGCAGTCACGCTGGTTTATCAAGCGCCTGCAGGAGACCCGAGCGCACCACTGAGCCGGGCAGCCTTGGGCCCGGCGCGTCGGTGGACAGCGCCGGTAACTCGTGAGTAAGGTCGTGGAGGATCCACTAGGGTCCAGGCTAGCTAGCTTCAGCTCGCCCGGGGGATGGGGATCCCGGGGCGCGCGACGATCCTTCGCCTCGAGCGCCGACGGGAAACGTCCGCCCTTCAACGACAGGTACCCCCAGCTTTGCCCTACATCGACATTAACCCGCACCGTAAACGACCCAAATGGTGGGCCTACGGGGGCCTCCTGGCCCTCGCCGCGGTGACCATCGCCGTCGTCGTTCTGGCGCTGACACGCCTCTGAAAGAGTGCGGGACTCCCGACCGCCGGGCGGCCCGATGATAGCAGCAGGCCGTTGCGGCGGTTCCGCTGCAGCGCCCCGATGCTCGCCGCATCAAACGAGTAGACCGCTGTGCAGGCAGGTGCACCGGCTGCAAAACCCAAGTAGCTAGTACCCGTGTGGACACCCTTTGCGCTTAATACGCTCAGGCTAAGTCCGGAACTGCCTGGGGTCTCCTGCCGGTTCGGGGCGCCGGCCACCGCGTTTTGAAGGGTGTGCAGCCGCCTTGAATTCTTGAGCTCGGCTCAAGGTTTGGCCCGGTTGGTGCTGGTCACGAAGCGGGCTGATGCAGATGTTTTCGAACGAATATGGTCTCCCGGGCAATCGCCCGACGACGCACACTTCCAAACCGCTGATCGTCGCGGGGCCATTGCTGATCGCTTGCATTCTGGCCGCCTCCCTGGCGCTTCAGCCGCCTGCGGGGATGACCACAACCGCGGCAGGCCAGAGCATTTCGGCCGCGGAATCTTCGTCACCGGAGGGGGAATCATCGCCCGAGCTGCCGGCCGCCGTCCAACCTGTAGCTTCTGAACCTTCACCGGCAGCTGCTCCGGAGGCTCCCGCCGCAGGTGCAGTTTCTGAACCCTCGGCGGCGGCTCCTCCGGAGGCCGCCGTGGATTCCAACAAGTATGTAGTGGTTGCCGGCGACACCGTCGGCGCCATCGCGTCGCGCTTCGGTGTAGATGTCTACGCCATGCTTGCAGCCAACGGGCTGGGCGCGTACAGCATTATCGAGCCGGGCCAGACACTGAAGCTCACGGGCCCCCCTGTGGCCATTGCCGCGGCGGCTCCTGCTGCTCCGGCCACGGCGCCCGCAGCCCCGGTTCCCGCCGCTCGGGCTGGGGCTGCGCCGGTCGCGCCAGCTGGCCGCACAATCTACGTGGCGGGCTCGGGCGGCCAGGCCATGGTGGACAGGTGCATCGGCCCCATCCACTTCACGCCCACCGACGCCTACTCGCTGTTCATCACCGAACACGACTTCTGCGGCGGGTGGGCGCGGTTCTCGGGGATCGGCGTCGGCGAAACCGTGGTCATCTCCGGCTACGGCACCTACACCGCAAGTGGCCGCGGACAGGTTGCCCAGGGCGCCACCACCAACGCCGTCGCTTCCGTCTTCGGGGGCTTCCCCCGGGCGATCCTGCAAACCTGCATTCCCGGCACGAACCAGATGCTGCTGATCGCGCTGAACTGACCCGTAGGTTGTCTGGCCTTACCCCCGTCAGTCGTGTCACTGGGCTACCGGAGTTTTGACCGGCTCAGGCCGCGGGGCATGTGCACGTCCGTTGTCCAACCCCTCCTACGCCTAGACTTGCTGTTTGGACCTTTTCAAACGAGCGCCGCAGCGGTCCGCGCGGTGAGTCCTAGGGGGACACATATGCCCGAACCGGTGGACAACAAATCAGCCAGCCCTGCCGTCGAGGCAGAGCAGCCCGAACTCCGGCGGCGGCGTGACCGCCGTCGCGGCGATGACTCCGACCCGCGGACAGGAACCATGCCTACCATCACGCCCGACGACGTCGACAGCCCACCGGCGCGGACAGCCCGCAGCGGTTCCTGGGCCGAGGCCGCCGCCGCGGCGGACGCCCCGGCAGTGCCGACGCACGCGCCGATCGATTTCGTTCCGGTTGAGGTGTCCACCCCCGACTCGGCCTCGACGCCACCGCCGCGAGCTGTTGTTCCCAACGCGCCCGAGGCCGCGCCCTCCGTGCCGCCCCGCCCGCTACGGTCGAGCCGGTCGGAAAGCCGCGCAGCGGCCCTGGCCGCCCCGGCGCCTGATTTCATCAGCTCGCCGGGCCTCTTTGTCCGCGAGCAGAAGCCCCGCCCGGTCGGCGGTTTCCGTGGCGCCCTCTATAAAATGACCGGCGGCGGGCTGAACCTTGGCCCGGGCGCCCGGCAGCGGGAGGAAGACGAACTTGCCCGGCGCATCTCCCGCCAGCTGCAGGGCAGCTACAACACTGCCGTGCTGAGCCTCAAGGGCGGCATCGGCAAGACCTCCACCACAGTCGGCGTCGGACTGACCCTGGCGGAGTACCGTGGCGACCCGCCGTGCGCCATCGACGCTAACCCCGACTCCGGCGACCTCGTGGAGCGCGCCCTGGGTGAAGGCATTTACCAGCGGCAGAGCCCGCGCACGATCACGGACCTGCTCACGAACATCGAGTCCGTCAATTCGCTCACCGCGCTGGCCAGGTACATGCACCACGCCGGCCGGCTGCACCTGATCGCCGGCGAACAGGACCCCGAGGTCTCGGACTCGCTTACCGCCGAGGAATACCTGCGGATCCGCAAGCTCATCTCCAGCTATTACTCGGTGGCCCTCACGGACTGCGGCACCGGCGTCACCCACAACGCCATGAGCGGCATCCTGCAGTCCGCGGACAACCTCATCATCGCCGCGGGCTACGCCGTCAGCGGCGCCAAGCGCGCCCGCAGCACGCTGCACTGGCTGGCCAGCCACGGCTACGAGGACCTGGCCCGCAACGCCGTCGTCGTCATCACCGACAAGGACGAGGTTTCCTCCCGGGTGGATAAGGACGCGATCGAGGACCACCTCTCCGGGATCTGCCGCCAACTCATCGCCGTCCCACACGACCGCGGCGTGGCCGACGGGGACCTGGTCACCCTCGACGCGCTGCGCCCGGAAACCCGGCGCGCCTACAAGGAGATCGCTGCGGCCATCGTGGACGGGTACGTGTAGGGTTCACTACGCCCGGCGTGAGGCTCGGATGTTCCGCATTGCCGCTGGAAGGCCAGCAATGCCGCGTCTCCACCGCGCAATGCGGGCCCTGACTAGACCCGTAGCGGAGTAGTCCAAATAGAGGTCGCGCTCGCGAAGGAGCTGCCGTGATGGCCAGATCGCACGGGCGACCACCCCCAGTTTGGCCCGCCAAGGACTTTCGATTAGGGCGACCAGATAGGCCGTCCCGGTGCCCTGCACGGAAGTACGGTGGCGCCACTCATCGCTGACGGTTCCATGTGCGGCCGGTAGATCTTCTACGCCCAGGTCGTCCAGCAGCGGTTTCAGCGCTGCCGTCGCCTTCAGCTCGATGCTGAGATCCACGATGTCCTGATGCATGCTGGCGTTGACACGTTCGAGAAGCATTGAATACTCGTGCTGATGGCGTGCATCGTCCATGGCCCGGAGGCTGTGCAGTGCCTGGAAAATAACTGCTGCCGGTGTGGACGGAACAGGGACGCTCCTGGCGGCCATCACCAGGTACTGCCTGTCGCGCCAGAGCGTTTCGAAGGCACTATCTGATGCGGCCTCCATTCCGGGAAATCTGTCATGGACGTCGATGTCGGAGTTCCATTGCGGGTGGTAAAGCGTCCGGGAGTGTTTGTACTGACGAACAACTGACGCGCCGGAGGGTCTTTCACGCCATCCTCTGGCGCCCAGGAGTTCCACCATTTTGTCCAGCTGTTCCGGGCGCACCAGGACATCCACGTCCGCGGAGACGTGATCGTCGCGCAGCCCCAGCATGGTGGCAGCCGGTCCTTTGATGAACAGCACCGGGAGATCGGCCGATGCTGCCAAGTAGTCTACGAGCGCCGTGGCTAGGAGCACGGCTTCGTGTTGGTGCAGGGTCTGCGCGCCATCCATCAGAGGATCGCTTCGCTTTCACGGGGAGATAATGTGATCATTCCGGCGCTGCTCAAATCGCGGATCAAGCTCATCACGTCCGAGCGGATGGCGGAGGCTTCGGTACCGTAGTCGCGGGCGAGCTCGTCGATGAGCTCGGTCTCGGTCCTGGTGCCGTCCAGCCCGTTCCAGACGGACGCGGCCGTTCCCACCAGGATGACCGGCACGTCCCGGTCAAGGTGCAGCACAGCGACCCGGTCGCCGTCGGGACTCTGGACGAAGGCGACATCAGAACTGACGCGCCACACGTGATCCGTCAAAAGCCCTCCACCTGCACTAGAAGGGCCAGATAAATCACGCGGGCCCTCGCAAGGCTTCATGCTACCGCGCGGCAGGCAAGTTGTTTCGCGCCGGGGACCGACTTAGATTTAGGCATGACCAACAACGCCGGGGACGAAGCCGCCCTGCAACTGCAGGACCTGCTGATGGGAACCGAGAACGTCGAGGACTTCCTCGGCCAGCTCGCTGAATTCTCCGCGGCCACGCTCAGCTCCGCCGCCGGCGCCGAGATCGAATGCGGCGTGACGCTGCAGCGCCGGAAGAAAACCATGACGGTCGCGGGGAGCAGTCCGCGGGCCATCATCCTGGACCGGATCGAGCAAGCCATGGGCGACGGCCCCTGCATCGAGGCGCTACGCATTAAATCCGTGGTCCTGCTGGCCGACGTCGACACCGATCTGCGCTGGCCGGACTACCAGCAGCAGCTCGCGGCCCAGGGCGTCCGCAGCACGCTCGGCGTGCCCCTGGAAATCGGCGACAACACCGCCGCCGCGCTGAACTTCTTCGGCTCCGACACCGGGATCTTCACCGAGGAGATCATTGCCGAGGCTGCCGGCTTTGCCGACCTGGCCGCCCGCTCCCTCCGCCTCGCTGTCAGGATCGGCACCGAACAGTCCCGGGCCGAGGACCTGAGGGCCGCCATGGAGCACCGCACCTCGATCGACCTGGCCTGCGGCGTCATCATGGCGCAGAACCGCTGCTCCCAGGAAGAAGCCATGGGCATCCTCACCCAGGTCTCCAGCAACCGGAACCAGAAGCTCCGCGACGTCGCCGCCGAGGTACTCCGGAATCTCACCGACGGGACCGTCCGGACGCACTTCGAGGCCTGAGCGGCACGGCGACATGTGAGCCGCGAGAAGTACTGCCGGTGACAGCCGCATGCGCTGCTTTGGTGCGACAACGGCTCCCGTCGATTGGGGCTAGTGCAGGGTTGAGCGCCCGATGGCTTGTCCCGGGGCCACTTTGGACAGCAGGGTACGAGCGGCCATTTGGGCCATCTTTCGTGTTGCGGGAGACAGGTAGGCGCCCTCGCGCTGAATCAGCGCGATCGTGTCGTACAAAGGTTCCGCAAAGGGGACGGCGTGGATGTTTTTCGGAAAGCCAGGTCCGCTGACGATGGCTTGGGGTACGAAGGTGCCGGCCGCCCCGGTGGCGACTAATCCGAGGGCGGTATCGACGTGTTCCACTTCGATGGCCGGTTCGATTTTCAGCCCTTTGAGGCGGGCCCGCTCCAGGATCTGCCGGCGGGTGGGGTCACGCCAGCCAGCGAAGGCGTCGTAGAGCACAAGCTTTGACTCGGCGAGTTCTTCAATGGTCATGGGTCCGCTCGAAGGAGGCCGGGTAGCTGAAACGAAAAAGACTTCGTCCCTGAAAAGCGGCCTGACCTGAAGGCCTGTCTCTGCCACTGGCAGGACGATGAGCCCGGCCTCAATTTCACCCGACGCCACGGATTCGGCCACGGTCACGGAGTTCAATCCCACCAAGCGAACCTTCACTTGGGGATAGCGGCGGTGGAAGCGCTGGACCAGGTCGGCAAGGTCGTAGTGGGCCCCGTACCGCAGCACCCCGAAGGTGCAGACACCGCCTTCCAGCGACGACATAGCTTTCAGCGCCTCCACGCCATTGTCGAACGATGTGACCGACTGCAGCGCGTGCACCTGCAACTCGACAGCCGCCGTCGTGGGAATGAGTTGCCGCCCGCCGCGGATGAAGAGGCTGTGCTCCAGTTCGTGTTCGAGCCTGCTGATGAGCTCAGAGACGGAGGCCTGGCTTGTTTCCAGTTTTCTTGCCGCGGCCGTGAAGGAACCAAGCTCATAGGCTGCAAGGAATGCCCGGAGCTGCGCGAGGGTCATTGTTTCCCCCTAGCGGTTGAAAGGAAACCCGGCAGGTTTGTGGTCGTTTTTCAGGAGCGGTACCACGCGGTTTCTTGAAGTATCACGCCACTTCCGACATAGGGCAACCCTATGGCAGGCACCTGTTTAGGTCCCGTTGTGCCGCAACTCAGGGGCCAGTACCTTTTTGTCCATGCACATAACCGAACGTGACAGAGCCCACATCGCGGGGAACTTCGTCACCCTCAAGGGCCCTGCGGTCGAGAGCGTTCCGGCTCAAAGGCTTCCCGAAGTCGTGGCGACAGTCTCGGCGATGCTCGCTGACATCGAGACCAGCGGGATGGACGCGGTCCTCAGATACGCCCGAGAGCTGGACGGGTGGCAGGGTACGAGTCTGGAGATCGGTCAGAACGAGCTGGCCAGGACTGGTGATTCGCTCTCCCCGGAACTCCGGGAGGCCCTGATGGCCAGTGCCGAGCGAACCAGGCTGTTCGCGGTTGAGCAACGCGAACACCTCACCGACTTCGAAGTTGAACTTATCCCCGGAGTCTTCACGGGACAGAAGTACGTCCCCGTGGCACGCGTCGGAGCCTATCTTCCGGCCGGACGATTTCCGATTCTTGCCAGCGCCTTCATGACCGTCGGAGTCGCCAAGGCCGCGGGCGTCCGTAACGTCCTGGCCTGCACGCCCCCGACCGGTTCGGGCGGCGGAAACCCCGCAGTGCTGTACGCCGCCTACCTGGCCGGCGTGGACAGGGCGTTCGCCCTCGGCGGGGTGCAGGCCATGGCCGCCATGGCCTTCGGACTGCTGGGGGAGCAGCCGGCCGACATCCTGGTCGGCGCCGGAAACGCCTACGTCACAGAGGCCAAACGGCAACTGTTCGGACGCGTCGGCATCGACCTCCTGGCCGGCCCCTCCGAGGTCGCCGTGATCGCCGATGAATCGGCCGACGCCGAAATTGTGGCCGCTGATCTCCTCGGCCAGGCAGAACATGGCCCGCAGTCGCCGGCGTCCCTGGTGACCACCTCACGCGAACTGGGAGAAGAGGTCATTCGCCACGTCAATAAGCAGCTGAGGACGTTGGCCACCCGGGATATTGCCGGACCCGCGTGGCGGGACTATGGCACCGTCTACGTTGCCGGGGACCGGGAAACGGCGGTGCGGATCATGGACCTGCTGGCGCCGGAACACCTGGAAATCCAGACCTCGGACGACTCCTACTATCAGGAGAACCTGCAGAACTACGGATCCATTTTCCTGGGGCCGTGGTCAACAGTGGCTTACTCGGACAAGGGCTCATCCGGCACCAACCATGTGCTGCCTACCGGCGGGGGCGCCCGGTCATCGGCAGGGCTCTCCGTGTCCCGGTTCCTCAAACCACTGACCTTCCAGCGCGTCGAAAGAAGCGCGACGCCGCGTCTGGCAAATTACGTCACCACCATCTCCGACGCCGAGGGAATGGCGGCCCATAAAGCCACGGCCACCCTGCGGCTCGACCGCTTCAACCGATAGAAATCCATCCCTAGCAAAAGGCACCCCATCATGAAAACAAGAATCCTGCGCAAGCGTTTCGCTGCATTGGTGCCCATGGGCGTTGCAGTGGCCCTCGCCATGACAGCCTGTGGCTCAACCAGCGGAGGGGGTGGGGCCGCCGGCGGCGGTGAGCAGAAGACCATCACGATCGCAACCTCCAACGATGCTCCCTTCTCCTTTACTGACCAGGCCACCGGCGAGCTCAAGGGCATCGATGGGGAGATGATCAACGCCATCGCCGAGGCAAAGGGCTGGAAGATTAAGGTCTTCACCTCCGAGTATGCGACGCTGATCGCGGCGCTCAACGCCAAGAAGGCCGACGCGATCGTCGATGCCATGTACATCACCGAGGACCGGAAGAAGCAGATCAACTTCACCGACCCGTGGTACACCGAAGGCGAAGCCATGGTGGTCCCGGCCGATTCAACGCTGGCATCACGCGACGATGTAAAGGGCAAGGTTCTCGGCGCGCAGACCGGCACCGTGTTCAAGGACCTCGTTGACAGCCTTGGCGGCAGCCAGGTCAAGCTGTTCGACTCGCAGGCCGCCCTGCTCGCGGCTGTGGAAAACAAGCAGGTTGATGCGGTCTTCACCGACAGTGCCGTGATCGGCTACAGCCTGGTCCAGAAACCGAACCCCAAGCTGAAGCTCGTCTCACCCTACGAGCCGTTCTACCCGGGCATCATCGGAGCCGGCGTGCGTAAAGACGATACGCAGCTGCTGCAGGACCTGAACTCCGGGCTGGCAGAGCTGAAGAAGTCACCCAAGTACCTCGAGATCCTCAAGAAGTACGGGCTGGGCGAAGCGAACATGTCCAAGTAGGTTCCAGATTCCATGCAGGTTCGGCGGGCATCCGCGTATTGATCGCGATGCCCGCCGACCCCTGCCCGACCCTAACTTAGGGATTCTCAGTGGACTTTATTACCAACACCCTGGCTGTGTTCCCGGCCCTCCTGCAGGCCGTGCCCATCGTCGTTCAACTCGCGCTCGGCGCCATGGCGATCGCCCTCGTGCTGGGGCTCCTGGTTGCGCTGGCGCGCATTTCCTCGTTCAAAATCCTCCGCGGCATTGCCACGTTCTATTTGGAGGTTATCCGCGGCACTCCGCTGCTGGTGCAGTTGGTCTACATCTTCTTCGTGCTGCCGAGCATCGGCGTGAGCATCGAACCTGTGCCGGCCGGCATCCTGGGCCTGGGTCTCAACTACGCGGCCTATCTGTCTGAGGTCTTTCGCTCCGCCATCCTCTCCGTGGAGCACGGCCAGACAGAAGCCGCACTGTCGCTGGGGTACACGCCCAGCAAGACCCTGTGGAAGGTGGTTATCCCTCAGTCCTTCGTGGTCTCCATGGGGCCGATCGGCAACTACTTCATTGCCATGATCAAGGACACCGCACTGACTTCGGTGATCGCGGTCACCGAGATCCTGAAGACCGCCAACATCCTCAACAGCCAGACGTTCCAGACCACTGCCATCTATACCGCAGCGGCCATTCTCTATCTGATCATCAGCCTTCCACTCTCGCGCGTCGTGGTTGTGCTTGAACGAAAGGCACGGGCCAGTGGCTGACGAGACCATTATTGACGTCCGCGACGTTCACAAGACCTTCGTCTCGGAGACGAAGCCGACCTTGTGGAAAAGGCTTACCGGCAAGCCCCACGTGCAGAGAAGGGTGGAAGTACTCAAAGGTGTGGACCTGGTGGTCCACCGCGGCGAAACCATTGCCATCCTGGGCTCCAGCGGATCCGGCAAGAGCACCCTGCTGCGCTGCATCAACAAGCTCGAGACCATCGATGCCGGCCGCATCTACGTCAACGGCCACCTGATCGGCTACGACGAACGCGACGGGGAACTGATCGCCGAGAAAGCGTCGGTCACGGCTCAGAAGCGGACCGACATCGGCTTCGTCTTCCAGCACTTCAACCTGTTCCTGAACAAAACGGCTTTGGGCAACGTGATGGCGCCGCTGCGCGACGTGAAGAAGCTGTCTGCGGCCGAGGCCAAAGCTATTGCCGTCCCGAACCTGGAGATGGTGGGCCTGGGGGACAAGATGGAGAACTACCCCAGCAAGCTCTCCGGAGGCCAGAAGCAGCGGGTGGCCATCGCCCGAGCCCTGGCCATGAATCCAAGTGTCATGCTCTTCGATGAACCGACTTCCGCATTGGATCCGGAGCTTGTGGGCGAAGTTCTTTCGGTCATCAAGAAGATCGCCCAGCAGGGAACCACGATGGTGATCGTCACCCATGAAATGCAGTTCGCGCGGGACATCGCAGACCGCATCGTCGTCATGGACCAAGGGGTCATCGTGGAAGAGGGCCCGCCCAGCCGGATCTTCACTGCACCGCAGCATCCGAAAACTCAGGCACTGCTCAGCCGCTCGGGTATTCTTCCGGCGTGAGTTTGAGCGCCCCGGCGCGCCGCCCGCCCTAGGATAAAGGGGATGACCACCACACGCCCCGCCGCCTTCAGCCTCCGCAGCATCGCCGTTCCCGCCTTCGGCCCGGCCCTGCTGTTCAGCATCGGCGAGGGTGCCATCCTGCCCGTGGTGGCCCTGTCCGCCCGCGACCTCGGCGCCTCGGTCGCCGTCGCCGCCCTGGTGGTCACCGTGATCGGCCTCGGCTCCTGGTTCTTCAACCTGCCCGCCTCGGTCATCACCATGAAGTTCGGCGAACGCTGGGCCATGGTCGGCGCCGCGGCCGCCAGCGCCGTCGCCCTCGCCGCCGTCGCACTGGCACCGCTGCTGCCGGAGGGACTCTGGCTGCTCGCCGCAGCGATGCTCGTCGTCGGCATGGCCGCGAGCGTCTTCAGCCTGGCCCGGCAAAAGTACCTGACCGAGGCCGTGCCGGTGGTCCTCCGGGCGCGGGCGCTGTCCACGCTCGGCGGCGTGACCCGGATCGGCATCTTCATCGGCCCCTTCATCGGCGCGGCCGTGATGCAGTTCGCTGGCATCAGCGGCGCCTACTGGGTCGGCGTCGTCGCCATGGTGGCGGCCGCGGCCCTGTCAGTGACCATCCCGGACCTGGTGGCCAAACCCGCGCCCGACGACGGCGTCCCCGCCAAGCAGGCGACGCTGCGCAGCGTCGCCGTCTCGCACGCCGGGGTCTTCCTGAGCGTGGGCATGGGGGTGCTGCTGCTCAGCGCGCTGCGCGCGTCCCGGCAGGTGGTGATCCCGCTCTGGGCCGAGCACCTCGGGATGGACGCGACGCAGGCGTCGCTGATCTACGGGCTCTCCGGCGCCATCGACATGCTCGTCTTCTATCCGGCCGGCAAGCTGATGGACCGCAAGGGCCGGCAGTGGGTGGCGGTCCCGTCGACCCTGATCATGGGCACGGCGATGCTGCTGATCCCGCTCAGCGCCGGCTTCTTGGGCCTGCTGCTCGGGGCGCTGCTGATCGGTTTCGGCAACGGCATCAGTTCGGGCCTGAACATGACCCTGGGCGCCGACTTCTCGCCCGACAACGGCCGCGGCCAGTTCCTGGGGATCTGGCGGTTCCTGGCCGACGCCGGGGCCACCGGCGGTCCGGTGCTGCTCTCAGGCGTGACCGCTGTGGCCTCGCTCGGGGCGGGGGTGGCCGCCACTGGAGTGCTCGGCTTCGCGGCCGCCGCGGTCTTCGCCGTCACCATTCCGCGGCTGAAGCACCGGCGCAACTACTGAGCGTTCCGGCACGATAGCGGGGCTGCCGACGTCGGCGTTGCCGCCGTCGAAGGTGGGCTGCCGCCGTCGAACATGGCTTGACGGCCAGCGCCAATCTGACTGGCAGCAGGGGCCGTTCTCAGCGCTCATAACGGCCGTAAATACAAGCTACCTGAGGGCCGACCTGAGGTGGGCATGAAGACGTGGTCCGGGTGCTGGCCATATCTTCCGGAGCTGGTGCCTTCATGGTAATCAGCGCGGGTTAGGCGCAGGATTGCTCAAGTTTTTGCTAAGTTCCCACCGCTACGGGAGAAGTATTGGCAGGCTCGGGCCGGGGCCTCAGTCTGGTGGCCCGTAAAGCGGGCTGGCTGTATGCACCCGGACGAGCGGCTTCTTGGGGGAAGACAATGCTTAAATCCAGTAAATTTCCGCAGCTTGTACGGCAAGCCGCTTCTCGGATCCTTATCCCTGTTGTTGCCTCAGCAGTCCTCTTCGCCGGTAGCTCACTCGGGCCGGTGTCGACCGAGGCGTTTGCGGCTGCGGAAACCAGCAGGGACGCCCTGTCTGTGCAGACCGCCCCGGTGGAGCCGCGACCGGCCGCTGCCGAAGAGCGTTCTGTTGAGCCGGCTCCGGAGAAGGGCAAACCGGCGCAGAAAACCAAGGGGCCACTCACGCAGGGGAAGAAGTCGGACGCGGCTGCGGGCGACGTGGTTCCGATGGTGACGTCCGGACCGGACGTCCTTGAGGCAGTCAGCATCGTGGCAGGGCCCTCCAGTTGCAGCAGCGAACCGGTCAACAGCGGGGCCCGGGTCTTCCTGTGTGGCACGTTTTACATCAGTCCGGGATTTTACGACGCCGCCGGAAACCCGCTGTACCTCTCGGGCGCGGTCGGCCTTGGCTTGACGGACGCTTGTGGCAACGTGGTTGTCGACGGAACCCCCATGTGGTTCTGGGGCGGCATACATTTTTCGGGACCGGGATATTTCCGGTGGTCCTCCGGGAGCACGCTGCGTGGGGACACCCCCAGTCACTGCTTGGGTGCCTGGACCGCGAACTTCACTGTCATTCAGAGCTTTCCTGACGGGCAGCAGCTGACCGCAAGTATCCAGCAGGATGTGACCGTCCTCCCGGACGCGCCCAGTTATGAATGGCCTGTTGGCCAGACATACGGGGGAACAGCACCCATGCATGCCCCTCAGGCGGACCCGGTTAATTCCTTCACAGGGGCTTTTTACGATCACTTGCCTGCAGATTTGTCGCTGTCCGCCCTTGGCGCGCCGCTGTCAATGGCCAGGTCCTATTCAAGCGACGTTGAACGTGTTGGTGCTTTTGGCCGTGGCTGGTCCTATGCGTACGATTCCGGGCTCAGCGTGGATGCGGCCAGCGGGGCAGTCACCCACCACGATGCCAGTGGCGCGATTCGCGTATTCACGGCGGAGGGCGGCGGGTATAAGTCACCGCCAGGCGTCAGGGAAAAGCTCGCGCGGACCGCTACCGGCTGGGAGATTACAACACCAACGCTGGCAAAGCTTGGTTTCGACAATGCCGGCAGGCTCATCACCATCCGCGACAGCAACGGCCAGGGAACGGATCTGGGCTACGTCAATGGCCTGCTGAGCTCAGTAAGCGGCAGCGGACGATCACTGACAGTCTCCTGGGACGGGGAGGGAAACCGGATCACCGCGGTGGCAGGAAGCGACGGCCGGCGGGTTGAGTACACCTACGACGGCGGCGGTAACCTGGCGTCTTTCCTGAACGCCGCAGGAAAACGAACGACTTATTCCTATGACGGGTCCCAGCGCCTGGTCTCCATCCAGGATCCCAACGGGAACTACCCGGTCCGCCTTTCATACAGCGCGGTGTCCGGGCGGGTCGAAAAACAGTACGACGCGCGCGGTGGACTCACCGTGTTTGAGTGGGACGGTGAGACCACGACCTCCACCGTCACGGACCCGGCGGGGAACAAATCCGTCGATAAGTACGCCAACGGGTACCTCGTTGAACAGGTCGATGGCGCTGGGCGCAGCACAAGGTACAGCTGGAATGAGAACGGCACTGTTCGCCGGGTGACGAACGGGGCTGGCCAGACCACCCAATTCGGTTACGACCCGGCAGGAAATCTTGTCCAGAGGATATCTCCGGACATCAGCCGGGACGCGAATGGAAACGTGCGCACGGAACGGTACACCTATAACGCGTCCAACGACCTCACCTCCACCACCGACTTCAACGGCAACGCCACGTCATACACCTACGACACCAAAGGCAACCTCGCAACCGTGACCAGGCCCGCGATAGCGGGCGGGGCGGGGACCGTGACGAGTCTTTCCAATACTTATAACGCCAACGGTAAGTTGGCCAGCAGTACCGACGCGGCCGGAAAAACGACGAGATATTCCTACAGCCCCGAGGGCGACCTGACTTCCGTAACGTCACCGGGCGGACAAGTATCCACCTCCTTCTACGACGGGGCCGGACGCCTCACTGCAACGGTGGGACCCCGGGGCAATATCGCCGGGGCCAACCCGGAATCGCACCGCACAAGTTTCACACTGTCGCCCACGGGGCTGGTCTCGTCTGTGCGGGATCCGCTGGGGAACACCACGACCAACACCTACGACGACGGCGGTCGTCCTGTAACAACGACGGATGCAAGGGGGCACACGACGACGTCCACCTATACGGAGGACAACAAACCAGCGACGGTGCAGGGCCCGGACCCCGCGGTGGGGCCGACGCGTTTCACGTACGACGCTAACGGCAATGTGGCGACGAAGACGACGCCCGGCGGCAAGACGACAACCTATACCTATACCGCCGCCAATCAGACGCAAACCGTCACCTCAACAGGGTCGGGGGTCTACCGCTACAGCTATGACTCGGCGGGACGGCTCACAAGCCAAACCAGCCCTTCAGGAAGGACTGCGACCTTCACACATAGCTCCATCGGAGGTATCGCCAGGGTTACCTACAGCGACGGCACCCCCGAAATTTCCTACACCTACGATCCGAATGGCAACCGGACCCAAATGATAGACGGGACCGGCACAACCAACTACACCTACAACGCGCTGAACCTGCTTGGCACCGTCACCAGAGGAACCGACACGTGGAGCTACGGATACGACAACGCCGGCGCCCTTGTCGGGAGGACCTTTCCTGGATCACCCGCTCAACAACTGACCTACGACGCAGATGACCGGCTGACCAAGGTCGGCGCCGGCACCACCACGGTCGCCGCATACTCCTACGACGTGGCCGCAGGGGCAACAACGACACACCTGCCGGGTGGGGTCGACAACACCCTCTTTGTTGACAACGCAGGTCAGCCGGCACGGACAAGGACAGCGAAGGGCGCCTCGGTCATCACCGAAGACGCCTACGAGCTGGACCCAGGCGGGAACCCGGTCAGAATCACCAACAAGGCCGGAAGCGCCACCACCCATACCTACGACGCCGGCAACCGCCTTACCGAAGTTTGCTACGGGACCACCACCTGCGCGGGGGCCGCTGATTACATCAGGTGGGCTTACGACGGTGACGGCAACCAGCTGGAAGAGAAGCGGCCCGCCGGTTCGACGACATATGCCTACGACACGGCAGGGCACTTGACCACCCGCAAGAGCCCCGCGGCTGCAACGACATACAGCTATGACGCGGACGGTAACCTGCTCACGGATGGAACCAGCTCCTACGCATGGAATGCTGCCGGTCAGCTCACCAGCGCGGGAGGCTCAAAGCCGACAAAATTCACCTATGACGGGGACGGGCGCCGGACCACCAGCGCTGTGGGAAAGACCGCAACCGAGTTCGTTTCCGATCCTACGACCGGCTCCCTCGTGAGCGAACGCAGCAACGGCAAGACCCTGCGCCAGTACACCTATGGCACCGGCTTGGTTGGGATGGTGGCCGGTCAGGCAACCTACTCGTACGCCACCGATGCTCTTGGTTCTGTACGCGCGGTCCTGGATTCAACCGGTGCTCAACAGCTGACCTACGCCTACGAGCCCTACGGCGCCATCAAGAGCTCAACTTCCAGCGGCAGGTCCGCGCCGGCTAACCCGATGCAATTTCTGGGCGCCTACAGCGCAGGTAACCAGTACCTGCTGAGTAACCGCCAATATGACCCGGCGCTGGGGCGCTTTCTCTCTCCTGATCCCGCGGCTGCACCCGGCACAGGATATGGATACGGGAATGCCAACCCCATGGGCTACGTGGATCCTCTGGGACTCGACGGAGAAGACTGGCGCTCCATTACCAACGGCATTTCCACCGGGGTCGCCCTCGTGGGAGGGGGCATAGCCCTCGGCTGCACTGTAGCGGTCATCTGCCTTCCTGCCGTGCCGATTGCGGGTGGTATTGCCCTGGTCGCCGGAGCAGTTAGTCTCGCTACGGATGACACCACCGTCAGCTGTTTTTCCGGCAAGGGTTCCTGTGCGGGCGCAGTTTTGGGGGCGGCGCTTCTCCCGCTGGGGCCGCTGGGCAAGATCGGAAGACTCGCTACTGCAGCCAAGACGCAAGTCTATGTGGGAGTGCGCGGTGGGAAACCGGTTTATACCGGGATTACGAATAACTTGGAACGTCGCGGTGCCCAACATGGCGGTCGCTTTGACCAGCTCGACGCGCTCACCACCAGCCCCGTAACCCGGCGTGAGGCACGTTCCATCGAGGAAGCGCTGATCGTCGAAAATCCGGGCTTTGAGAACAAGATCCATAGCATCAGCCCCAGGCGTTCGCACTACGGGAGTGCCCTTGCGTGGGGTCAATCGTGGCTGAGGCAGAATGGGTACTGATGAGCGAAACAAACATACAGATTCTCAAACCCAGCCGTAAAAAGCCTGCTTCCGGAGACATCTTTGCCCTACAGTTGCCCGACGAGCAGTACTTGTTTGGCAGGGTCATTTTCGCGGACCTCCCCGCCGATAAGGCACCCATGCCCGGCTCATATCTGATCTACATTTATGATCACGTCTCGTCGGCGAAAATCCCTCCGCTAGACCAGCTCAGGCCGGACCTTCTACTCCTCCCGCCCATATTCATCAACCGCATGCCCTGGACGAAAGGCTACTTCCTGACCGTTGGCACGCAGCCCCTGTCGGGCGAAGACCTACTGGCACAGCACTGTTTCCGTCGATGGACCGGAGAGTATAGGGATGAACAAGGCCACCCTATGCCTGCGCCCGTGGAACCCTGCGGGGACTGGGCTCTTGCCAGCTATCGGTGGCTGGATGACCAGATCAGCGACAAACTGGGATTCCCGCGGACACCCGAGTGAGCGATATGGCCAAAAGCCCGAAGGAGTAGGGGTGGAAAATGATCCTATGAGGATAGAGTTGCTCCACATCGACGACTGCCCCAACACGGCCACGGCACAGGAGCGCCTGGAATCTTCCCTGGCCGCCCTGGGTCACAGCGACCTTCCAGTGCAGACCCGGCTCCTCGAGTCCGCGTCCGAGATAGCGGGCACTGGATTCGCGGGTTCCCCAACGATCACGGTCAACGGGGCAGACATCTTCCCGACCGGCGCGCCGGCAGGCGACCTTGCCTGCCGGATCTACGCGACACCCAGCGGACTGGCGGGCCTGCCGACCCTGGACCAGATAACCGAAGCGCTCAAGGACCACGGACTCTGACGCCACCGGCAGCTGCTCCTGCCGCGTCAGTGCTGCGGCACCCCGCCGCCCGCGTGCTGGATCGCGGCGGCGAAGACCGGCAGGGCGCGCCGCAGCATGTCCTCGGAGGCGGTGAGTGAGATCCGGAAGTAGCCCGGGGTTTCGAACAGCGGGCCCGGCAGCACAAAGACGTCCTGGTCGGCGAGGGCGGCGGTGAACTGCTCGTCGTCGTCGGCCGGGGTCCGGACGAACAGGTAGAACGCCCCTCAGGCCGCGTGACCTGGTAGCCCATCCCGGTCAGCGCCTCCACCATCAGGTCGCGTTTGCGCTGCAGCTCCCCGACGTCGATCGAGAACTCCTCCAGCCGCGGCAGCGCATGCTGCAGCAGGGCGTTGGGGTAGATCCAGCCCATCGCCATCTGCAGCGCGCTGATCGCCTCCCGCAGCAGGCCGCGGTCCGGCATGCTGGGCGGCAGCGCGAGGTAGCCGATCCGCTGCCCGGGCGCGAGGTGGGTCTTGCCGTACGAGTAGGCCAGCAGCGTGTACGGATAGTACTCGGCGGGGCTGTGGAACCGGGCGCCGTCGTAGACGATCCGGTTGTAGGCCTCATCGGAGAGCAGGTAGACCCGCCGGCCGTTGCTGCGCGAGGCCCCTTCCAGCATGTCGGCGAGGTCCTTCAGGAGCGAGGGCGGGTAGATCCGGCCGGTGGGGTTGTTGGGCGTGTTGACGATCACCACCCGGGTGCGCGGCGTGATGGCCGCGCCCAGCGCCGCCAGGTCGACGTCGAACGTCTCGGCATCGCAGCGGATCTTGACCGGCACCAGCCCGGCCTCCAGCACCAGCGGCTCGTAGAAGAACCAGGGCGGCAGGGTGAAGATTACCTCGTCGCCGGGGTCGGCGACGGCCTTGAGCGCCAGCGGAATCGCGGTGAAACCGCCCGTGGTCAGGTGGATGTCCGCCGGCTCGAAGGGCAGTCCCAGCAGGCGCTGCAGGGACGCCGCCGCCGCGGCCTGCGCCTCCGACTCGTTGGTCTTATAGGCAAACCACAGCTCGTTCCGGGGCGTCAGCGCGTCGGCCAGGGCACCGACGTAGGCGGCCGGGGGCATGTGGTGCGGGTTGCCGAGCGCGAGATCGCAGATCCCCGGCTCGTGCTGGCGCCGGGCGTAGACGGAGTCGCGGAGGAAGGTGTTAATCCGGTTTTGCGACGGGACGGACGCGAGGGTGATGGCGCGCCGTGAAACCGGAGAAGAATCAGTTCTCATGACAGTCCCTCGAGAGGTGGCAGCTTGACCGTATGGACGGATGGGCCAACGCGCTGCTGAGCCAGTGGCTGGGCGGGACTAATTCTGGCCCCCGGCGGGCCGGATGTAAACGGGGTTTGGGCCGGGGGCGGGCGTCAAACACGAAGCCACTTCACGGTGAAAAGTTGGGGGTCGAGACTGTGAGGTAGGACTTGTTGACTGTCAGCGTCCGCGCCCTCTTGCCCCTAAAGGCGTCCAAGTGTGCCCCCGAGATCCTTGATGCGTTGGCTGTGGAGTGGTGGCCTTGCTATATGAGCCATGAGCGTATGGAGTGGCCGCGGCAGACAGCTACGGACCGAGTCGGCGCCCAGTCGGTGCGAGACGAGAGTGCCGCACGTGTCCAAGTGGTGCCAGGGCCCCTTTTACTTACAGGTTTACAGAGGGCGGTCGGTAACCAGGCAGTGTGCGGACTCGTGGGGGCATCGAATTCAGCAGCCGTTGCTTTGCAGCGACAGGGCGTGGAGGAAGCCATCACACGAGGGACCTCCGAGTCCGCGAAGTCGGTCGATCCCCGGACTCCGTTGGACGATGTCCAACGTAAGCTTCTCATGGAGATGGTTTTGCGGCAGACATGGGTCGGCCCCTCCGACGAGACGTGGCTGGAGCGGTGTTGGGGAGCCCTGGATGCCGACGGCTTGCTCCGCTTTGCCAGTGCGAACATCGATTTGTTTGACCGATGCCGTGCCCGGGGCGCCGACCTCGACGATCTGCCTGCAGTCAGCACCATCCGTCGCCGCTTCACCGATGACGTGCTCGCCTTGGCTCGCCACTATCTCCGAACAAACCAACAGCTTGTGGAGCGTGAGCGTGAGGCGGTGGGCATTCGAACTGACGGCGGCGAAACGGAACAAAGCGTTTCAGATTCCCAGGCAGTGCGGCTCGCGGCTATACAGGTTTCTGCAGCGTCGCTCAGCAACCTCCAGGGTGCCCAGGAGGCAGCCCGGGAAGCCCGGGTTGGCTGGCGCATCGGCGACGGCGGAGATGTGGATCCAGACTTCACCGGGCGATCGGTCAAGTACCAGGTCCGCTTCGACCCGCACGCCGGGCCGCCACCCCTGACAGAAGATCCGGGGGAAGAGTATCCATCTGGAGATATTTTTGTGTCCCGGGTTGTGCCATATGCCGAGATTCGTCTGCGCTACGACTTAGCCTCGAGGAGAATCGCTGAACTTGTGGCGATGACACCGGCGCTATTCGGAATTGCGCGCGCAGGGTCGGGCGCTCAAACGGCGGCGTTCGCCGATACTCGAGACCCGCGGACTGCGCGGACTGTGCTCGACAACAGCCTGCGCCGTGTCCTGCAAGACATTGCGGGGACTGAAAAGACCCTCGGTGAGGGTCTTGACCCGTTGGACCTCACGCCGTTGCATAAGCAACTACACGATGGTAAAGCCCCGGTCGGCACACTTCATTGGACTGGTGGATTCGGCTGGCGAGTGGCACAAGCCGCTGCTGTGGATCATGATGTCTCCCGGGCTTTCAGGCGTCTTGCTTTACAGGAAATCAGCAGTCTGGCGTTCTTGTTCGCGCCATTCACCAGTGGTGTAAGCCTGATGGTGCTCCTTACGATAGGCACGGCCGCGACTGCCACAAACGCGTATGGGAGCTATCAAGATGCGCGGGTCCTTGCCTCGGCCGAGGGCTCGGCCGTATCCCCAGACACAGAGTTGGTGGAGCCTGGATCCGCCCGACACGCAGCGATGCAGGCAGACGCCGACTCCGTTGCCTTTGGACTGGCGCTATTGGCGTTAGGCGCCGAGGCCTTTGGCCTATGGCGGGCAGGCGCTCAGGCCCGCGGCTTAAGGGTCCAAGAGCGGGTTCGGATGTCCCACGGAACAGACGAGGCCGGCTTCCAGAGCCTAGGCGGGCTCGCTGAGGGTCGTATCAACGTTTCCTATGCCGGTGGAGCGCACCAGGATCTTGGCCAGGGATTTTACTTGTCCTTGGATACTGAGACTGCTGGCATATACGCATTCCGCCGGGGAAGTGCGCGAGCTAAAGGAATGCAACACGTGCTTACCTTCGATGTTCCACGGGCCGACCTGGGGTTAATCGTCGACATTCGCGCGGGCGGCAACTTCCGAAAGCAATGGGAATCCTTTCTTAACGGGCGTCCGGCGTTTCCGGGTGGCGCAAAAGTGCCCGGTTTTGAGACCAACCGCGCGTTATTCGCCCGCGCCCCAGAACAACGCGGTGTGGTTTTCGACCGTTTCCTTGACTCCACAGGCATGCGTCACGCGGACACTATCCTTGCGCCGCTGGGCGACGACGTGTTCACGGGTATCGTCAATCCGAACGGGGAGACCAGTCAGGTCTGCGTTCGCAGCCAGAGGGTCGCAGACCGGCTCAACGAACAAATCCGCACGGGTAAGTAGACAGCCGGGTGACGGTCAGCGGCGGGGCGCGCTCCGCCGTCGTGCGCCATGCCCGAACAGCCACACTCCGGTGACGGTGGCGAGGTAGCCGGCGATCACGATCAGCGCGGTGCCGGCCCAGAAGTAGTGGGTGGTGCTGTCCTCCAGGCCGGTGCCGGCGGCGACGCTCAGCAGCGAGTAGCCGGCCACGGCTGCGGCGGCGAGCCCGCCCAGCAGCGGCAGCGTCAGCCACAGCTGCGCGGAGGCCCAGTGCGCCCCGTAGCCTTCCCAGACGTTCCAGCGCGGCCCCCTGCGCATGATCAGCCAGCCCGCCGGGAGCATAAACACCGCCACGACCAGGAACGCCGCGACGACATCGGCGGGCCGGTGCCACTGGTTGATCAGGGTGGAGACCCCGGTGGCGACGGCGAAGCTGCCGCCCAAGAAACCGGCGAGCGGGCGCCAGCGCGGGGAGACCATCAGGAACACCGCCGCCGCAGCCGACGCCGCCAGGGTGGTGTGCCCGGACGGCAGGGAGTTCAGCTCCAGGGTCTCGACCCCGCGATAGGGCCGGTCGGGGACGACGTTTTTGAGGATCTGGGTGGCCACGTTGGCGCCGACGCAGGCCGCGACGGCGATCCCGGCAGCGGTCCAGCGCCGCTTCAGCACCGTGACCACGAGGACCACCACGGCGGCGATCAGCAGGGACAGTACGGGGAGCCAGTCGAGGAACTCGGTGGCGGCCTTGCCGGCGGCGCCGTGGAGTTCGACCGCCTCCACGAGGGCGGACTCGTCGATGAACTGGCCCGTGGTGGTGCGGACAAAGAAGAAGTAGGTCGCGGCCAGCGCGGCCATGCTGGTGAGGGTGGCCAGCACGAACAGGAACCCGGTGCCGCGGCCCTGGCGGGAGGCGGGGTCGGCTGGTGTGGTGGCTGCGTTAGTGCCTGCGGTGGCGCGGGTGCCACTGGCGTTGCCGGGGGCGCGGCCGGGGCTCCGTGGCGCGGCGGGACGGCCGGACGCCGGCGGGTACGCCGGAGCCGGGGGTGTGCTGGTGCGTTCCTGCCGAAAAGTCATCGGTATCAGGGTCCCACAAAACCCTGCGAATTCTCTGGGGCACCCTCGCCGCCGCGCGGGCAGATCAGGGCGGACGCGGGAGCGCATTCACCCTGATCTGCCCACCGGGCCGCCCCCTCCGCCTGCGGCGCGGGTAGTGTTTGGCCATGGACACCGCGGCGCGACATCCGGACCCAGCCTTCCCCCGCTTCCATCCGCGGCCCGCGCGAGGCTGGATCAACGGTCCCAACGGCCTGAGCCACGTCGGCGGCCGCTACCACGTGTTCTTCCAGTACGACCCGGAGTCGGCGCGGCACGGGAACATCTGCTGGGGGCACCTGAGTTCCCCGGACCTGGTGCACTGGGATGAGGAACCGGTGGCCCTCCGGCCCCAGCCCGGCGGGCCCGACGCGCTGGGTTGCTGGTCCGGCGTCGTGACCGACGACGCCGGCGTCCCCACCGCCGTGTATTCCGGCGTCGACACCGTGGGCGGCCACTCCCGGGTGGTCCTGGCCCGGGCGGATCAGACGCTGCGCCACTGGACCCAGGACGGGCACGTCGCGGCCGAGATTCCCCCGGACCCGCAGGTCACCGCCGTCCGGGACCCGTTCCTCTTCAGCTTCCAGGGCCGCCGCTTCGCGCTCCAGGGTGCCGGGCTCGCCTCCGGACACGCCGCGGTGCTGCTGTACAGCGTGGAGGACCTGCGCCGGTGGCGGTACGAGGGGATCTGGTTCAGCACCGAGGACCCGCTCGCGGCCCGGCACCTGCCCGCCGAAATCTGGGAATGCCCGCAGCTGGTCCGCGTCCCGGATTCCTCCGGCGCCGACACCTGGCTGCTGATGGCCTCGCTCTGGCTCGCCGCGGACCAGCACGACCACCCCAATGGCGTCGGGTACCTGCTCGGCTCGCTGGTGCCGAACGGTTCCGGGCTGCCGGTGTTCATGCCGGCGTCGGGCGGGAAGGCCGAGCTGGGACGGGAGTTCTACGCCCCGCAGGTCCTGGCGCTGCCGGACCGGGCGCTGCTCTGGGGGTGGTCCGGCGAGGCGGAGGACGGCGAGGGCCGGTCCGGCCGCAGCCAGGCACAAATCGACAACGCCGGCTGGGCCGGGATCCTGACCTTCCCGCGCCAGCTCTCCGTGCACGGCGGGGTCCTCGCCGTCGAGCCCGCCCCCGAACTCCGCGCCTACCGCGGCGAGCGGCTGCATCACGGCGCCGCGGGCACGTTCGCTGTGCCGCCGGAGTCTGAGGTCCGGGTCGCCGGGGGAGAGGGAACGCTGCGGCTGGTCCTGGTCTCTGCCGGGCAGCGGCGGACCGTGTTCGCCGACACCGTGGCCGGCGGGGACGAGCTGCGGATCTTCGTGGATGCCTCGATCGTGGAGGTCTACCGGCACGGCTCCGTGCCCACGACCCTGCGCGCCTACCCCGGGCCCGGCGAGGAGTGGCAGCTCGAACTGCCGCACGGCGCCGCGGCGGACGTCTGGGCGCTGCGGGAACCGGAGCGGGCGGAGGCTTAGGAGCCTGCGTGGACACTTCGCATTATGTCCACCCGTGGGCCCGCGCAAGGCTGGACGGCTATTATCAAGTAGCTCCTGCCCGGGCGGAAGCTAAGTCGCACTTAAAAACGTCAACCCTGTGCGCCGACGCGTTCAGATCGGCCTCATGCGGGATACGACTGCCGCCGTCACGCTAGATTCAGCCGGTTTTGAATACAGGCCTGGGTGCTCGGATGGTCATCCCCCAGTGCTTCTGTGAATATGTCGATTGCATAGTCGTAGCATTCCGCGGCCTCACGGTTCCGACCCATGTCGGAGTAGACCGTTGCGAGGTTGTTCAGGATAGCGGCGACTTCAGGGTGGGACTCTCCGAGGATTGCGCGTTTGATCGCTAGCGCTTCTTTGAGTGTGGCTTCGGCCGGTGCGTACTCCGTCCGGGCCTGCTGGATTGCAGCGAGATTGTGAAGCTGTACGGCGACCTCGTAGTGTTTGTTGCCGTAACGGGAACGCCACAGTGCAAGCGCTTCGGTGAGTTTGGCCTCCGCTTCATCAAAACGCTCCTGGCCGGCAAGGACTGCTCCGAGGACCGACAGATCGGCGGCCAGTCCGGCGGGGTCCGGCGGACTGGCCGCCCGACGCAATTGGATCGCCCGACGAGCAGGTTCTTCAGCCCGTGCAAATTGCCCCTGAATGTGTGCCAGGCCCGCGATGTTGTGACAGATGCCTGCCAGCTCCGGGGCAGCCATTCCGGCATGAGTGGCCAGCAACTCAAATGCCTTGTTGTAGTAGTTCCCGGCATCTTCATAGAGTCCACGGTCCTTGGCAAGAATCCCCATGGCGTTGAGCGCGCCGGCAGACAGGGTGGGAGGAAGACCCGGCGTCTGGTCTGACGTTTCAAGGGCGCGCGCCAAGGTGAGTGCTGATTCGTCATACCTGGCAGACAGCCGCTGGCTGTTTCCTTTGTGGACGAGAAAAGCGACGCACCAGGCATCCCGGCCGGCGCGGGATTCAACCTGCTCCAGAAGAGCAAGCGCGTCGTCGCAGCGGCGCTCCGCCTCCCGATGCTTGGCGAGGTCGGATGCGAATTGTGCGAGTGTCTCAAGAACGGAGAGGCGGTCTGTAATACCCGCCAGAGTAGTGTTTTCAACTGGGGGCAACAGTTCGAGTGCATGGAGCGCGAGTCTTGCTGCTCGCTCGGTATGCCCATCTCGCCACAGTGCCTGGGCCTTCCGGTGAGCTCTTCGTGCCTTGAGGTTTTTCATGCCCAAGTCAAAACCTGTCTGTCAGGACTCTCCCGGCCCGAATCAGATTGATCCGGGCCGGTTGCTGTGTATCCATTGTCAGCGGCGGATAAGAGGCTCGCAATGGTTGAGCCTTGTCCCCGCGAGGGCGGGGCCGGCGGTGACAGCGGCGAAACCGAGGGCGGTGGCGGTCAGAACGGCGGTGGCCCATATTTTGCGGAACATGACGATCTCCTAAATGTGTGTGACGGCGCGGTGATTTTGGTGGATGTGGTGCTGGGATGTCAGCGGCGGACGAGTGGTTCGCAATGGTTGAGCCTGGACCCTGCGAGGGCGGGGCCAGCGGTGGCGGCAGCGAAACCGAGGGCGGTGGCGAGCAGGACGGCGGTGGCCCAGATTCTGCGGAACATGACGATCTCCTACGGTGTGACGGTGCAGTGGTTTTGGTCGGGTGATGGTGGGTGTGGCTGGGTGCTTAGCGGCGGATGAGTAGTTCGCAATGGTTGACCATGACCCCTGCGGTTGCGGGTCCTGCGGTGGCGGCGACGAAGCCGAGGGCGGTGGCGGTCAGGACGGCGGTGGCCCAGATTTTTTGGAACAAGATGATCTCCTAATGTGTGGCGATGTGGTGCTTTGTGGTGCTGGATGTCAGCGGTGGATGAGAGGCTCGCAATGGTTGAACATGACTCCAGCGGTTGCGGGTCCGGCAGTGGCGGCTGCAAAACCAAGGGCGGTAGCGACCGAGACGGCGGAGGCCCAGATTCTGCGGAACATGATGATCTCCTCGATTATGGGTTTGGACGTTGGGGATACGTTTCGCTGAAGTCAGCGGCGGATGAGAGGCTCGCAATGATTTAACATGACTCCGGCGGTTGCGGGTCCGGCAGTGGCGGCGGCGAAACCGAGGGCGGTGGCGACCAGAACGGCGGAGGCCCAGATTCTGCGGAACATGATGATCTCCTCGATTATGGGTTGGACGTTGGGCATACGTTTCGCTGAAGTCAGCGGCGGATGAGAGGCTCGCAATGATTGAACATGAGCCCGGCGGTTGCGGGTCCGGCAGTGGCGGCGGCCAAGCCGAGGGCGGTCGCGGTCAGGACGGCGTGGTCCATATTTTGCGGAACATGATGTGTTTCCTTTCGGGTGGGACGTGCTGGCTTGTGTTCTAAGGGTCGCGCGGAGGGCTTAACGGATCCTTAATCGCCTCCATCGGGCGATGCTGACGAGATGGTGGAGCCGGGCGGCTGGCACTGGTGCACGTCGTTTGTGCTCGTCACAGACGATCGTCGAGAATGGATTCTCTTCGCGTTGCCCGGCGGCGAATGGGCAAGCGGGCGGGTTTCCGAACTTCAAGCCCAACCGAATCGTTCTGTCAGGTCCAATGGGCGCCCATCCGCTCCTGTGCGTCAGTAAGTACGACCTGCGCCGGCAGGGTCAAGATGTCGCCAGGTCGCCCCAGCTTGACGCCTTGCTCCTTTGCCTGCACCAGCAGTTGCTAGGCAAGCAGCTGCTGCAGCAGGTGAACCCTCTGGACCCTCAGTGCAGCGCAGCGGCATGATTGAGGTTAGGCGGCCAGAACTTCAAATCGTGATCGAGGGCCAGGGCAGGCGTTAGGGAATCGTGTCGCCAGCCGAAATGCTCACGAGACAGGCGTATCGAGATCTGGCGAACGGGCGGCGAAGGATGCTGTGCGATGGGTGCACTTCTGATACAGGCACTGGGCCCGCTGGCGGTCGTCGTTGGCGGGGTGCCCGTCGCGGTGGGTGCCGGTCAGCAGCGAATCGTGTTGGAGTGTCTCGCGCTACGGGCGAACTCGATCGTGACATCTGACTTCATAGTTGAGGCTCTCTGGGGCGACAACCCGCCCACCAAACCGGGTCCACAGTTGCAGGTGTATATCGCGAATCTGCGACGCATGCTGGAGCCTGATCGATCGAAGGGTCTGGCCTCCCGGCGGCTGGCCAGCAGGTCGGGCGGCTACGTGTTGACTGTTGCGGAGGAGGAGCTTGACCTCCTGCAGTTCCGTGAGCAGGTGGCAGCGGGTGAGCTGGCGGTGCAGGCTGGGGATCTGGTTGGAGGCGCAGATTGTTTGCGCCAAGCCGTGGAGCTCTTCAGGGGGCAGGGATTTCCTGATCTGGCTGATATCGAATTGTTTCGGCCGGAGCTGGACGAGCTGGAGGAGTCCCGGCTAGATGTCCACCAGAACCTGGTTGAGGTTGAGCTCGCGCTGGGACGGCACAGCGCGCTGGTTCGCGAGTTGCAGTCGTTGGTGGCCCAGCACCCGTATCGGGAGCGGCTGTGGGCATCGCTCGTGCTCGCCTTGTACCGCTCTGATCGCCAGACGGATGCTCTGGCGGCCTGCCGTGACGCGCGCCAGGTGTTCATCGCGGAACTGGGCATCGATCCCGGTCCACACCTGCAACAGTTAGAACGGGCGGTCTTACAGCAGGACGCATCGCTCGCAGCTCCCGTTGCTGAGGGGCATCGCCGGATCAGGCAACGGGTGGACAACCTTCCGGCAGAACTCACACCACTGGTTGGGCGCGATGCGGAATTAGCTGAGCTGTGCTCCTTGTATATCGCCGACGGCTGCAGGCTGGTTACCGTAACGGGTCCAGGTGGGACCGGTAAGACCCGTCTGGCACTGGCGGCGGCGGGACAGCTCGGCGCGGGAACGGCCGATGGTGTTTGCTGGGTCAACCTCGCCCCGCTCACTCAGATCCAGCAAGTGCCAGCCGCAATAGCGGCTGCGCTCGGCTTGGAGGACTGGGCAGGCAGCGACCCGCTGAAGATCGTGATTCGCTTCCTGCGCTCCCGTCGGCTGTTGTTGGTCTTGGACAACTTCGAACAGTTGGAGGAGGCGTGGCCGTTTGTGCTGGACATGCTCACCGCCGCGCCTGGCTTGCGGATCCTGACCACCAGCCGGCGACCCCTCGGACTGCGTGCAGAGTACGAATACGAGCTCGCGCCGTTGGCGCTCCCTCCGTTCGATCCGCCGCTGCCCCCGCGCTTGCTGCAGGAGGTGCCCGCCGTGAAACTCTTCCTGACCCGCGGCCGGGCCGTCCGTCCGCAGTTCAATCTCAACAACACTAACGCTGCGGTCGTGACCCGGCTTTGTTGTCGCTTGGATGGCCTACCCCTTGCGATCGAACTGGCAGCAGCCCAATTGCGGCATCGCAGTGAGCATGCCCTTCTGGATGATCTGGAGGTCAGTCTTACCGCCATGCCGGCAGCCTTCCGCGATCTTCCGGATCGGCAGCGAACCCTTACGGCTACGATCACGTGGAGTTACCAGCTGCTTGGTGAGGGTGAGCGGCAACTCTTCAATCAGCTTGGTGTATTCGCTGCTGATCCGACCGTGACGGCTGTCAGCTGGATCCGCGGATCAGCTTCCGATGCTGAGAGTGTGGCGGAGGACTTGCTGACCGCACTCGCCCGCCATAGCCTGCTGCGTCGATACACCGATACCTCGGGAGTAAGCAGGGTGGCGATGCTCCAATCGATCCGGGAGTTCGCGCGCGACCACCTCAGGGCGCTTGGCGATGTGGCGACGGTGCGGCGCCGGCATGCCGAGTTCTATCTCGGTCTTGCTGAGGCTGTCTGCCCTCAGCTGTGGACGGGGCGTCAAGTGAACGGTTTCCGGCTGCTGCACGCTGATGCGGCGGATCTGCGTGGAGCCCTGTTGTGGGCGGCCGGACCGGACGGCTCGCCTGATTTGGCGCTGAGGCTGGTCGGACAGCTGTGGCATTACTGGGAGTTGACCGAGGACGTGGCGGAGCAGTGCGAGGTCGCCCTCAAGCTGCTCGCCGATACGCCGAACTCTGCGCCTGCGCTCAAAGCCCCTGCACTCAGTGGAACAGCAACCCTGTGCTGGGTACTCGGCCGACACGACGAGTCGACCGACCTCCATCGCCGGGCGCTTGAGGCCTTCCAAGCCGCGGGCCAAGAGCAAGGCGTCGCGTGGAGCACGGTGTGTCTGGCGGTGCAGGCCACGGAGCGCAACGACCCAGACCCAGCCACCGCTCAACGACTCGCTGCGAAAGCACTATCGTCACCACAGGCCAGCGCCCTCACCCGCGTTGCGGCTTTGATTATTCTTAGTCGGGTCGCGTATTACGCTGACGACCACGCCCGGGCCTTTGACCTTTGCCGACAGAGCGTCGAGCTTGCCCGACCGCTCGGCGACCGGTGGCTTCTCGGAATAGTCTTGACGAACTTGGCCGAGAGCACGGAACAGGTGGGGGACTACGACACCGCAGAACAACTGCTATACGAGGCAATCGGTGCAGGAATCGAGCTCGGCGCCCAGGGCCACGTCGCCGGTTTCCTCGAGTCATTGGCCGGCGTCTTCGTCGCACAGCACCGCGTCGAGCAAGCTATTCGCGTGCTCGCGGCCGTCGACGCCCACCGCGCAGACCGAGGGCTTCCGCTCAACTCTCCAGAACGCCGACTCGTCGAATCGGTCATCACCAAGGCGCGGACCGAAGCCGGTCCGATCCGCTTCGGCCTGGCCTGGGCCGGTGGAAAGGCTCTGACCCTCACCCAGGTCGTCCGTGAAGTGCTCCGGTTCAACCCGCGGAGCAGCCAGCAGGAACCCCGTACCGATCAGCAGATTTCTTCAGCCCACATTGAATCAACAAGTACTGTGAGCGCGGCGCCTTGGTCCTGACCATAGCCGGCCCGGCGAGGAGTGGCAGCTCGAACTGCCGCACGGCGCCGCGGCGGACGTCTGGGAGCTCCGGGAACCGGAGCGGGCGGAATAGTTGCTGTAGACACCAGGTGTTGGGCGGGCTGTCAGCGGGCGGTCGTCAGCAAGCCTAGGGCGACGGTGGCATGGCGGGGAAGATACCCGCAGTCCCGGTCCCGTCGGTCGGACGGTCGCGTTCATTCAGGCGTCCAGACCACAGGGTGCTGCGGCGGGCATGTTTTCCGCATCTCTTGCATTGCCGGCGGAACGTTCCGTCCGGGGCCTCATGTGCGAGCCAGTGATGCCCCAGGTTCACCTTGCAAAGCAGCGTCTTGAGCATGATGCGTCCCGTCCTTAGGGCCAGGCTGGTGGCGCTCAGACCCGCACCATCGCCGCTTGTATTCTACTGCGGGGGCTTCCCATCCACCACGGAATGGCCGAGCCGTCGCACTTCAGCTGGCACGGCCGGGAGCGGAGCGTGGGGCACGGCACGGCGGCGGGGACGCCAGCCCCCATATGGGAGGATGTTCCCGTGACTTCCCCTGCCCCCGCCCCGCTCCGCAGCCCCCGCGGCCGCCGGCACGTGGGGCTGGCTGCCCTGGTCCTGCCCCTGGTTATGGCGATAGCTGCGTGTTCAACCCCTGCTCCGGCCGTGTCGTCCGACTCAGCCGGCACACCCGGCGCGGCCAGCGGGGCGCCGGCCCCCGATACCCAGCCATCTGCCGCTGCTCCGTCCGCCGTTTCCCAGTCCGTCACCGCAGCCCTGCAGGCCCTGGTGGCATCCTCGCCGCAGCCCAGCACGGTGCAGATCCGCGAGAGCCTGTCCGCGGCGGGGTTCGCCCCGGCCGCGGTGGAGGTCTCGGCGTCGCGCACCCCCACGGGACTGGCCGCCGACGCCGTCGAAGTCGGAGTGCTGGGCGACAGCGAGTGTGTGATGGCGCAGGTCCGGGCCGGAACTGTGGCAACGTCGGTGTTGCCGGTTCTTCCGAACGGGCGATGCTTCGTCGGCAGCGTCCAGCGGTAGACAGGGAGTGGCATGTCGAAGGTACTGAACCGCCGCGCCGGGACCGCGCAGCAACCGCACCGCACCCGCCCGCGCCGCTCGCTGATGGCCGTCCAGGTGGTGGGCGAACTGCTGATCACGCTCGGTGTGGTCGCCGTGCTCTTCGTCGCCTGGCAGCTGTGGTGGACGAACGTTGAAGCGGACGCCGCCCAGGGCGCTGCCGTGAAGCAGTTCGTGCAGGAGCACCCCGCCGCGAACGACGCTTCCGCCGTATCGCCGTCGGGCCCTGCAGCCGATCCTGCGGCGCCCGGGACCGTGCCGGTCGGCACCGCACCCGCCCACGGCGAGGCGATCGGCGTCGTCTATATTCCCCGCTTCGGCGCCGAGTACAGCCGGCCGGTCATCGAGGGCACCACCAGTGATGTCATCGACACGCTCGGCCTCGGACGCTACCCGGACACGGCGATGCCGGGCGCCGTCGGGAACTTCGTGGTGGCCGGGCACCGCCAGACCCACGGCGCGGTGCTCGACAACATCCACACGCTCGTGCCGGGCGACAAGATCTACGTCCAGACCGCCGACGGGTTCTACACCTATGTCTTCCGGAACCAGGAGATCGTGCTGCCGGACCGGACCGACGTGGTCCTGCCGGTGCCGACCCAGCCCGGCGTCGCGCCCGAGCAGCGGCTCCTGACCATGACCAGCTGCAATCCGCGCTTCGGGTCCGAGGAGCGCATCATCGCCTACTCGGTGTTCGACTCCTGGCAGCCGCTCAGCGCCGGGCCGCCGGAACCGATCGCGAAGCAGCTCGCCGCGCTGCAGGGAAAGGGATAGACCGTGTACGTTTGGCTTTTTCGTCAGCTTCCCGGGCCGCTCTGGCTGCGGATCCTGTTCTCGGTGGTGCTCCTCGCGGGAGTGCTGCTCCTGCTGGTCGAGGTCGTGTTTCCATGGCTGGCCGACGTCACCAACCTGACCGACGCGACCGTCGGCTTCGTAACCGTCGGCTTCGCGAAGGTGGGCTGACCGGTGCCTTCGAGCCCGCTGCAGCCGCCGTCCGGGCCGACCCCGTCCCTGCCGCCGCTCCCCGCGCTGGAGGAGCTCCTCGCCGGCGCGCACGTGGTGAGCCTGCCGATGCGGGTGAAGTTCCGCGGCATCCTGCAGCGCGAGGCCCTGCTGCTGGAGGGCCCGATGGGTTGGGGCGAATTCTGCCCCTTCCCGGAGTACGGCGACCCCGAAGCGTCCCGCTGGCTCGCCGCCGCGCTCGAGGCCGGCTGGCAGGGGTTCCCGGAGCCGCTGCGTTCGGTGATCCCGGTCAACGCCACCGTCCCCGCGGTCGCCGCGGACCGGGTGCCGGAGATCCTGGCCCGCTTCGGCCGGGTGGACGCCGTCAAGATCAAGGTCGCCGATCCCGGGCAGACGCTGGACGACGACGCCGCCCGGGTCGCCGCGGTCCGCGCGGCGCTGCCGGACGCCGCGCTTCGGGTCGACGCGAACGGCGGCTGGGACGTCCCGACCGCCGTCGAGGCACTGACCCGGCTGTCCGCCGTCGGGCTGGAATACGCCGAACAGCCGGTGCCGGACATCGCCGGCCTCGCCGAGGTCCGCCGCCGGCTGCGCGCCGCCGGCGTGCCGGTGCTGATCGCCGCGGACGAAAGCGTGCGCAAGGAGGACGACCCGCTCAAGGTCGCCCGCGCCGGCGCCGCGGACCTGATCGTCGTGAAGGTGGCGCCGCTCGGGGGAGTGCGGCGCGCCCTGGACATCGTCGCGCAGGCCGGGCTCCCCGCCGTCGTCAGCTCCGCACTCGACACGTCGGTGGGAATCCGCGCGGGCCTGGCGCTCGCCGCCGCGCTGCCGGAACTGCCGTACGCCTGCGGGCTGGGGACTGTGTCGCTGCTCGCCGCCGATGTGACCCGGAAATCGCTGGTGCCCGACGACGGCGCCATCCGGGTCCGCGATGTCGCCGCCGATCCGGGCCTGCTGGCGGAATATGCCGCCGCGCCCGAGCGCCGCGAATGGTGGCTGGAGCGGCTGCGGCGGGTCCATGCGGTGCTGGCTGCCGGTCGCTGATACGGGTTGCGAGTACAGTGAATCGTTGCGCGGCGACGTAGCCGCGGAACCAAGCTTTGGATCGGAAAATTCGTAAATGTACATCCAGAAGTCCCGGGAAGTTGACGACGCGGCTCTTGCAGAGCTGGAGAAGGGCGCAGACATGACCCACAAGGACGGGCTGCTCCGGATCGTGCAGGGCCTTCGGCGGGTCGACACCGGGACCTACGCGCTCCGCATCCGGCTGGCCGAGAAGCTGGGGATCGGCACCATCGACATCAACGCGATGGCGTTCGTGGGCGAGGTGGACGGCCTCACCCCGAGGGACCTCGGCAAGGCGCTCAACATCACCACCGGCTCGGTCACCGCCATGGTGGACCGGCTGGAATCCAAAGGCTTTATGGTCCGCAAGCCCAACCCCACGGACCGCCGCAGCGTACTGCTGCACCTGAGCCCGGAAGGCACCGAGGCGATGCAGTGGGCCAACGACCACTTCTCCGCCGCAGCCGTCGCCCTGCTCAAGGATTCCTCCGACGAGAGCCTCGCCGACATCGCCGCATTCCTCGAGGGCATCGGCCAGCGCCTGATGGCCGCCGCCAGCGCCCCGGAGGACGCGGAGGGCTAAGCGCCCTCCCTCCCCCCCGGACGCTCCCTCAGGTTTGGCGGGTTTTGGGCCGACGCTCCCGCAGGTTTGGCGGGTTTTGGGGCGACGCTCCCTCAGGTGTGGCGGGTTTCGGGCCGACGCTCCCTCAGGTTTGGCGCGCCGGGTGTTCATCCGGACTTCATGTGAGAGTCGGCTTCGCGTCGTCCGCGGCTGGAACGGTGGGGAGGCCCCCAACCCACCCCGTGGAAGGTCTCCCGATGTCAGTCTCCTCCGGACGCAAATTCTCCCTGCTCCCCATGCTTGGCCACACCAAAGGCAAGCGGAGCCCCGTCACCTGCGCGCTCAAATGCGACAACGCCTGCACCGGCGAGGTCTGCAACACCAGCTCGAACAGCTACTTCCGCGACATCGCTTCCGCCACGATGTCCCGCCGCGCCGCCCTGGGCTTCGGCGCCGCCGGTGCCCTCGCCGTCGCGTTCGGCGGTGCGCTGACCTCCCCGGAGTCCGCAGTGGCCGGCGGTCCCGGCCTGTCCGCGGCAGCCAAGAACGGCTATGGCGCCTCCAAGCTGAAGTTCACGGCGATCGCTCCGGTGGATGCCGCCGTCGACGCTTTCACCGTGCCGGAAGGCTTCACCTGGCAGCCTGTGATCCGCTGGGGTGACCCGATCTTCAACGACGCCCCGGACTTTGACCTCGACAACCAGACCGCGGCCGCCCAGGTGCGCCAGTTCGGTTACAACAACGACTACACGGACATTCTCGAGATTCCCGGCAGCAAGGGCCGCCGCGCGGTGCTCTTCGCCAACCACGAGTACACCAACGAGACCATCATGTTCCCGACGTCGATGCCCGCCGCCGACGTCCGGAAGGTCGGCGCCGCCGCGCACGGGCTCACCGTCGTCGAGCTGGAGCGGAAGAACAAGAACGCGCCGTGGTCCTACGTCAAGGGTGCCGGGCTGAACCGCCGCTACCTCAACGACACCGCCTACGAGCTGACCGGCCCGGTGGCCGGCTCGCCGCTGGTCCAGACGAAAGCGGACCCGTCCGGCCGCACCATTCTCGGCACGCTGGGCAACTGCGCCGGCGGCACCACCCCCTGGGGCACCATCCTCTCCGGCGAGGAGAACTTCAACGGGTACTTCGTCGCGCCCGGCCTCTCGGCCGAGGACAAGCGCTACGGGCTCACCAACAAGCCCACCGCCCGCCAGTGGGAACTCGACGATCCGCGCTTCGACACCCGCAACGCCGACTCCGCCAACGAGGCCAACCGCTTTGGCTGGATCGTGGAAGTGGACCCCTTCGACCCCAACTCCACCCCGAAGAAGCACTCCGCGCTGGGCCGCTTCAAGCACGAAGGCGCCAACGTGATCGTGGCCGAGTCCGGCCATGTGGTGGCCTACTCGGGCGACGACGAGCGCTTCGACTACCTCTACAAGTTCGTCTCCTCCGGCAAGTACATCGAGGGCGACCGCAAGCACAACATGACCCTGCTCTCCGACGGCGACCTCTACGTGGCCCGCTTCACCGGCAGCGCCCCGGCGTCCGAGATCACCGGCTCCGGTGCGGTCCCGTCCGACGGCGGCTTCGACGGCACCGGCGAATGGCTGCCCCTGGTGGTCGCAGGGGAGTCCAAGGTTCCCTTCATGTCCGTGGAGGAGGTGCTGGTCTACACCCGCGTCGCCGCTGACAAGGTCGGCCCCACCAAGATGGACCGTTGCGAGGACGTCGAGCCCAGCCTGCACACCGGCAAGGTCTACGTAGCCTGCACCAACAACTCGGACCGCGGCAAGATCGGCAAGGAAGGCGCCACCGAGGTCAACCCGCGCAACAACAACCGCGACGGCCACATTGTGGAAATCATCGAGACCGGCGACCAGACCTCGACGTCGTTCACCTGGAACCTGCTGATGGTCTGCGGCGATCCCGCGCAGGGCGACGTCACCTACTTCTCCGGCTACCCGGTGGACAAGGTCTCGCCAATCTCCTGCCCGGACAACCTCGCGTTCGACTCGG
Source organism: Pseudarthrobacter sp. HLT1-3 (assembly GCF_059383535.1). Classification (NCBI taxonomy): domain Bacteria; kingdom Bacillati; phylum Actinomycetota; class Actinomycetes; order Micrococcales; family Micrococcaceae; genus Pseudarthrobacter; species Pseudarthrobacter sp. HLT1-3. The sequence goes on along the minus strand of NZ_JBWZCJ010000022.1, from coordinate 35,540 downwards.
TCGGCAACCTCTGGATCTCCACCGACGGCGCCCCCTCCGGCATCAAGAAGGCCGACGGCCTGTTCAAGGTCACGCTCGACGGCGCCGAACGCGGCCGCGTGGAGCAGTTCCTCGCCGTCCCGCGCGACGGCGAAACCTGCGGACCGATCATCCACGACGAGGAACGCACCGTGTTCGTCGCCGTCCAGCACCCGGGCGAGGACGGCACGTTCGACGCGCCGCTGTCCCTCTTCCCGGACTACGTCGCGGCAGGTGCGTCGCCGGCCCGAGGCCAGGCCCGCGCCCCCCGCCCGTCAGTAGTCCAGGTCTTCCGCACCGACGCCTAAGGTTCCTCCTACACTCCAACGCGGGGTCAGATTCGGCCCATTTTTGGGCCCCGGATCGGCGATATCCGACCCCGCGTTGCCCCTGGGGCACGACGCTCCCTCACGTTTGGCGGGTTTCGGAGTGACGCTCCCGCGGGTTTGTCGGGGCGACGGCCGTCCGGGGTTACTTTGAGGCCCCCAATAGTCGCTCTCCGGCCAGCTGACGGCGCGCCCTCGGCCAAAGTGCCCCCGGATGGTTGGTTGTCACGGGTTCAGTCGGGGCAGCACGGTGCTGGGTGCGGAGTTTAGGGCTGACGCTCCGCAGGTGTGGCGGCTTTCGGGCCTTCGCTCCCTCACCTCCCGCAGTTCGACGCCGCGAGGTGAGGGAGCGTTTGCCGTTTAGGCGCCAAACGTGAGGGAGCGTCTGTTGGGGTGTATGACTGCATAAGTCGGCCGGACTTGACTGATACCCCCTAGGGGTATATTTTCAGGAGTACCGGAAAGAGTCGTCACGGCCGCCGCCCCAGGGCAGGCCCGAACGCATTGAAGGTCTTCCTCCGCGGTTCAGCGGAGCGCCATCTCGAGTGACCTGACGCTCCCGGACTCCACGGAACCCGCAATCGTGTTGAGGAGACCAGCGTTATCATGACCGAGCATGCACACCACCACCATGGGGCCGTAACGGCCGAGCAGGTGAAGGATCCCGTCTGCGGGATGACCGTCGACCCGCAAGCCACCGAACACCACACCGAACACCAGGGACAGCAGTACTACTTCTGTTCGGCCGGATGCCTGGGCAAGTTCGTTGCGGATCCGGCCCGGTATCTGCCCGGCACCGGTGAGGCAGCCGCCGTCGCGACCGGCACCGGTGAGCCAGCCGCACTCGCACCAGCCGCCGTCGCGCCTGCAAAGGGGAAGGAGCTCGAGTACACCTGCCCGATGCACCCGGAGATCCGGCAGGCCGGGCCCGGTTCCTGCCCGATCTGCGGGATGGCCCTGGAGCCGGTGGTCATCACGGCCGACAGCGGACCCAACCCCGAACTGGCCTACATGAGCCGGCGCTTCTGGGTCGGCCTGGCCCTGACCATCCCGGTCTTCATCCTCGAAATGGGCGTGCACCTCTTCCCCGCGCTGCACGAAGTCGTACCGCCGCGGGTCTCCGCCTGGATCCAGTTCTTCCTCGCCACCCCCGTGGTCCTGTGGGCCGGCTGGCCCTTCTTCGTCCGCGGCTGGGCCTCGCTCCGGACCATGCAACTGAACATGTTCACGCTGATCGCGATCGGCACCGGCGTCGCCTGGCTCTACAGCGTGGCCGCCATCTTCGTGCCCTCCGCCTTTCCCGAGGCGTTCCGGGGCATGGACGGCAGCGTCGATGTCTACTTCGAGGCCGCCGCGGTCATTGTGGTCCTGGTCCTGCTCGGCCAGGTGCTCGAGCTGCGCGCCCGGGAACAGACCTCCGGTGCCATCAAAGCCCTGCTGGATCTGACGCCCAAGACCGCACGGCGGATCGGGAGCGACGACGTCGAGCAGGAAGTCCCGCTCGGCGAGCTGCAGGTCGGCGACCGCGTCCGCGTCCGGCCCGGGGAGAAAGTCCCGGTCGACGGCGAGGTCGTGGACGGGCGCTCCACACTCGATGAATCCCTCGTCACCGGCGAATCGATGCCCGTGACCAAACAAGCCGGGGACCACGTCGTCGGCGGCACGCTCAACCAGACCGGCGCGCTCGTCATCAGCGCCCAGAAACTGGGCAGCGACTCCATGCTGGCCCGCATCGTCGCCATGGTCGCCGCCGCCCAGCGGTCCCGGGCCCCGATCCAGGGCCTGGCCGACAAGGTCGCCTCCTGGTTCGTTCCCATCGTCATCCTCATCGCCGTGGCCTCCTTCATCATCTGGGCCCTGGTCGGACCCGAACCCCGGATGGCGCACGGCCTGATCGTGGCCGTTTCCGTGCTGATCATTGCCTGCCCGTGTGCCCTCGGCCTGGCCACACCGATGTCGATCATGGTCGGCGTCGGGCGCGGTGCCGGACTGGGCGTGCTCATCAAGAACGCCGAAGCCCTCGAACGGATGGAAAAGGTCGACACACTCGTCGTCGACAAGACCGGGACCCTTACCGAGGGACGGCCCTCCGTCACCGGGATCGTTCCGGCCGACGGCTTCGCGGAACAGGACGTGCTGCGCCTGGCCGCCGCCGTCGAGCAGGCCTCCGAGCACCCGCTCGGCCTGGCCATCATCGAAGCCGCCCAGCGCGCCGGCATCACCATTCCGCCGGTCGAGGACTTCGACTCGCCGCTGGGCAAGGGCGTCTCCGGAACGGTGGAGGGACGGCGCGTGCTGCTGGGCAGTGCGAAGTTCCTGGCCTCCGAGGGCGTGCAGACCGATGCCCTCGCCGCGCGTGCCGAGGAGCTGCGGGCCGACGGCGCGACCGCCATCTTCGCCGGCATCGACGGACTCCCCGCCGCGGTTCTCGCCATCGCGGACCCGATCAAGGAAACCACACCCGCCGCGCTGGCCGCCCTGCGGCAGGAAGGCGTCCGCGTCCTCATGCTCACCGGCGACAACCGCACCACCGCCGAAGCGGTCGCCCGGCGGCTGGGCATCACCGAGATCGAGGCGGAGGTGCTGCCCGATCACAAGAGCGCCGTCGTCGAGCGGCTGCGCGCCGAAGGCCGCATCGTCGCTATGGCGGGCGACGGCGTCAACGACGCGCCCGCCCTGGCCGCGGCCGACGTCGGCATCGCGATGGGTTCCGGAACCGACGTGGCGATCGAAAGCGCCGGCATCACGCTGCTGAAGGGGGACCTGACCGGAATCGTGCGGGCCCGGAAACTCTCCGAAGCCACCATGGCCAACATCCGGCAGAACCTCGTCTTCGCGTTCATCTACAACGCGGCCGGGATCCCGCTCGCCGCAGGCATTCTCTACCCCGCCTTCGGCCTGCTGCTTTCCCCGATCATTGCCGCCGCCGCGATGGCGCTGTCCTCCGTCAGCGTGATCAGCAACGCGCTGCGCCTGCGGGTCACGAAGATCTGACCGCACCGGCCGCGGGGCTGGGGGCCCCGCGGCCGGGACGATGTGGGGGAGCGTCGGCCGCTCGACGGCGGGACGTGCCGGAGCGTTTGCTCTCTAACGGCCAGATCTGCGGGAGCGTTGGCTGTTTGGCCGCCGGATGTGCGGGAGCGTTTGCTGATCTGCCACCAGAGCTGAGGGAGCGTCGGGGGAGGGGCGGAACTGATAATTTGAACAGTGTGAATAATCCGGCCGAAATGGTTGTCCCCAGAGTCCAGGCAGCAATTGCCAGCGCGTTCGGCGAAGAGTACCGCGGGACCGATCCCGTGGTCCGGCCCTCGCAGTTTGCGGACATCCAGATCAACGCCGCCATGGCCCTGGCCAAGAAGGTCGGAATGCCGCCTCGGGACGCCGCCGCCCGGATCGTCGAGGCCCTGGACCTGGACGGGATCTGCACCGCGCCCGAGATCTCCGGACCCGGCTTCATCAACCTCACCTTCGACGGGACCTGGATCGAGGAGCTGCTCAACGCCGAGTCTCCCGGCGCCCCCGGCGTGCCCGCCGCGGAAGCCCAGCGCGTCGTCGTCGACTATTCCTCCCCCAACGTGGCCAAGGAAATGCACGTCGGGCACCTGCGCACCACGGTGGTGGGCGACAGCCTCGTGAAGGTCTTTGAGGCCCTCGGCGACACCGTCATCCGGCAGAACCACATCGGCGACTGGGGCACCCCGTTCGGCATGCTGATCGAGCACTGGCTGGAGATCGGCGAGGACTCCCCGGAGGCCGCGCTGCTGGTCGATGACCCCAGCGCCTTCTACCAGGCGGCCCGCGCGAAGTTCGACGCCTCCGCCACCGACGAGGACGGTTTCGCCACCCGCGCCCGGCTCCGGGTGGTGGCGCTGCAGGGCGGCGACGCGGAAACCTTCGCGGTCTGGCAGCGGCTCGTGGCCCAGTCCAAACGCTACTTCAACGCCATCTACTCGATGCTGGGCATCAGCCTCACCGACGACCACATCGCCGGCGAAAGCTCCTACGACGCGCATCTGGCCCAGCTGTGCCAGGAACTCGAGGAGCGCGGCCTCGCCCGGATCAGCGACGGCGCCCTGTGCACCTTCCCGGCCGGCTTCAGCGGCCGCGACGGCCAGCCGATGCCGCTGATCATCCGCAAGTCCGACGGCGGCTACGGGTACGGCACCACCGACCTCGCCACGATCCGGTACCGGGTCCGCGAGCTCGGGGCGGACCGCGTCCTGTACGTCGTGGGCGCGCCGCAGAACATGCACCTGCGCATGGTGATGGCCACGGCGCGCGACGCCGGCTGGCTGCCGGACACGGTGGAGGCCGTGCACGTGCAGATCGGCAACGTGCTGGGGGAGGACGGGAAGATCCTGAAGTCCCGCTCCGGCGCCCCGGTCAAGCTGATGGCGCTGCTGGAGGAGGCCGTGGACCGCGCCCGCGCCGTCATCGACGCCAGCCGGCCCGAGCTCACCGAGGCCGAACGCGCCGTGACCGCCCGGCAGGTGGGCATCGGCGCGGTCAAGTACGCCGACCTGTCCGTGGGGCACGACACCGAATACGTCTTCGACTTCGACCGGATGCTGGCCCTGAGCGGCAACACCGGACCCTACGTGCAGTACGCCGCCGCCCGGATCCGCTCGATCCTGCGGAAAGCCGGGGTGCTGGAGCGGTTTGACGCGCTTGAGGCTGCCGGATCGGACGACGCCGGTGCGGCGCTTGGAAGCGACGCCGGGACCGCCGCCACCGGGGCCATTGGGACGGACAGCGACGGCGGCACGCCGGCGACGCCGATCGCCGTCGTCGAACCCGCCGAACGCGCGCTGGCCCTGCACCTGCTCGAGTACGGCGTCACGCTTTACAAGGTGCGCGAGATGCTCGAGCCGCACCGGCTGTGCACCTACCTGTTCGAACTCGCCCAGCTCTTCACGTCCTTCTACGACCAGTGCCCCGTGCTGAAGTCCGAGGATTCGGTCCGGGAATCGCGGCTCGCCCTGTGCGCGCTGGTCCTGCGCCGGCTGTCCGAGGGTCTGGACCTGCTCGGCATCGAGACGCCGGAGAACATGTGAGCTCCCCGCGAGGCATGGGCGCCGACGGGACCGACGACGGCACGGACGCGGAGGGTACGGGCCTCCCGAAAGGCGGGGACGGACACGGCGCGGAGCATGCCGACGGGCTGACCGCGATCGACGCCGCCCGGATCGCCGTCACCGCCCTGCTGCTCGAAGGGGTGCGCTACGTGGTGGTGGCGCCCGGCTCGCGCTCCGCCCCGATGGCCTACGCCCTGGCCGAGGCCGACGCCATGGGACGGGTCGAGCTGCTGGTCCGGATCGACGAGCGCGACGCCGGGTTCACCGCGCTCGGCCTCGCCCTGGCCACCGGCGCGCCCGCGGCCGTGCTCACCACCTCCGGGACCGCCGTCGGCAATCTCCTGCCGGCGGTGATGGAGGCCAACCACGCCGCCGTCCCGCTCGTGGTGATCTCGGCCGACCGGCCCGAGGAACTCCGCGGGACCGGCGCCAACCAGACCACGCAGCAGCTGGACCTCTTCGGTGAGCATGTCCGCTTCGCCGCCGATGTGCCCGCCGGCAGCGACCCCCGGCGCGCCGTCGAGACCGCGCTCAGCGCCGCCACCGGTGCCTTCGAGGACACCCCGCCCGGGCCGGTGCAGCTCAACCTGGCCTTCCGCGACCCGCTGGTTCCGGCCCCCGGCGACCGGCTCCCGCCCGAGTCCGGCCGCCGCGTGTACCGCGCGCCCCACGGCCCGCTGGCCCTCGATTTCCCGCCCGCCGCCGGGAGCCTGCCGGAACGGCGCACCGTGGTGCTGGCCGGGCACGACGCCGGACCGGTCGCCGAAGCCTTCGCCCGCGCCCACGGCCTGCCGCTGCTGGCCGAGCCGTCCTCCAACGCACGGTTCGGGCCCAACGCGGTGGGACCCTACCGGATTGTCCTCGACGCATTCGGTCCGGACTCCGCGCAGCCGATCGAACGCGTGGTGCTCTTCGGCCGGCCCACCCTCTCCCGGCCGGTGAGCAACCTGCTGGCCCGCGCCGACGTCCCCTCGGCCCTGTACCAGCCGGTTCCCGTGGCCTGGTATGAGCCCGGCCGCCGCACTGAACTCCCGCTCGACAACCTCGCGGACCTCGCCGACTTCGCCGGCCGGGGCTCCGCGGCCTGGCTGGATGCCTGGCTGCTGGCAGGGGCCGCCGCGCAGCACGCCGTCGACCAGGTCCTGTCCGGAACTGGCACCGCCGGGCCCGCCGCAGTGACGGGACCCTCCGCTGTGACCGGGCCCGCCGTCGTGGCCGGGCCCGCCGTCGTGACCGGGCCCGCCGTCGGCGCCCTGGTCTGGCAGCATACGCGCGGACAGCTCGTGCTCGGCTCCTCCAACGGCATCCGCGACGTCGACCTCGCCGGAGCGCCCGCTGCGGAGCCGGCCGCCACGGTCTTCGCCAACCGCGGCCTCTCCGGCATCGACGGGACCCTGGCCACGGCCACCGGCATTGCCCTGGGGGGCCGGCAGGAAACCACGGTGCTGCTGGGCGACGTCACCTTCCTGCACGACGCCGGCGGGCTGCTGCTCGGCGCCGGGGAAGAGGAACCCGCCCTCCGGATCGTGGTCCTCAACGACGCCGGCGGGGCCATCTTCGGGCTGCTCGAACACGGCGCCGTCGAAGCCGCGGGCCGCTACGGAACCGCCGTCGAACGCCTCTTCGGCACCCCGCACAGCGTGAACCTCTCGGCACTCGCGGCCGCGTACGGCGTCGCGCACCGTTCGGTCAGCACGACGGCGGAGCTGGCCGCGGCGCTGGCGGAGCCGTGGGAGGGCCGCGGCATCATCGAGGTCCACACCGACCGGCGCGGGCTGCGGGAACTCCACGTACGCATCAGGTCCGCAGTAGGCGCTGCGGTGGCACGGGTGCTCGCCGCGGAGTAGGGCCGGTCCGCAACGGCACCTGCCCTGCGACCCGCAACGGCACCTGCCCTGCGACGCGCTCCCTGCCCTGCGATGCGCGCCCTGCCCGGCGATGTGCGCCCTGCCCTGCGATGCGCGCCCTGCCCGGCGATGTGCGCCCTGCCCGGAGACGCGCCGCGTGCCTGCCGCCGCTCCCAGTGATTTGCGACTCGCAAAATGCCTCACGCGGCCCGAATACCCGCCGCGTGAGGGCCTTCGCGCCGCGCGCAACAGGAACCGCGTCGCACAACGGGATGTTCCTGTCACGACGAGCTCGGGCGTACCCTGCGACTAACGCCCGTATCGCCGCGGCCCGGAATGGCGCCGTCAATGCAATACGACATTTCCTGGGGACTGGTGGTCCCCCCGACTTGTTCGTCTGGGTGACGCGCCACGTGCCTGCCGACGATCCCAGCGATTTGCGACTCGCAAAATACATTGCGAGGCCCGAATACCCGTCGCGTCAGGGACTTTCGCGTCGCGGACGACGTGAAACGCATCAAGGGACGGGATGCGGGTCGGACGACGTGAAACGCATCAAGGGACGGGATGCGGGTCGGGTTATCCACATGGCTGCGTTTCGCAATGGTGCGGCCGCCGCTGTGCTGGGATCTTCGTTCTATGAACGAGTTACCGAGGTTGATCCTCACGCGCGAGCAGATCCAGCGAGGGCTGAACCCGAAGGAGCTGGCCAGCCGATGCCGCTCGGGCGCGCTGGTCCGGTTGCGCCAGGGGGTCTACGTCGACGGCACTGTGTGGCGAGCCTTGCAACCGTGGGACCAGTACCGGCTCCGGGTCAGTGCGGCCGCAGAGACCTTCGTCGCCCGAACGATCTTTGCCCGCCATTCCGCCGCTTCCGTTTGGAGAATTCCGACTATCGGACTCCGGCACCCGGTGCACGCCCTGACCCTGCAGAATGATGGCGGGCGCTCGCGGGCCGGGGTGGTCCGGCACTACGTTCCTTCGGCCGGCCTGACGTACGCCCGGCGTGACGGTCTCCTAGTGACCGGGAGGGTGCGCACTGTGCTGGATCTCGCTGCCTTCTCACCGTTTGCCGAGGCCGTGGTGCCCTTGGACCACGTGCTTAAGCCCGACCTCCCACAGCGGCTGCCGGCCCTCACCAAGGAACAGCTCTTGGCCGGAATCGACGGCAATTACACGGCGGCCGCCGCGAGGCGGATCCGCACGGCAGTGGAGTTTGCCGACCCACAGTCCGGATCTGCTGGCGAGTCCTACGGCCGGGCGCTCATGTGGATTGCCGGGTTCGAAGCGCCAGAACTGCAGCACGAGGTCCGCGACGGCTCAGGACTCGTGGGCTTCACGGACTACTTCTGGGAGAGGGTACGGGTGGCAGGGGAATTTGACGGCGTCGAAAAGTACGTCAAGCCCGAATACCTGAAGGGCCGGACCACCTCGCAAGCCGTAGTCGAGGAAAAGCAGCGGGAGAACCGGATCCGGGCAGTGGGAAACGATGTGGTCCGCTGGGACTGGGCCGACCTGATGGCAGCCGGGCAACTCGAACGGAAGCTGGCAGCAGCGGGTGTGCCCCGCCGTCGTGCACGTTCCGCGCGGTGACGGTGACGCGCAATCCTGCTGATGACACGGAAACGCCCCGGCGCTGCCGAATTCCGGTAGCGACGGGGCTTTTGCGCATCGCCAGGCGCAATCCGCCGCACCGGGAGCTGGCGCAGCTTGCGGGGCCAAGGGAGGGCCGCAGTACGCGCCGCCGCGGTGGCAGGAGAGCTCGCCTCGGAGAAGGCATGCCGGCGCGTTGCTCCACCTAGGAGGTGAGGACGTGCCTCAGCGGCCGCAGAAATGGCCCCAGTCCAGGGCATCGTTCAGGGCCCGGTCGCTGAAACCGCGGTGAGTCCGGCGCAGGTGGTCCCTGTCGGCCTCCAAGTTCCAGGGGCCGTACCCCATCCGTATGCCTTCATCGATCAGAGCGTCGGCGCGGACGACCGCGTCGGCGATCTGCTCGACCGAGAACAGGTCCCCGAGGGCTTTGCCGAGCCTGATCCGGCCGAGACCGTACTCCCCGACGTGCCCGGAGTAGCGGCGATTGTAGTAGTGGATGGCGCACACCGCGTTGAGCATGTCCAACTTGCGTGCCTCGGTGATCATCTTCTCCCGGCGCACCCGAACACCCACCTGGGCCACGTGGATCCGGATCAGCGCGTCGTCGAGCTCGGCCTCGTAGCGCTCAGGAGGGAAGCCCGGGAAAGTAGCCTGCAGCCGCTCAAGCGCGGACTCCCGGAAATCCCTTCCCTCCACCATCCGGCCCCCATGATGCATGGCGGCCGAGCGCAGCCGTTCCCGCTGCTCTGGCGTCTTCTCTGGGCGCTCCGCACAGCTCACGGGTACTCCGATCTCTCAGGGGTGTCCGGTCTTAATCCGGCGCATTGGGTCAACAAACGAGACCAGCATCTACCGAAAACTGCTCTGGGGAAAGCACCCATGCCGCCCGAGACTGGGTTGTTCACTCACCGGGGCTGCCGGCGCCGCGCAACTGACCCGGGGCTGCCGGCGCCGCGCAACTCACCCCGGGCCGCCGGCGCCGCGCAACTCACCCGGGGCCGCCGGTTGGAAGTACACTCCCTAATGTCGGCGCCGGGCGCCAAGAGGACTTTCGGGCGAAGGTTCCGGCAGCCGGTCGGATCCGGAGCGAGGCATTCGCAGCAGGGGTGATAGGCGGCGATCCGAAGTCGCCGGGACAAGGAGCCATGCGATGACGCGGTACCTGATTTCGTTCGATGACGGCGCAATGACCTTCCCCGAGGAGGAGCTGCCCGACGTCGCCAAAGCCGCACACGCAGTGGTCCAGGAGGCCATGGATGCCGGAGTGTGGGTATTCGGCGGCGGGCTGACCGACCACGAGAAGGCGAGCCTGGTGGCCACCGACGGGACGGTCACCGACAACCCGTATCCGTAGAGCAACGAGCGCCTGGGCGGATTCTCCGTCGTCGACGTGCCCTCCCGCGACGAGGCGTTGGAGTGGGCTGCCAAGATCGCCGTCGCCTGCCGCTGTGCACAAGAGGTCCGCGAGTTCGTGCCCGACCCGGCCGCCTGATCGAGGGCCGGATCGTCCTCTGCCTCGGCTGAACTGGTTGGGACCGGACCAGAGTTTTGCGCTGATATCAGGGCTCCACCGGCTGCACGGAGTGCGGGATAATCGAACCACGAAAGGCGGGGTGAGCCACAATGACCAGCCACACCATTGCCGTCCACGTCACGGTTGACGATCAGTCAGGCCCTGCGGCAGTCTCTGATTTGCTCGCCGAGTTGGCATCCCGCTACAAGGAGATCACGCGGGCCGAGTTCATGCTGGGCGGGGAGCGCTGGGGCGGCGTCGAGGTCCTGAATGTTCGCCGGGTGAAGACCGTCTCTGACGTGGTGGCCGTTTCCGCGCGTGACAGGAGGTATTTGGCCGCTCTGCTGGAAGGCGCGCTGGCGCACCGTGAAGCCGGTTTCGGCGACGCTGAGGTGGGTGCGCTGTGGGAGTTGGCGCACAGCCTCGGACGGATACTTGGAATCCACGGATCGGATCGGCTGTGAAGGCGCAGGGCAGTGCCCCCGTGCTTCAGGGAGAGCGGACGTCATCGTTATTGGATGCAGGCGGACCGGAGGCGTGAGGCGGGACGTGCCGGCGGACAGCATCGAAGAGCTGTGCGACATTCATTCCGCCGCTGGCTGCCGCCGTGACCGCGGGAACCCCGGCTGCCATGGCTCGGCACATCGCCTCGACCAGCGCGGCGCGGGCCCGGTCGGCCCGCATTTCGATTAGTTCCACTTCGCCGGCAGCGACGTGGACGGCAGTGAGGCGTGTTTCCAAGATGTTCCTCCGGGTGGTTTGGTCGGGTCAGTTGCGGGCGCTGGGCAGGTCAGTCGCGCGGGTTCCGGGAGCGCGCGTCGCGTACTCCGCTGTCGGCGGCTCCGAGGCCCACCATGGTGCCGGAGCCGGCGGACAGTGCCAGGTCGAAGACCCCTGGGAATAGTCAGATCGTGAGGATGACAGGTCCGTCGTCCGTGATGGCTACGGTGTGCTCGCTGTGCGCGGTGCGGGCTCCTGTTGCACTGCGGAGTGTCCATCCGTCCGGGTCGGTGACCAGGTCGGCGGTGTCCGCCATGACCCACGGTTCGATGGCCAGCAGCAGGCCAGGGCGGAGCCGGTATCCCCGGCCTGGACGGCCCGTGTTGGGGATGTGGGGATCCTGATGCATCGTGGACCCGACGCCGTGCCCGCCGAACTGGGTGTTGACGGGGTAGCCGGCAGCCGCCAGGACGGATCCGATTGCGTGGGAGATGTCACCGATGCGCGCGCCGGGGTTGGCGGCCGCGATGCCGGCTTCGAGTGCCCGCTGGGTCGTCTCGATCATCCTGGTGTCCGACGGGTTGGCTGATGCTCCGACGATGAAGCTGACGGCGGCATCGGTGACGATCCCATCGAGGGACGCAGCCAGGTCAAGGGTGAGGAGATCGCCGTTCTTGAGGGCATAGTCGTGAGGCATTCCGTGCAGCACGGCGTCGTTGACTGATGTGCAGATGAAGTGGCCGAAGGGCCCGCGGCCGAACGAGGGAGCGTAATCGAGATAGCAGGACTGAGCGCCCGCTTCGGCAATCATCGCACCGGCCCACTGGTCGATCTCCAGGAGGTTGGTGCCGACCCTGACCCGCTCCTGCAGGCTTTGCAGCACCGTGGCGATGAACCGTCCGCTCACCTTCGCACGCTGGAGTTCGGAGGGGCTGAATAGTTCGATCACTTTATGGTCCTCCCACATTTCCAATAACTATACCGGTAATACTATGCCGGTATAGTTTGACCCATGGTCAGACTCCCACTCACCCCCGCCGACGTCGAACGAGGACAACATCTGGGCGCGCTGCTGCGTCAAGCGCGGACGGATCGCTCCATGTTCGAGGTGGCGGTGGCCGCAGGCATCTCGCCGGAGACGCTTCGGAAGATCGAAACAGGCCGTGTGGCCACTCCCGCGTTCTCCACGATCGCAGCGATCGCGACCGTACTCGGTCTCTCACTCGACGACGTTTGGTCCGCAATCAACCCGCCGGCGCGGGCGTCCGGGCGCGAGCATGTATCGGACCGGCGACCCGACCGTCTGGCGTCCTAAATACAAACGCAGAACGCCCCCGGGAGCATCTCTGCTGCCGGGGGCGTTCTGGGTAAAACCGGTGGGCCTGCGAATCAGGCTGCGGCGACCGTGCGGGATTCTTCCAGGGCGGCGAAGACGCCCTTGATCTGCTCGACAACCTCGGCGTCGTCCTTGGGGTGGACCTCGGCGAAGCGGACCATGGAGCCCGGGACGGCGAGCTTGACGTCCTCGAGGACCTGGGCGCCGGCGATGCCGACGGCCTTGCGGGCCTCCTCCTGGGCCCAGACTCCGCCGAACTGGCCGAAGGCGGTGCCGACGACGGCGGTCGGCTTGCCGGAGAGGGCGCCGGCACCGTACGGGCGGGACAGCCAGTCGATGGCGTTCTTCAGCGAGGCGGGGACGGTGCCGTTGTGCTCCGGGGTGACCAGGAGGNGGCGCGCAGGGCGGCTGCGGCGGCGGGGACCTGGCCCTCGACGTCGATGTCCTCGTTGTAGAACGGGATGTTGCCGAGGCTCTCGTGGATGAGAACCTCAACGTGCTCGGGAGCGTTCAGCTGGATCGCTTCGGCGAGCTTCTGGTTAGTGGAGTCGGCGCGCAGGCTGCCGACCAGGGTGAGAACGTTGTTTGTCATGGGTACTCCTAAGGGTCGCGCCGGGGGTTCCGGCGGCTGGTAATTGTGCAGGCTTGGGACCTCTGCTGAGGCGCCCCGGGCCGCGGTCCGGTTTGTGTGGATCAGCTGGCGGGAAGCACGAAGGCTGAATCGATGGTGATGGTGACCTTGTCGCCGACCAGCACGCCGCCGGCCTCAAGGGCGGCGTTCCAGGTGATGCCGAAGGCCTTGCGGGAGATCTGCGCGGTGGCGGAGAATCCGGCGCGGGTGGCGCCGAAGGGGTCCACGGCGACGCCGCCGAATTCGACGTCGAAGGCCACCGGCAGGGTGGTGTCCTTGATGGTCAGGTCACCGGTGAGCTTGAAGTTTTCCGGGGTGCCCTGGGCTTGGGCTGCCTTGAAGGTCATGTGCGGGTACTGCTCGACGTTGAAGAAGTCCGGGCCCTTGACGTGCGCATCGCGGTTGTCGTCGTTGGAATCAAACGAGGCGGTCTGCACGGTTGCCTGGACCGAGGAAGTCCCCACTGTGTCGCCGACCACCAGGGTGGCGTAGGCCTCGGTGAACTGGCCGCGGACCTTGCTGATGCCGGCGTGCCGGACCGAGAAGCCTACTTCGGTGTGGGCCTGGTCGAGGGTCCAGGTGCCGGGGGTGAGTTCGATCGTCATGGGTTTTTTCTCCTGGTTCAAGGTAAGCAAGGTGGAATGTTCATGCATATGCATATAAGTTTGCCGGTCATTGGTTGAATTGTCAACCTTTGAGTGGGCATGCAGGTCCGCGGGCTCCGCGGGGCGGTGGCCCGGGGGCGCTCAGTCTTCGAGGTAGGCGGGTGTGAACAGCAGCGTCAGGCCCTCGGCCATGGTCGGGTGGGTGAGGATGGCGTCGCGGACGACGGTGCATTCCAGCCCCGCGAGCATCGCCATCTGGATGACCGCAATGGTTTCGCTGGCTTCGGTGCCGAGCAGGGCCGCGCCGAGGATCTTGTTGGTGTCCCGGTCGATGACTGCCTTCCAGAATCCCTCCAGATGTCCCACGCCTGTTGCTCGCTCAGGCCGACCCGCCCGAGCTCCGGGGTGGTGAAGACACTGTAGGGAATCAGCCGCCCGGCGGTGCTGCGCGGCTGGCCGTCGCCGCTCCTCGCCGCCCGGTTGGTCTTCAGGGCCCGGTAGTCGTCATAGGATGCATGCGTGAACTGGGGCGACCCGGCGGCGTCGCCCGCTGCCCACACGCCGTCGGCAGTCGTGTGCAGGTATTCGTCGATTCTGATGAAGCCCCGGTCGTTCCGTTCCACTCCGGCACCTTCCAGGTTCACGCCGTCGGTCATTGGAGTGCGGCCGACCGCCACCAGGATGTCGTCGGCGGTCAGTGTCTCACCGGAGGAGAGCGTGACGCTGATGGTGCCGTCTGCGGCGCGGGCGATCTTCTGGGCCCGGGCGCCCAGCCGCACGGTGATGCCGGCGTCGGTGAAGTTCTGTTCGACGGCGGCGGCAACGTCCGCGTCCTCCCGGGCGAGCAGTTGCCCGCCGCCCTGGACGATGGTGACGTCGACGCCGATGATGTTGAGCAGGTCCGCGAACTCGCAGCCGACGTATCCGCCGCCGAGGATGACGATGCTCGCCGGCAGGGATTCCAGCTCCAGCAGGATGTTGCTGGTTTGCACGACCGACTCCGCCGGGCCCTCGATGGGCGGAAGCAGCGGTTCGGTGCCGAGGTTCAGCACGACGTCGGTCCCGCGGAGGGTGCGCACGCCGCCGTCGTTCATCACCACCTCCTCCGTCCGGGGAGCGACGAACTTCGCCTCGCCGAGGATGAAGTCCATGCCCGACCCGGTGAAGGCTGACAGCTGGCCCCCGACCATGGTCTCCACGACGTCTTCCTTGCGGTGGCGCAGGAGTTTGAGGTCCATCCGCGGGTTATCGGCCCCGGAGATGCCAAATTCGGCGGTCCGGCGGATGGTTTTCAAGACCCGGCCGCTGTTGATGAGGGTTTTGGTGGGGATGCACGCCACGTTGATGCAGGTCCCGCCGATCATCGCGCGTTCCACCATCGCGACTTTTCGGCCGGATCTGGCCAGGTCCATCGCCAGGGTCTTCCCGGCTTTCCCGCCGCCGACGACGAGCAGATCAACATCTTCAATCTCCATGCGTTCCTTCTGTGGAAGGTGCCGGGATCCGCCTGCCGTCTTACTCGGCGTGCCCCGATCCGGATGTCTCATCACCCTCATCCTTTCACCGGGCACCTCCGGCCCCGAGAGGCGACGGCGTCGATAGTATTTACAGAAATATCTTTCTAGAATACTATTGAAGCTTGAAGCATTGCGGAAAGTATCCGCGGCGCCCAGAGGAGTAGTTCATGACTAAGATCGCCATCGTCACCGGCAGCACCCGTCCCGGCCGCAACAGCATCGGCGTGGCCGAGTGGGTTCTCGCGCAGGCACAGGAGCGCACCGACGCACAGTTCGAGCTCGTCGACATTGCCGACTTCAACCTGCCGATGCTGGACGAGGCCTACCCGGCCGCCTACCAGAACTACCAGAACGACCACACGATCGCCTGGGCAGCCAAGATCGCCGAGTTCGACGGTTTCGTCTTCATCACTCCCGAGTACAACCACTCCGTCACCCCGGCCCTGGCCAACGCCCTGTCCTACCTGAACGCCGAGTTCGCCAACAAGGCCGCCGGCATCGTTTCCTACGGCTCCGCCTTCGGGGTCCGCGCCGTCGAGCACCTGCGTGGCATCCTCTCCGAACTGCAGATCGCCCACGTGCAGAAGACCGGCATGTTCTCCCTCTTCACCGACTTCGAGAACTTCTCGGTCTTCAAGCCCAGCGAACTTCAGGCCGCTTCCCTGGCCCCGGTCCTGGACCAGCTCGTGCCGTGGACCAAGGCCCTCGAAGCCGTCCGCGCCGAAGCATCAGTCGCCGCCTAAGACTCCCGCACGCGAATGCCGGTGCTGTCGGCGGGCCACCCGCCCGTCGACAGCACCGGCATTCGCCTAAGGGCAATAGGCCGCCGCTGCTGCAATATTTTGTGAGGAAAGAATTTACGTGATGGGTATTATGGGCATGGAGAGGGAGACCATGCTGACCGAGCAGAACCATTCCCCAACCAGCGGGGATCTGGACGTTATCTTGCAGTGGGGTCTGGTCATCGAAGGTTTCCAGGCCACCAACAAGAAGGTGCACGCGGAAGTCTCTTCGGTCTTCGCCCTCGAGCCGGCCGAAGCTGAGACTCTGTTGCGGCTGGTCCGCACTCCCGGTGAGCGGATGCCGATGGCGAAACTGGCCCGGGAAGTCGCGTTCAGCAGCGGCGGTTTCACCAAGATCGCCGACAGGCTGTCCAGGCGTTCCCTGGTCCAGCGGAGCCCCTGCGCCGAAGACCGTCGCGTCGTCTACCTTGAGCTCAGTGCGCAGGGCAAGGAAACCGCCAACGAGCTGGCCTGCTTTGCGGCCGGCCTCGTCCGTGCTGCCTTCGTCGACATCCTGGGCGAGGAACGTGCCCGGGTGGTGGCAGAAGCCATGTCGGAACTGCGGGACGCCAACAACACCTGATTCGCCCGGCGCGCCGGGAACCCGGCGATGAACGCTGCGCCTCCCCGCTGGTTATCTCCCTGTTCAACCGCGGCCCCGCTGGGCGGAAGCATCTTCTCGCTCACTGGCGGCTGGATCACCATTTTCGTCTTCGCCGCCACCGGCGCAGTAATGATCACCGGCGCGTGGATGATGACCCCAGGCGGCCGTTGCCTCGAAGACAAATTCACCGCGGCGTCATGACGTCACCGGCGTCCACCCACTCACACCCTGCACCCAGGAGAACATCATGGAACTCGGCGCCTACAGCTTCGGCGACACCCCACGAAACCCCGACGGAAGCCTCCGGACCACCGCCGAAGCGATCCGCAACCTCTTCGAAGCGATTGTCCATGCCGACCAGGCAGGGCTCGACTACTTCGGAGTGGGCGAACACCACACCCTGGAAATGCCCGCCTCCTCACCGGGAACTGTGATCGCCGCAGCGGCCGGCGCAACGAAACAGATCAAGCTCGGCAGCGGCGCGAGCATCATCAGCACCGACGACCCGGTCCGGGTATTCCAGCAGTTCGCCACCGCCGACGCCGTCTCCGGTGGCGGTCGGGTGGAGATCACCGCCGGCCGCGGATCGTCGGTGGAGACCTTTCCGCTCTTTGGCTACGACCTGGGCGACTACGACCGGCTCTACGCGGAAAAGCTCGCCCTGCTGATGCGCATCAACAACAGCGAAACCGAAGCCGTCACCTGGTCGGGGACCGTCCGGCCTGAGATCCACGACCTGGCTGTCGTGCCCCGGCCGGTCAAGGGCACACTGCCCCTCTGGCTGGCAACCGGCGGCAGTGCCCCGTCCTCGGTCCGCGCCGGAAAGCTCGGCCTGCCCGTCTCCTACGGCATCATCGGCGGTGCCCCCGCCAGGTTCGGCCCGCTGGCCGACCTCTACCGGGCCTCCGCCGAACAGGCCGGACACTCCGGAGGGAACATCAAAGTCTCCGTGGCGGCCCTCGGACTGATCGCCCCGACGAAGAAGGAAGCACTGGAACGGTTCTATCCCGGCTGGTACAACCTGAACCTGGAAATGGGCAAACTCCGCGGCTGGCCGGCGCCGGACCAGCGGCAGTTCCTGGCCCAGGCCGACTTCCCCGGCGCCTACTACGTGGGGGACCCGGACGAAATCGCCCAGCGCATCGTGGACCTGCACGGCCACATGGGGCACATGCGGCACTTCCTCCAGATGGACATCGGCGGCCTTCCCCAGGAGCACTTCCTCGAGTCCCTCACCCTGCTGGCCACCGAGGTCAAACCGCGCGTCGAGCGCCTCCTGAAGAAGCGGTAGGTCACGGGACGGCTCCGTGATGCGGCGGGTGCGCGCCGCCGTCGGGCACGTTCAGTCGGTGGCAGCGACGCGCAATCCAGCTCATGACACGGAAAAGCCCCGGCGCTGCCGATTTCCGGTAGCGCTGGGGCTTTTGCGCGTCGCCAGGCGAAATGCGCCGCGCAGGCAGCACCTCGGGAGTGCTCCGACGCGTTGCGGCGGCGGGCGCCCAGGGCCTACTCCGTGATGTCGATGTGGGTCGGGTCGAGAACGCGGCGGAGGAGTTCCCTGGTGCGGGCGTACCCGCCGTCGTGGACGTTCGATCCGGTGGCAGCGACGCGCAGTCCAGCTCATGACGCGCAAAAGCCCCGGCGCTGCCGAATTCCGGTAGCGCCAGGGCTTTTGCGCGTCGCCAGGCGAAATGCGCCGCGCAGGCAGCACCTCGGGAGTGCTCCGACGCGTCGCGCCAGGGCTTTTCCGCGTCGCCGGGTGTGATCCGCCGCGCGGAAATCGCACGGCGCGCCCAGGGGCCTACTCCGTGATGTCGATGTGGGTCGGGTCGAGCACGCGGCGGAGGAATTCCTTGGTGCGGGCGTGGACGGGGGCGCTGATGACCCGTTCGGCGACGCCTTCCTCCACGACCACGCCGCCATCCATGAACACGACCCGGTCGGCGACTTCGCGGGCGAAGCCCATCTCGTGGGTCACGACCAGCATGGTCATGCCTTCGCGGGCCAGGTTCCGCATCACGGACAGGACATCGCCCACCGTCTCCGGGTCCAGCGCCGACGTGGGCTCATCGAAGAGCATCAGCTCGGGGTCCATGCTCAGCGCCCGGGCAATGGCCACGCGCTGCTGCTGCCCGCCGGAGAGCTCGTCCGGGAAACGGTCGGCGAGGTGTCCCAGGCCGACCCGCTCGAGGTTCTTCATGGCGGCCGCCGAGGCGTCGGCCTGGCTGCGCTTGAGCACCTTGGTCTGCGCGATCGTGCAGTTCTGCAGCGCGCTGAGGTGCGGAAAGAGGTTGAACTGCTGGAAGACCATACCCACCTTGCGGCGCATCTTGTCGATGTCCACATCCGGGTCGGTGGATTCGAAACCGCCCACGTGGATCGTGCCCTGGTTCGGCTGTTCGAGCAGGTTCACGCAGCGCAGGAGGGTGGATTTTCCCGAGCCCGAGGGCCCGATCAGGCACACCACCTCGCCGGGGGCAACCTCAAGATCGATCCCCTTGAGGACCTCGTTGGAGCCGTAGGACTTCCGCAGGTCCTTGATGGAGACTCCGGCGGCGTGGACGGCACCGCTGCGGCCGGGGGCGTTCTGTTCGACGTCGTTCATGACTGTCCTGCCTATCGCTTCGTCCGCGCGGAGCGGCTTTCGAACTTCCGGGCCAGGAGGCTCAGCGGAATGGTGATCACCAGGTAGAAGGCGCCGGCGACCAGGAGCGGGGTCAGGCCTGCGCCCAGGCTGGAGATGCCGTCGCGGCCGAACTTCGTGAGCTCGTACTGCGATGCGGTCAGGCCCAGCACGTAGATCAGCGAGGAGTCCTTGGTCAGCAGGATGACCTCGTTGGTCAGCGGCGGCAGCACGATCCGGAAGGCCTGCGGGATGACGATCGAGACCATGGCCCGCCACTGCGGCATGCCCAGCGACCGGGCGGCTTCGAGCTGGCCCTTCGGCACCGCCTGCAGGCCGGCGCGCAGCGTTTCGGCGATGTAGGCCGCAGCGACCATGCCGAGTGAGACCATGACCACCACGGTCACGTTCCAGGAGACACCGAAGGCCAGCGGCACGCCGTAGCCGAACGCGATGAACACCAGCAGCGCTGGGATGCCGCGGAAGAACTCGATGTAACCGGTGGCCAGCCAGCGGTACAGCGGGAACGAGGAGAGCTTCATCAGGGCCAGCAGCAGACCCCCGGACAGGCCCACGATGAAGCCCAGGGCGGTGTAGATCAGGGTGTTCTTCAGGCCCACCAGGAAGATGTCCGGGAACATCGGCCCGATCTTGGCGAAGTTGAAGACGCTGGTGCCGATGGTCTTCCAGTCCGTGGCCAGGATCAGGGCAGCCAGGGCCACCACGAAGATTCCGGCCTGGATGTACAGGCTGACTCTGGCTCGTTGACGTGCGGTCATTGCCATGCTGTTCTCACATTCGGTTTGCGCAGTTGAGGCCCCGTACGGACTGTCATCCAGCGGTACGGGGCCTCGACTGTTGCGGACTCAGGCCGGGGCGTTACTTGGTGGCTTCGCCGAACCAGGTGGTCTCGAATTTCTTCAGGGACCCGTCGTCGGTCAGGCGCTTGAGCGTGCCGTTGATCTGGGTGGCCATGGCCGTGTTGCCCTTCTTGATGGAGATGCCGAGCTTCTCGCCGGTGGTGTAGTCCTCCACGCGCTTGAACTTGGGGTCGTCCTTGATGGCGTAGCCGAGGACGGACTGGTTGCCCAGGGCGGCGTCGATGGTGCCGGCCTGCAGGGCCTGGACCAGGAGTCCGGAATCCTCGAACTGCTGGGCGTCGAGGCCCTTCTCGGCGGCATACTTGGCGCCGGTGGTGGCCTGCTGGACGCCGACCTTCTTGCCCTTGGCGCCGTCGACGTTCGTGATCCCGGAAGCCGCGGTGGCGACCAGGGTCAGGTCATCGTCCATGTACGGGCTGGAGAAGTCCATGACGGCCTTGCGGGTGTCCGTGATGGAGACCGAGGAGATGGAGACGTCGCACTGGGTCAGGGCGGTACCGGTCTCGATGGCCTCGAAGGAGCTGTCGACGACGCTGAGCTCGGCCTTCAGGTCCTTGGCCACCTCGGCGGCGATGTCCATGTCGAAGCCGACGATCTTGCCGTCCTTCTGGAATTCGAACGGCTCGTAGGGCACGTCCGAGCAGACGGTCAGCTTGCCGGCGTTGATGAGCTGCACGCCGCCTTCGGAGGAGGCTGCGGGGGTGGAGCTGCCGCCGCAGGCCGTGAGCGTGAGGGCGCCGACGGCGAGGAGGGCGACTGCCTTGGCGGCCACCTTTGCCGTGGCGAGGGACTTGAGCTGCATGGTTTCTTACCTCTTGTTGCGGGAGAGACGTGACTTAGTCGGCTTATAGTGTAACGCCGAAAACGAGATGTGCATCACAGGAAACTTAGTTTTACCATTGGATAACTACCGATGACCCTAGCGCAAGCCCCAATC
Organism: Pseudarthrobacter sp. HLT1-3; assembly: GCF_059383535.1. Taxonomy (NCBI): domain Bacteria; kingdom Bacillati; phylum Actinomycetota; class Actinomycetes; order Micrococcales; family Micrococcaceae; genus Pseudarthrobacter; species Pseudarthrobacter sp. HLT1-3. Next base: position 14,532 of record NZ_JBWZCJ010000022.1, on the reverse strand, counting down.
CGGGCGCGGTGTCTGCTATTCCGGACTCTAGCTGCTGATGCCCAGCGACTCCAGCATCGGACGGAACTTCGCCCAGGTTTCCGCGAGTTCGGCTTCCGGCACGGAGCCCTCGACGACGCCGCAGCCCGCGTAGAGCCGCACGGTGGTGGGGGACTCGATGACGGCGCCGCGCAGCGCGATGCCCCATTCCCCGTTGCCGGCCGCGTCGAGCCAGCCGACCGGTCCGGCGTAGGGGCCGCGGTCCAGGTGCTCGAGCTTGCGGATCAGCGCGCCCGCCACGGTGGTGGGGGTTCCGCAGACCGCCGCCGTCGGGTGCAGGGCGTTGATCAGGGCGAGGCTGGTGGGGACATGTCCCTCCACCTCGGCCAGCTCCGCCTTCACGTCCGAGGCGAGGTGCCAGACGTTGGGCAGCTCCAGGATGAAGGGTTCGCTGTGCGCGTTCATCGCTTCGGAAAACGGGGCCAGCTGGGTGGTCAGCGACTGGATGGCGATGTCGTGTTCGTGCCGCTGCTTCTCGGATCCGGCGAGCACGCGCTCGGCGAACTCCAGCGGCGAGCCGGCCATGCCGTCGGCGTCGCGGCGGTCCAGGGTGCCGGCCAGGACGCGGGCCTGCGCGGTGCGGCCCTCCACCTGGATCAGCATCTCGGGTGTGGCGCCGACCAGCCCGTCGACCCCGTAGGTCCAGCATTCGCGGTAGCGGACGGCGAGCTGGCGCAGGATCTCGGCGGCGTTCACCCCGGCCGGGACGGTGGCGACGATGTCGCGGGCCAGCACCAGCTTCTCGAGCGCGCCGGTGCGGATCTCGGCCACCCCCGCGGCCACGGCGGCCTTCCAATCTTCCTCGCTCAGCGAGCCGGTGTGCAGCGTCGCGCCGGCAGCCAGGGTCAACGGGCGCACGACGGCGGCGCCGGCCCGGGTGCGTGTGGCGGCTGGAGTGCCGTGCCCGGCGGAGCTGCCGACCAGCGACGCCTCCCGCGCCGCGGCAGCGGTCTCGGTCTCGCCCGGGTCTGATTCAGGTGCCGGGTCCGCTCCGCGCCCGGCGCCGGGTGTCCCGAGCCAGCGGTCCAGCGCGGCGCGGGCGCCCGCTTCGGTGAGGTCGCCGTCGTCGAACGTCAACTGGGTGAGCCAGCCCTTGCCGTCCCGCAGTCCCACGACGATTTCGGGCACGATCAGCCGCGATTCGTGGGCGGAGGCTTTGGAGAAGGCGAACGAGCCGAACGCGACGGGGCCGGTGCCGGGGCACTCCACGGCGTCCTCGATCTCGGCCTCGAGGACGAGGTGGCGCCACCAGATGTCCGCCTCGAGGAACCGGTCGGGCCCGGTGGCGGTGAAGCGGGCCACTTCGCCGAAGCCGACCAGGCCGGCTTCGCGGCGGGTCCAGCAGAGCAGGTCGTCCCGGACCAGAAACGACGGCAGCCCCCCGGGGAATGATTCGGCATCGAGGGGGACTGTCAGGGTACGGAACGTGCTCGTCATAGTGAGACCACACTACTCCCGGACCGCCGGAGGCCCCGCTCAGGGCGCGGGCGGGTCCGGCTCAGGCCCGGCGCCGGCCCTGCTCAGGCCCGGCGCCAGCCCCGCTCAGGGCACGGTTGGGCGTGTTGGGGCCCAGTTAGGGCGTGTGCTGATCATTTGAGACAATGTCAGGGTGAACCGAGCATCCTTGGATAAGCGTCCGGACGAAGTAGCCACGATGTTTGACGACGTCGCCCCCAAATACGACGTCGTCAACGATGTCCTGTCGATGGGGCAGACCCGTCGGTGGCGCAAGGTCGTCGTCGAAGCCATGGATGTGTCGGCGGGGCAGTGGGTGCTCGACCTCGCCGCCGGCACCGGCACCTCCAGCGAACCGTATGCCGACGCCGGCATCGAGGTGATCGCGTGCGACTTTTCGCTGGGCATGCTCAAGGTCGGCAAGCGCCGCCGCCCCGACATCGACTTCATCGCCGGTGACGCCACGCGCCTGCCCTTCGCGGACAACACCTTTGATGCCAGCACCATCTCCTTCGGCCTGCGCAACGTCAACGAGCCGAAGAAGGCCCTGGCCGAGATGCTCCGGGTCACGAAGCCGGGCGGCAAGCTCGTCATTGCCGAGTTCTCCCAGCCCGTGGTGCCGCTGTGGCGCACCATGTACACCGAATACCTGATGCGCGCGCTGCCCGCGATCGCCGTCAAGGTCTCCTCCAACCCGGATGCCTACGTCTACCTCGCCGAGTCCATCCGCGCCTGGCCGGACCAGGACCACCTCGCGGCCTGGCTGCAGGAAGCCGGCTGGGACGACGTCTCCTACCGCAACCTCAGCGGCGGGATTGTCGCCGTGCACCGCGCGGTCAAGCCGGGCGCTGCCGCGGGCCCGTCCGCGTCCGCCGCGGCGCTGGCCGCCCACACCGGACCGGTGGCGAAGCTGCGACGCAACATCACTCGGCCCGCGCGTTAGCCCACCGACGCTGTGAACGTACTGATCGTCGGCGCAGGTCCGGCCGGATCCACTGCCGCCTACTACCTCGCCCGGGCCGGCATCGACGTGACGGTGCTGGAGAAGACCAGCTTCCCGCGTGAAAAGGTCTGCGGCGACGGCCTCACGCCGCGGGCGGTCCGCGAGATCCAGAAGCTTGGCCTGCCGCACCCCGAAGCCGACGGCTGGCGCCGCAACAAGGGCCTGCGCCTGCTCGCCGGCGGCCGCAGCATCGAACTTCCCTGGCCCGAGGTCTCCGACTTCCCGCAGTACGGGCTGATCCGGACCCGGCTCGGTTTCGACGAGGAACTGGCCCGGCACGCCCAGTCCGCGGGCGCCGTCGTGCTGGAACGCCACAGCGTCACGCAGGCACTGCGCGACGACGCCGGCCGCGTCACCGGCGTCCGCGCCGCGCTGCTCGACGAGTCCGGACGCAAGACGGGGGAGACTCGCGACTTCAGCGCCGACGTCGTGCTCGCCGCGGACGGAAACTCCAGCCGTACCGCCGTGTCGCTCGGCATGCAGAAGCGCGACGACCGGCCGCTCGGCGTCGCCGTCCGCACCTACTTCACGAGCCCGCGGCACGACGACGACTGGATGGAAGGCTGGCTGGAGCTCCCCGGCCGCGACGGCAAGCTGCTGCCCGGCTACGGCTGGGTGTTCGGCGTCGGCGACGGCACCTCCAACGTGGGCCTGGGCATCCTGAACTCGTCCAAGGAATTCGGCAAGCTCGACTACAAGCAGGTCCTGCGCGAATGGACCGCCGGGATGCCCGCGGACTGGGGCTTCACCCCGGAAAACCAGGTCGGCGAGATCCGCGGCGCCGCGCTGCCGATGGGCTTCAACCGCACCCCGCACTACTCACCGGGGCTGCTGCTGCTGGGCGACGCCGGCGGCATGGTCTCGCCGTTCAACGGCGAGGGCATCTCCTACGCCATGGAGTCCGCCCGGTTCGCGGCCGAGTTCATCATCGACGGCGCCGCCCGCTCGGCGTCGGCCGGGTGGGGGACCGGGACGGAAGCCTCCCGGGCCGCCGACGCGCACCTCGCGCGGTACGCGGACTACGTGCGGGACCAGTGGGGGTCGCACTTCACCCTGGGCCGGGCCTTCGCTGCCCTGATCGGCAAGCCGGCCGTGATGAAACTGGCGCTCCGGACGGGCATGCCCATTCCTGTGCTGATGCGGTTCGTGGTGCGGCTGCTGGCCAACCTCACCGATCCCGCGGCCAAAGGCTTCGAGGACCGGGTGATCCGGCTGCTGGAATCGCTGGTCCCGGCGACGTCCAACACCGGAGGCTCTCCGCAGTCCGGCACCAACTCCGCGGTTTCCGCAACAGAAGTTAGGGTTAACCCGTGACCAACTCTGCAGACCACAGCTGGACGCACGCCGGACACGGCCTGCCGAGCTCTGAGCCCGACCTCAACACCACCGCGATCGCCACCGGATTGCAGCTGCCGGCCGGCTTCGCCGCGATCGCCGGCGACCCCGAGCTGGGGCCTGCGATCACCACCAACCTGGCCCGCGTGGAGAAGAAGCTGCGCGAGGCCATCGCCAACTCCGATCCGCTGGCTGACGCGACGTCGCGCCACCTAGTGGAAGCCGGCGGCAAGCGCATCCGGCCGCTGCTGACACTGCTCTGCGCCCACCTGGGCGACGCCGCCCGGCCCGCCGTCGTGCAGGCCGCCGTCGTGGTCGAACTGACGCACCTGGCGACGCTGTACCACGACGACGTGATGGATTCCGCGCCGTTCCGCCGCGGTGCCCCCACGGCGCACGAGATCTGGGGCAACTCCGTTGCCGTCCTGACCGGCGACCTGATCTTTGCCCGCGCGTCCATCCTGGTCTCCGAACTGGGTTCCCGCGCGCTCGGCATCCAGGCGCGCACCTTTGAGCGGCTGTGCCTGGGCCAGCTGCACGAGACCGTGGGCCCGCGTCCGGACGAGGACCCGGTGGAGCACTACCTCTCGGTCATCTCGGACAAGACCGGCTCGCTGGTGGCGGCCTCCGGGCAGCTCGGCGCGATCTTCTCCGGCGCCGATGAAAGCTACGAGCCGATGCTGGTCGAGTATGGCGAAAAGGTGGGCGTGGCCTTCCAGCTCGCCGACGACGTCATCGATGTCACCGGCGTCAAGGTCAAGTCCGGCAAGTCCCCGGGCACCGACCTGCGCGAAGGCGTGCCGACGCTGCCGGTGCTGTTGCTGCGCAAGCGGGCCGACGACGGCGACCAGTCCGCCATCGAACTCCTGAAGCTCATCGACGGGGACCTCAGCTCCGACGACGCCCTCGCCGCCGCCGTCGCCGGCCTCCGGGAACACCCCGTGACGGCGGAATCCTGGGTGGTGGCCCGGGCCTGGGCCAACGAAGCGATTGCCGCGCTCGCGCCGCTGCCCGCTGGTGTCGTCAAGGATTCGCTGACCAACTTCGCGCTGGCCGTGGTGGACCGCGCCAGCTGATTCTTCTGGGGTGGGCGGCCCGCTGGGCTGCCGCTCGTGGGGTGCTGGCTCGTTCGGCGGTGCTGCATCCCGTAAGATTCCCCGTTTTTTGGGCCGTGCTGCCTCCGTAGGGTCCCCGTCTTAAACGGAATGGCCCCGGTTCTTCATAACGTTCCGAGTCATCCGTTGTGTCGAACCGGGGCCATTTCTCCGTTCGCATCAGGTCCACCGGAGGCATTTAGTGAACCCATGAACGAGACTATGACAGAAGTGTCACGCTGTCTAGCCTCTGTGTAAATTGGCTGTCACAGAACTCGTAGCCTGAGGCTGACCGCCCTCCGGGGGCACTTTGGGCGTCCTTAAGTTGGCTCGAAGGTCTGCGCTGCGGCGTGTCCGTGTCCAAGGTGCCCCCGGCCGCCCCTCGGGTTGCCTGGCCGCTCCGCGGGTTGCCTGGCCATGTGCCAGTGCTCGGCTTCGATGTGGGGCGGCCACGGCGGACGTGGACTCGGCGTGCGCGGTGCGGGGGCACTTCGCCGCGGATTAGGCAGTTCTCCCGGCTGCGCGGCGGCGTGTTCCAGTCAAAGTGCCCCTCGGGCGCACCATCGTTTGGAGAAGTTATCCACATAGCCCAGCTGGGGCAGGCTCGACGGACCGCCAGCGCGGCAAATTGGCGGAATGAACATAGCCACCTATCTCAGTTCACGGGGCGGAACGGCAAGCACGGCTGATTTGGGCCGGGCTGGACTCAGCCGCCACGGGCTATCCACTGCCGTGGCGGACGGCACTATCGTGAGGATCCGACGCGGGCTTTACGGACTACCGCAGGATTCAAGCGTGCACCGGGCCGCGCGCGAGCTGAAGGGGTTGGTCACCTGCCTGTCGGCCGCACCGGACTACGGTTTGTGGACGTTGGTACCGGCCCGGCGCTTGCATCTTTGCGTTGGGCATCGGGCGGCGCCGTATGGTTCGGTGTCACACGGCCGCTGCCGGCACCCACGGCACCCGTGGCTACCCGTGGCCGGACTCGCCGACGTCCTGATCCACGCACTTCACTGTCTGCCGGAGCTGGACGCTCTTGTCATGGTCCAGTGTGCCGTGGGGCGGGGTGACATCAGTCTGGCGTTCCTCCGCGGGAAGCTCGGAGGCAATCGCAACGCGCGAGCCAGGTCAGTGCTGGACCTGGTCATTCCACGGGCCGATTCGCTGCTTGAAGTTTTGGCCAACACCACCTTCCGCCGGGCCGGGCTGCATGTGCAGCGGCACGTGGAGATCCCCGGGGTTGGGGAGGTGGACTTTCTCATTGAGGACTGCCTCATTGTGGAGACCGATGGCGAATCGCATCTGGAACCGCGCCAGGTGAAGAAGGACCGAGGGCGGAACAACGCGAGCGTCGTCGCAGGTTACCTGGTTCTCAGGTTCGGCTACGACCTGGTCGTCCACCACCCCGAGCGGATGATGGCCCAGGTTCTCGCGGTGCTGGAGCAGCGGCGCCATGGTGCGTTCCACCCGTGACGGGCGCCTAGCGGTGGCCGACCGGGGCTACTTTGAGGCCGCAGTTGGTGCTTTTCCGGTCAGGAAGCGGCGTGTCCCTGGCCAATGTGCCCTCCCACTGCAGCAGCCACGGACCGCATAGCGCCAGGCCGTGATGCGTTGAACCACCCAGCGCCCTACCGCGAAGCCTTGCCACCCAGCGCCCTGCCGTGAAGCCTTGGGCGGGCCAACCACGCAGTGAGGCCTCACCCAACGCCCTGCCGCGAAGCATTTGGGCGGGCAAGCCACGCAGTGAAGCCTCGGACCATCGGGTACCCTACGGGCGCAGCAGGGGGTGAGGCGATGGCCGGGCTGGAACTGTTTCCTCCTGGTGAGTCCAGTCCATGAAGGGCGGGTCGCGGCGGCCGTCCGGGGCTACTTTGAGGCGTCAGCAGAGGGATTTTCGGACCTGGAAACGGCCTGTCTGGGTCAAAGTGCCCGCGGTCCGCAGGGGCCTTGGGCCATCGGGAACCCTGCGGGCGCACCAGGGGGTGAGGGGATGGTTGGGCTGGAACTGTTGACCCCCGGTGAGTTCAGTCAATGAAGGGTGGGTCGCGAAGGCCGCCCGGGGCTACTTTGAGGCCTCAGCAGGCGATTTTTGGGCCAGCAAGCGGCGTGTCCGGCCAAAGTGGCCCCGGACCGGCCAAGCTCCACTCCGCGGTGCCCGGACCGCCGAAGCCCGGGCAAAGTGGCCCCGGACCGGCCAAGCTCCACTCCGCGGTGCCCGGACCGCCGAAGCCCGGGCAAAGTGCCCCCGGACCGCCGAAGCCCGGGCAAAGTGGCCCCGGACCGCCGAGCGCCTGTAGGCCGAGCCGGTCTTAGTCCTCGTCCTCGTCGTTGAAGGCCCACTCGAACATGTCGAAGACGAACTCGGAGAAGGTCCCCTCTTCGCTCTTCCACTGGCCGCGGGCGTTGTTGCGCCGGTACACGATCGGGTCCGGGACGCTGAGGTCGCCGACCCGGAATCCCCAGGTGAACTGTTCTTCCTCGTCCTCGAGGAACATCAGGAAGCCTTCGTCATCAACTTCGAGCTCTTCGGGGTCCCAGAAGTAGTGGTACGCCTCCATGATGTCCTCGCAGCCGCCGACCGCGAGGTAGAACTCCCGCAGTACCAGCGGCACCTGGAACTGGTGCTCGGCGAGGGCCGCATCCAGCTCGTCCGTCGGGAGGCCATCCTCTTCCTGCCATTCGTCTTCGAGATACTTCGGAACAAGCGCGCGGAACTTCTCGAGGAACATGTCAGTCATGGTTCACATCCTAGCTAATTCTTAGCCCCGCCATCCGCAGGGCCCAGGCCGAGACGGTGCCAGCCGCGGACCGCCAGCGGAACGTGCCAGTGACGCCGCCAGGCCGTGACCCGTAAGGCGAAAACGAGGGCGGCTACGGCACCCGCGGTCACCACGCTGAACAAGCCGGTGAGGGACAGGCTGACGGTCAGGACTGCCCCCGCAAAGGCCGGCAGCGCGTAGAGGTCCTTCGGATCGAACAGCTGCGGCACCTCATTGGCGGTGATGTCGCGCAGCAGCCCGCCGCCCACCGCCGTCGCGACCCCGAGGAGCGCCGCCGCGACCGGGTTCATCCCCGCGGACAGGGCCTTGAGCGTGCCGGTGATGCAGAAGAGGGCCAGGCCGCCGGCGTCGAACAGGACCAGCAGCGAGGTGTAGCGCTGGACGCTGGAGAACAGGAAGTACACCAGCACCGTGGCGAGCAGCGGCGGTGCCAGATAGGCCGGGTTGGTGAAGGCCGCGGGCGGGCCCTCGTTGAGGATGATGTCGCGGATGACGCCGCCGCCCAGGCTCACCACCGAGGCCAGCAGCAAGGAGCCGATGATGTCGAACTGCTTCCGGGCCGCGAGCAGGGACCCGGAAACCGCGAAGAAGAAGACGCCCGCCAGGTCCAGCCAGACCAGGACAACGCTGAAGGAAAAAGTCATGGAGGGTCCCGGTCGGATCTCTAGGCGCGGATGGGGCGGGTCCAAGGTTACGCTAACGGCTATGAATAGCCCCATCCTGATCGCCTGCGCCCACGGCACCTCCAGCGCCGCGGGTGCCGCCGAAGTCAACGCCCTCCGCGACGGGATCGCGGCGCTGCGGCCGGGCCTCGACGTCCGCGAGGCCTACGTCGACGTCCAGGAACCCGAGCTGCCGGCTGTTGTGGCGGACCTGCCAGCGGGGGAGACCGCCGTGGTGGTGCCGCTGCTGCTCAGCGTCGGGTACCACGTGAAGGTGGACATCGCGCGGGCCGTCAGGAGCCGGCCGGACACCCGGGCCGCAGCTCCGCTGGGACCCGATCCGCGGCTCGCGGCGCTGCTGGACCAGCGGCTCCGGGAGTCCGGCGTGACCGACAACGACGCCGTCATCCTCGCCGCTGCCGGTTCCTCCGACCCCACCGCCGCGCAGAACGTCGAGGAACTCGCCGGCCAGCTCCGCGCCCTGCGTTCCAACCGGATTGTGGCCGCGTACGGCGCGTCCGCGAAGCCGTCGGTGCCCGAGGCCGTGGCCATGCTCCGCGAGGAGGCCGCCGGCGGCGCGGGTGCGGGGGAGTCGGCCGGGGCGGTGGATCTGGGTGGCCGCGTGGTCATCGCCGCCTATTTGTTGGCGCCGGGCTTTTTCCACGACCAGCTGGGCAAAGCCGGCGCGGACCTCGTCACCGCGGCGCTGCTGCCGTCGCCGGTGCTCGCCGAAATCGCGCTGGAACGCTACGACGCCGCCCTCGCGGCCGGCGCGTAAGCCAAGGCCCGCCGGCCGACGTCGAACGCCGGCGCCGGACCCACCCCTGACGCCCCCGGCCATGCACACGAACCCAGCTATTTCAAGGCCCGCCGGGCCCCCAGCCATGCACAGGAGCTCCGCCACTTCAAGGCTCGCCGATGCTTCGTGACGATTTGTTGCCCTAGGTGACCCCGCGTTTCCGGACCTTTGTGACGGCATTACGGCCCGCCCTAAAGTCGATCCATGACTGATACAGCTCTAGCCGGAGCGTCTGCGGACCAGGCTGCCCCAGGCCGTACGAAGCGCCCCACCAACCGCCCCGCCGCAAAGCCGCACGGGCAGTGGAAAGTGGACGGCACCGCGCCGCTGAACGCCAACGAAACCTGGAAGCAGGAAGACAACGGCCTCAACGTCCGGGAGCGTATCGAGTCCGTCTATGCCAAGCACGGCTTCGACTCGATCGACGGCACCGACCTGCACGGCCGTTTCCGCTGGTGGGGTCTCTACACCCAGCGCAAGCCCGGGATCGACGGCGGCAAGACCGCCACGCTTGAGCCGCACGAGCTCGAGGACAAGTACTTTATGCTCCGCGTCCGGATCGACGGCGGCGCCCTCACCACCGAGCAGCTGCGCGTCATCGGGCAGATCTCGGTCGATTTCGGCCGCGACTCGGCCGACCTCACCGACCGGCAGAACATCCAGCTGCACTGGATCCGGGTCGAGGACGTGCCGGAAATCTGGCGCCGCCTCGAGTCGGTGGACCTGTCCACCACGGAGGCCTGCGGCGACGTCCCGCGCGTCATCCTCGGATCCCCGGTCGCCGGGATCGCCAGGGACGAGATCATCGACCCGACGCCGCTGATCCAGGAACTCGCGGAACGCTTCATCGGCGACCCGGAGCTGGCCAACCTGCCGCGCAAATTCAAGACCGCCATCACCGGCCACCCCAGCCAGGACGTGGTGCACGAAATCAACGACGTCGCCCTGGTGGGCCTGGTCCACCCGGAACTCGGCATCGGCTACGACCTCTGGGTCGGCGGCGCGCTGTCCACCAACCCGATGCTCGGCAAGCGCCTCGGCGCCTTCGTCCGTCCCGACCAGGCCGCCGACGTCTGGCTCGGCGTCACCAGCATCTTCCGCGACTACGGCTACCGGCGCATGCGCACCAAGGCCCGGCTGAAGTTCCTGCTGGCCGACTGGGGCCCGGTGAAGTTCCGCCAGGTCCTCGAGGACGAATACCTCGGCTACAAACTCGACGACGGCCCGGCCGCGCCCAAGCCCTCCACCCCGGGCGACCACATCGGCGTGCACGAGCAGAAGGACGGCAAGTTCTTCATCGGCGCCACCCCGCTGGCCGGCCGCCTCTCCGGCGGCCAGCTCGTGAAGCTCGCGGACACCCTGGAGGCCCGCGGCTCGCAGCGGCTGCGCACCACCCCGCACCAGAAGCTCGTCGTCCTCGACGTGCCCAGGGACCAGGTGGAACCGCTGGTCGCCGAACTCGACGCCCTGGGCCTCTCCGCCCGGCCGTCCGTGTTCCGCCGCGGCACCATCGCCTGCACCGGGATCGAATACTGCAAGCTCGCGATCGTCGAAACCAAGCTCACGGCCGCCACCGCCGTCGCCGAACTGGAACGCCGCCTCGCCGACCTGGTCGAGACCGGGCAGCTCCCGCAGGCGCTGTCGCTGCACATCAACGGCTGCCCCAACTCCTGCGCCAGGATCCAGACCGCGGACATCGGCCTCAAGGGCATGATGCTGCCCACGCCCGACGGCGACCCCACCCCGGGTTTCCAGGTCCACCTCGGCGGCGGGCTGGCTTCCAATAGCCGCGAGGAAGCGGGCCTCGGACGCACCGTCCGCGGCCTCAAGGTCACGGCCGACGACCTGCCCAACTACGTCGAACGCGTGGTCCGGAAGTTCGTGGCCGACCACACCGAGGGCCAGACCTTCGCCGAGTGGGCCTTCGCCGCCGAAGAGGGTGACCTGCAGTGACCCGGACCCGAGACCTCCGCACCCACGACGAGCTCAAAGTCATCGCCGAAGCCGGCGCCGCCGAGCTCGGCTGGGACGCCCCGGCCCGCGAGGTGATCGCCTGGGTGGTGCGCAACTTCGAGCTGCCCGCCGTCGCCGTCGCCTGCTCCATGGCCGACGCCGTCCTTCCCGCGCTCGTCGCGGACCAGCTTCCCGGCGTCGACGTGCTCTTCCTTGAGACCGGCTACCACTTCCCGGAAACCCACACCACACGCAACGAGGTCGCCGCGAACCTGCATGTCAACGTTGTCGACGTGCTGCCGGAGAACACCGTGGAGCAGCAGGACCGGCTGCTCGGCAAGGACCTCTTCGCCCGCGACCCCGCCCAGTGCTGCGCGCTGCGCAAGGTGGCCCCGCTGCGCCGCACCCTCGCCGGCTACGAACTCTGGTTCACCGGCGTCCGCCGCGACGAAGCCCCCACCCGCACCAACACCCCGCTGGTCACCTGGGACGAGACCAACGGCCTGGTCAAGGTCAACCCGGTCGCGGCCTGGAGCTTCGACCAGCTGGTCCAGTACTCCGACGACAACCTCCTCCCGGTCAACCCGCTGCTTGCCCAGGGCTACCCGTCCATTGGCTGCCAGCCCTGCACCCGCAAGGTGGCGCCCGGCGACGATCCCCGCGCCGGACGCTGGGCAGGAACCGACAAGACAGAATGCGGACTACACGTATGAGCAATGTTGAGACTTCTGTGGCCGTCGACCCTGATGCCGCCCCCGCCCCTTCGCCGCGCGGCATCCGTCCTTCGGACGATGCGCGCGGCTCCGACAGGCCCGATGCCACTCCCTGGGCGGCATCGGGGTCGACGGCGGAGGCCCGCCTGAGTTCCCCGGCCCGCCTCTCTAGCCTGGACACCCTCGAGTCGGAGGCGATCCACATCATCCGCGAGGTAGTTGCCGAGTTCGAGAAGCCCGCGCTGCTGTTCTCCGGCGGCAAGGATTCCGTGGTGATGCTGCACCTGGCCACCAAGGCGTTCTGGCCGGGCAAGGTGCCGTTCCCGGTGCTGCACGTGGACACCGGGCACAACTTCCCCGAGGTCATCGAGTTCCGCGACCGGACCGTGGAGCGGCTGGGACTGAGGCTCGTCGTCGGCAGCGTCCAGGAGTTCATCGACTCCGGCGAGCTGGCCGAGCGCGCCGACGGCACCCGCAACCCGCTGCAGACGGTCCCGCTGCTGGACGCGATCCAGCGCAACAAGTTCGACGCCGTCTTCGGCGGCGGCCGCCGCGACGAGGACAAGGCCCGGGCCAAGGAACGGATCCTGAGCCTGCGCGACGAGTTCGGCCAGTGGGATCCGCGCAACCAGCGGCCCGAGCTGTGGAACCTCTACAACGGCCGGCACACCGTGGGCCAGCACGTCCGCGCGTTCCCGATCAGCAACTGGACCGAGCTCGACGTCTGGCGCTACATCGAACGCGAAAACATCGACCTGCCCGGCCTCTACTACGCCCACGACCGCGAGGTCTTCGCCCGCGACGGCATGTGGCGCGCGGTCGGCGAGGTCTCCCAGCCCCGCGACAACGAGCAGGTCATCACCAAGACTGTCCGCTACCGGACCGTCGGCGACATGTCCTGCACCGGCGCCGTGGAATCCGCCGCCGCCACCGTGCGCGACGTCGTGATCGAAGTTGCCGCCTCCACCATCACCGAACGTGGTGCCACCCGGGCGGACGACCGCATCTCCGAGGCCGCCATGGAAGACCGCAAGAAGGATGGCTATTTCTAATGAGCACTGACATCGACACCGCCCGCGCGGCTGCCCTGCTCGACGAGGCCCCCCTGGCGCACGCTTCCCTGTTCCGTTTCGCCACCGCCGGATCGGTCGACGACGGCAAGTCCACCCTGGTGGGCCGGCTGCTGCACGACTCCAAAGCGATCCTCGCCGACCAGCTCGACGCCGTCGCCCGCACCTCAGCGGACCGCGGCTTCGGCGGGTCCGGGGCCACCGGCACTCAAGCGATTGACCTCGCGCTGCTCACCGACGGCCTGCGCGCCGAGCGGGAACAGGGCATCACCATCGACGTCGCCTACCGCTACTTCGCCACGGACCGCCGCAGCTTCATCCTCGCGGACTGCCCCGGGCACGTGCAGTACACCAAGAACACGGTGACCGGCGCGTCCACCGCGGACGCCGTCGTCGTGCTCATCGACGCCCGCAAGGGTGTCCTCGAGCAGACCCGCCGGCACCTCTCCGTGCTGCAGCTGCTGCGGGTGGCCCACGTGATTGTCGCCGTAAACAAGATCGACCTGGTGGGCTTCAGCGAGGCCGTGTTCCGCGAAATCGAGGCCGACGTGCAGAAGGTCGGCCGCGAGCTCGGGCTCGGCCGTGACGATTCAAATACAGGCGGCATCGCTGATCTTTTCGTGATTCCGGTCTCCGCGCTCGACGGCGACAACGTCGTGGACCGCTCGGACCGGACGCCCTGGTATGACGGCCCGGCCCTGCTCGAGGTCCTCGAAACCCTGCCGGCCGCGGACGAACTCGAAAGCCACCTGGAGAGCTTCCGGTTCCCGGTCCAGCTCGTCATCCGGCCGCAGGGGGCGCTGGCTCCCGACGCCGTCGCCGCCGGGCTCGACGTCGACAGCTACCGCGACTACCGCGCCTACGCCGGCCAGATCACCGAAGGCTCGGTCAAACTGGGGGACAAGGTCAGCGTCCTCACCCCGGGCCAGGCGCCGCGCACCACCACGGTGACCGGCATCGACTTCGCCGGACGGCGGCTCACCGAAGCCGTGGCCCCGCAGTCCGTGGCGCTGCGCCTGGCGGACGAGTTTGACGTCGCGCGCGGCGACACGATCGCGGCCGCCGGGACGATCCGGGAAGCCTCCGCCGACCTGTACGCGGCGGTCTGCTGGCTCTCGCCGAAACCGCTCCGCGAGGGGGCCAAGGTGCTGGTCAAGCACGGCACCCGCACGGTCCAGGCCCTGGTCCGGAACGTGACGGGAAAGCTTGACCTGACCAACTTCCAGCTCGAGCCGACCTCCACGCTGGAGCTCAACGACATTGGACATGCCCAGCTGCGGCTCGCCGCGCCGCTGCCGCTGGAGAACTACCTGCACCACCGCCGCACCGGGGCGTTCCTCGTGATCGACCCGCAGGACGGCAACACCCTCGCCGGGGGCCTGGTCAACGACCACCCCGGCGACCACGAGGACGAGCGCTACTCGATCTAGGCCTACTCGATCTAGGCCTCCCTCACACCCTGACTGCCCTCCCCACTACCCTGACTGTCCGCGAGATCGCCGGATACGCTCGGGGGCGCCGTAAGTTTCCCTGTGTGTCAGGCTCTTGTGTGACAGGTTTGCTGTCGCCCGCGGCCTGGCGTGCGGGGCGGGGAAAGGTCCGTGATGGATTTTGTTATTCCTTCCCGTG